>CAVJRU010000004.1:0-68819 GCA_963652025.1 bacterium
AAGGGATTCGATTTCCCTCTTGACAGCACCGAAGGCAGCCTTGTATGCGACACCGACTTCAGCACTCCGTTCAAGGGCATCTGAGGCGCGTCTGAGGAGGGGCTCCCGTGATTCATTACCCCTGCGGTCCCTGACGCCCAAAAGTCCATTGACCCGATAACCCGGCGGGAAAGACTTGCCCGGAAGGGAGAAATTTCATAAATTTGGCATCGGATTCAGGATTCTTTTGAAAAGTGACGCTTATGCCGAAGCTCAGAAGAATCGAACTTGTCGCGCTCCCCTTTTCCCTTGGAGCCGTCGTCTTTTCTCTTGTGACCGACCTCCTTGCCGGAGGAAAATCTCTTGCCATCCCCTCCGGGGGAAATATGCCCTTGGGGGCACTCGTAGTGAGCATTTCGCTTGGCCTTGCGCTGCTGTGGGCGTTGTCGTGCACTCGAAGCTCTGTAGGGGCCGGCACCGTCCAAAACGAATTTTGGGCGGCGCCGCTCTTCGCGGCTCTGCTTTTTTGCGGCGCGCTCTGCAGCGCAAGAGCCTCCCTCTGCTCCCTCTCGGGGAGTGTACGGCCCCTCGCCGGCGGGCCGCTCGGAGAGGCTCTCAGGGGACTTGGGGAAAACTTCAACGCCCTCCTGGAGTCTCTTCCTCTTAAAAGCAGCGAAGACAACGCCCTCCTGAAGGCACTTCTTCTCGGAGACCGCAGCGCACTCTCTCCCGAGACCGTCTCCGCTTTCAGGCAAAGCGGAGCCTCCCACATCCTCGCCCTCTCCGGGCTGCACCTCGGAGTCATTTACGGAGTCATCTCACGCACAGGGAAGCTGCTCCTTGGCAACAGCATCGCGGCGGAAAAGCTCCGCTCCGTCCTCATTATCCTCACAACGGGGGCCTACACGGTGATGACCGGCGCGGGGGCATCGCTCTGCAGGGCATTTCTTTTTATTCTCGTAAGGGAAACGGGGGTGCTTCTGGGAAGAAAGTCCGACCTAAGGACCACTCTTGCGGGCAGTTTTATACTGCAGGTGTGCATTGATGCGGGGGCTCTCCGTGAAGCAGGCTTCCAACTTTCGTATCTCGCCATTGCAGGCATAGCCTACATCTGCCCCGGTCTCAGTGGTCTCTACCCGCAGGGCAAGGCTCAAGACTCGTCCGATGAAGCGACATCTAAAGAGCGTGGCAGGAGCAAACTCAAAGGACTAATCCCGAATGGCATCCATCTCCCGCGCCCGATGAGATTCATATGGGACAGCGCCGCCCTCTCCATCTCCTGCCAGCTCACGACAGGTCCTCTCGCCTGGTACTATTTCGGCACCTTCCCTCAGTATTTTCTCCTGACGAACCTCATCGCCATCCCCCTCACCGGCCTTCTGATTCCTGCCGCCCTTCTCTGCGCAGCCCTCTCCGCCCCGGGTCTCTGCCCCAAGATTCTCCCTGAAGCCGTAAGCCTTCTCTCCAAGACCCTCCGCGCCAGCCTCGAAGTCATCGCCACCCTCTAAAACGAGCGTTCTAAAGTAAAAATATTGACTTTGAGCGGAGAAGTGACGAAGAAACCGCGCTATAAGTCGAAAAAATATTGACTTTGAGCGCGGTTTTGTTCTTAATTCAGCCCTATTTAATTATCACTCAGAAGTTTAGTAAGAGCGACAAAATCTTCTACGCTGAGCCTTTCGGGACGGAGTTCGAAGACTGGGTTTAAGAGGAGTTCCGCTTTCCTCTGCTCTGACCATCCGCCCTTCTGCGCGGACTCCTCGATAAGAGGTTTGAGGCTGTTGCGAAGGGTCTTGCGGCGCTGGTTGAAGCCGGTTTTCACCACCCTCTTGAAGAGGACTTCATCGCAGCCGAGTTCAGTGCGGGAGTTTCTCCTCAGGCGGATTACCGCTGACTTCACCTTAGGGGGCGGATTGAACGCGCCCTCGCCCACAGTGAAAAGGTATTCGATGTCGTACCAGGCTTGAAGCAGCACGGAGAGGATTCCGTAGGTCTTGCTGCCGGGCTTTTCAGCGATTCTCTCGGCCACTTCCTTCTGAATCATACACACCACCTGCGGAATGGAGTTCTTGTGGTCGATGATACGGAAGAAAATCTGAGAGGAGATGTTGTAAGGGAAGTTGCCGATGACGGCGAAGGTGCCGGTCTCCGCCTCCCGTCCCTTCTCTTTTGCGGAATCAGCCACCCCTGCGGAAGCCTTCTTCGGCGGGAAGAAATAGGAAAGGTTCATCTTGAGGAAGTCTCCCTCAATGACCCTCCCGGAGGCATTCGGAAAATGCGTAAGCAAATAATCCACCGACTCCCGGTCAATCTCAATCATCCGAAGGTCAATGTCGTCCCTCTCAAGAAGATATTGGCTGAGCACCCCCATTCCGGGACCGATCTCCAAAACCGGCATCGGTGCTCCCTCTTCGTCTTTTTCCGCCAAAAGAGCATCGGCAATGTTCTGCGCGATGCTCAAATCCGTAAGGAAATGCTGTCCCAGGGCCTTTTTCGGCCTAACGAGGTCAGTTTTCATTACTTAGAGAAATACTTATCCAATTCGACAAAAATGCCTTCGCCGCGAAGGTTTCTCTTGAGGATGGTGCCGTCCGGGCCGAAAAGCATAATCTGCGGAATGCCCTGAATGCCATAGAGTTCGGTCGGAACAGTGCCGGCATTGATAATCTGATTCCACACTACGCCGTGCTCCGCTGCCGCATCCTTGGTATCCTCCGGCTTATCCCAAACCGCAACGCTCAGAACCGTAAGTCCAAGCGGAGAGTAGGTCTCGTATGCTTTGCGGATGTTCGGAATCTCCCTCTTGCAAGGGCCGCACCAGGATGCCCAGAAATCAACGAGCACATATTTTCCTTGTCCCACATAGTCGGAGAATGAAACGGTCTTTCCGTCAGAGTCCTCGATGGTGAAATCCACGAACATCTTTCCCTCCTCGGTCTTGATGCCCTGCTCTGCAGCCTTGACGATTTTCGCCACGACCGGGTTTGCCTGAATGGAGTCAGCAAGAGTAGCCGCAAGGTCTATAAGTTCCTGATTCTCAAGCTCAGAGTAGATGTTCCGAAGAGCGAGAACAGCGATATTGTTGCTTCTGTTCTTTTCGATTGCCGCCTTGTTGAAATTGACATATTCCTCGGTGAGAGACTCGTCTAGAGCGATGGCCTTGTCGTTCTTCTGCTCATCAGTGAGGGTGGAATCAGCATAAATTGCCTGCATCTGAGAGCGGTAGTCGTTTTCAAAAGCCTCAACCTTAGCTGTAAAAGCCTCTTCCTTTTCCTGCTGCGACTTGCAGCCCACAGTGAGCGCTGCCGCAACAGCCACTGTGAGAATGATATTTATCTTTTTCATATCTATAAATGTTTGATTTTCAATATATCTACCTTCATCCCCTCAACCTAATTACAAAGGTAAGAAAATTCTATAAAAAAAGAGGGTGGCCAAAAAGTCAAAAATTGACTTTCGGTCACTCTCTTTCAGACTTTTTAACCCCCGCAGAATAAAAGATGGGATGCAAGGCTCGGGACGAAGCGAAAACCGCAGCAACCTATCGGTTGTGAGGATTTTCGCAAGGAGCACAACGCAGCAGACCGCTTCTATTCAGCCTCGGTCTCGCTCTCCTGGTAAGCCTTCAGGAGTTTCTCCTGCACATCACCCGGAACCGGCTGGAAGTCAGCGAATTCCATACTGAATGTGGCTGCTCCGGAAGTCAGCGAACTCAATGCAGTGGAGTACTTGTACATCTCGGCGAGCGGAACCCTTGCCTTCAGGACAGAGAAGCCCTTGTCGGTGTCCATACCCTCGATGATTGCGCGGCGGTTCTGAAGATCCGACATACAAGCGCCCATATAGTCGCCCGGAGTGAGCACCTCGACATTGTAGATAGGCTCCATAATCTTCGGACCGGCATTGCGGAACGCCTCCTTGAAGGCATTGCGTGCAGCGAGAACGAAGGAAATTTCATTGGAGTCTACCGGGTGCATCTTTCCGTCATAGACATAGACCCTGATGTCGCGTGCGAGCGAACCTGTAAGCGGGCCCTCGCTCATCTTGTCGTTGATACCCTTGAGGATAGCCGGCATAAAGCGCGCGTCAATCGCACCGCCCACGACGCAGTTGACAAACTCGAGCTTTCCGCCCCACGGAAGGTCGAAAGACTCCTGACCCTTGACGTTGAGAACCATATCCTTGCCGTCAATCTTGAACTTGTTGGTCATCGGCTGTCCCTCGACGATCGGGCAGATGAGAAGGTGAACCTCACCGAACTGGCCTGCGCCGCCGGACTGCTTCTTGTGGCGGTAGGAAGCTGCTGCCACCTTTGTGATGGTCTCGCGGTAGGAAATCCTCGGCGCGGACATATCGATTTCAATTTTGTTCTCGTTGAGAAGACGCCACTTGACGATGTTGATGTGCTGCTCGCCCTGACCCTTGAGGATGGTCTGCTTGAGCTCCTTGGAGTACTCGACGATGATTGTAGGGTCCTCGGCGGAAATTTTGCCCAAAGCCTCGTTCATCTTCTCGTCGTCCTTCTGTTCCTTTGCCTTGATGGCGGTGCGGTAGCGGGACTTAGGGAAGTTGATGTGCTCAAACACGATCTCGCTTCCTAGCTGCGAGAGTGTGACATTGGTCTTAGCGGCGCGGAGTTTAACCGTGCATCCGAGGTCTCCTGCAATGAGTTCAGTGACCTTCTCCTTCTTCTTTCCGGCCACGGCGTAGATGGTGGAAATCCTCTCCTTCTCACCGTTCTCCGGGTTCTCAAGGTCCTGTCCTTCAGTGAGGCGGCCGCTCATAACCTTAAAATATGCCACCTCGCCCAGATGCTGTTCCACAGCAGTCTTATATATAAATATGGAAGTAGGTCCATCGACGCTGCACTCCATCTCTTTTCCTTCTTTGGTGATTTCCTTGCATTCGGCAGGGGCAGCGGCCACCTTGATGGTGAACTCCATAAGCCTCTTCACGCCGATATCCTTCTTTGCAGAAAGGCAGAATACAGGGAATATTGTTTCCTGACGGATACCGATGCCCAGACCCTTGCGGATTTCATCCTCGGTGAGCACGCCCGTCTCGAAATATTTTTCCATAAGAGTGTCGTCAAACTCGGCAGCTCTTTCAATGAGCTGTCCTCTGAGTTCATCGGCCTGTTCTTTAAGATTTGCCGGAATTTCGAGGTCCTCCCTCGTTCCGTTCTCGTCAGTGAAGTGATAGTACTTCATCTTGAGCACGTCCACGAAACCGTCGAAAGCGGGTCCCACATTCACAGGGAACTGGATGATGACCGGTTTCTGGCCGAACGCTTCCTTTAGACCCTCAAGGGTGTTGTCCCAGGAGGCCTTTTCGCCGTCAAGCTGGTTCACGCCCAGGATGACCGGCATCTTGTACTTGGACGCGTAGCGCGCGAAAATCTCCGTCCCGACCTCAACTCCCTGCTGGGCGTTGGCGATGAGGATGGCTGTGTCGCAGACCCTGAAAGCGGAAACTGCTCCACCAACGAAGTCGTCGGCGCCCGGAGCGTCGATGATGTTGAACTTCGTGTCCATAAACTCCGCGAAAAGCGGCGTCGCGTAAATTGACCTCTGATTTATCTGCTCGATTTCAGCGTTATCCGAGACTGTGTTCTTAGCCTCAATCGAGCCGCGTCTGTCGATGACCTTGCCCTCATAGAGCATGGCTTCAGATAATGTGGTCTTACCTGAACGGGTGCTGCCGATCAAGACCACATTACGGATGTCTTTAGTGGAATACGTTTTCATCTTGATAGTTATTAGTGTATGTGTGTATTATATGCGTCCGCCGAGCCCTCTTCCGGTCTCCCTTTCACGGACTCCCGGGCGCACTTTGCAAATTTAGAAAATTTATCCACATATTCTAATCTTTAGGGAGATATATCGCAAAAGAGGGGCAAAAAAAGTTTCAAAATCGCAAGTTTTTCTTGCGATTCGCAAGAAAAACTTGCGATTTTCGTGTTGCATTTCCCTATAATTTTGTGGAGCTAACAACATATAGCTCCATTTTATGGATAATAACTCTATAAAAGAAAAGATTTATTGGTATCGGAAAAGCCTGGGGTACACCCAGGAACAGATGGCGGACCTTCTGGGGATATCGGTAACTCAGTTCAGGAGCATAGAGAACGGCAGTACCAAACTCATTCACAAACAGGCGGCGCCTATAGCGGCAATCTTCCAGGTAAGTCTTGATGAGCTGTTCTCCGGGGAGATGACACCGGCAATGACGCTAAATGAGGCAAAAGTGCGCTACAGCAAGGCGGATGGCTGGACCATTGAGATGTCCGCCCACAAAAAAGTGGTTGAGGAGTACGAAAATAAACTGCAAGGTCTGAGGAAGGAAAACAAGACTCTGAAAGACTTGGTCGACAGCAAAGAAAGGGATATTCTGCATCTTGAGGGCATCATCAAAATGATGAAGCGGCTCAAGGGTATCGACTGAAGCGTTCTCTCTGCACCGGAAAGATGAAAAAACGTCCGTGCAATGCACACACGTCCGGTTGAACGCAACAAAACAGCCGGACGGGGAGTTGTGTGCCACGTGCAGACGCATTGCATATGTAACGATATTTACGTATATTTGCAGGTTACGGCCAAAAACGGGGCATCCCTGCTCAAGGAAAACGCCTCCTCAGGCCGACAAAGAATTCATACACTGCACAACATTATGACTCCCAACGAATTACAGTCACTTAAAAATAAATATGACATCGTCGGAAACGACCCTGCGCTGAACCGCGCGCTTGAAATCGCCGTTGCCGTGGCCCCGACAGACATCACCGTACTCATCTCGGGAGAAAGCGGCGTGGGTAAGGAAACCCTTCCGAAGATCATCCACCAGAATAGCCGCCGCAGGACCGGAAAATACTTCGCCATAAACTGCGGAGCCATCCCCGAGGGGACCGTGGACTCGGAACTTTTCGGACACGAGAAAGGCTCTTTCACCGGAGCGATAGACACCCGCAAGGGCTACTTCGAGGAGGCAAACGGCGGCACGCTCTTTTTGGATGAAATCGGAGAACTTCCGCTTGCTTCCCAGGCGAAGCTACTTCGTGTGCTCCAGTCCGGAGAATTCATCAGAGTGGGTTCCTCAAAGGTGCTCAAGACCGACGTGAGGGTGGTGGCAGCGACAAACGTGAACCTTGTCCACGCCGTCTCAAAGGGTAAATTCCGCGAAGACCTTTTCTACAGGCTCAACGCGGTGACGATTATGGTGCCGTCGCTCCGCGAGAGACCGGGGGACATCCATCTTCTGTTCCGCAAGTTCGCTTCGGACTTCTCGGACGAATACAATATGCCGAGGGTGGTGCTTACCGAAGATGCTGTAATCGCGCTCAAAAAATACCGCTGGCCGGGCAATATCCGTCAGCTCAAGAACGTGGCAGAGACCGTTTCGGCAATCGAGACTGCCAAGTGCTCAGCAAGAGGGGACAAATGCGAGGTGAACGCCGAGACTCTTAGAAAATATCTCCCGGACCAGGATATGAACCTTCTTCCGGCGACCGTGGAAAAGGGGCAGGAGACATTCAAGAACTCCGAGGAAAGGGAGGCGATTATCCGCGCCCTATACACTCTGAGGCAGGATGTGGACTACCTGAAGAGCGTGGTTCTCAAAGGTGGAAGCGAGCATCAAGGAGGAGCCATTTCTTCCATCGCGGCTCCTATTGAAAGCACCGGGGCAGATGAGTATTCTTCCAGGGAAGAGTTCAGATGGAACGACACCCAACGAGAGGGCGTTGAAGACTACGAGCCTGAAGAACAGGGGCTTGTGGAGGATGTCCATCAGGACATTTCGCTAAAAAGGCTCAGCCAGGAACTAATCGACAAAGCCCTTCGCAAGCACAACGGTAACCGAAAAGCCGCTGCAGCTGAGCTGGGCATTTCAGAAAGGACGCTCTACCGCAAAATCAAGCAGCAGAACGAGGGCGACAAATAGGTCAGCTGAGTGAGGACGCGCGGCTACCTCCTCCCGAAACAACTTTTACGCTTGCAGAATTTCAGTCAATATGGAAAAGGCAAAAAATATATTAAGCTATGTGGCGGGTGCCCTCGCGCTTTGCGCTGCGGCTCTGCTTGTGCGCGCCTGCGGAATTTACTCCTTCACGGGCACGTCCATCCAGCCGGATGTCAAGACAGTCACAATTGAATACTTTGAGTATAAAGCGCTTAAAGTCAACCCTACACTTTCCAACGACCTCACCGAGGCAATGAAGGAGAAGTTTCGCAAGCTCACGAAACTGGAACAGGTGGATGAGGATGGAGACCTTATCATTGCCGGCGAAATCACCGGCTACGACGTGAAGGCGACTGCAGTCTCCGCCGACGAGCAGGCTGCGATGAACCGCCTGACGGTGAACGTAAAAATCTACTTCACCAACAAGAAATACCCGGAGGACGATTTCGAGAAGTCCTTCTCGGCGTACGCGGATTTCTCTGCGGACCAGATGCTGGATGCTGTGGAGGCCGACCTGATTTCCGGCACGGACGGCATTCTGGATAAGCTGTGCGAGGATATTTTCAATGCCACCGTCGCCAACTGGTAGGCGGAGGGGCTTCAAAAAGCGGTCTGCTGCGTTGTGCTCCTAGCGAAAATGTAAACTATTATTATGGACGGAACTACTATAGATTTACGGAAGCTCACTCTGGAGGAACTCACCGGGGTGATTAACATATACCCCTGGTTCGGGGCGGCGCGAAGGGAACTGTGCCTTAGAGTGGGTCCCGAAGTGCTTGCGGCGGACGGAGGAAGGCTTTTTGAGGAGACTGCGCTCTACGTCCCCTGCAGAAAACGCCTGAGCGAAATCGCTTCCCGCGGCAAGGCCTCTTCAGAAGGCAGCCATAGGGACGCAGATGTTGAGGCTCTTGTAAAATCCCGCGTCGAGGCGGCTCTGAAGGCGTCGCAGGCGGAAGAGATGGGAACGCCGGGTGCGAAGACTGAGGCGGCTTCAACACAAGGAAACAGCGGCGGTTACCATAGGGAAGTCAGAATCGTCGGCGGGGACTATTTCTCCAAGGACGACTATGCTTCAGTGAAGGAAAACATCGATGCCGCAGAGATTTTCAAAAACATAGTCCCGGAAAAGAAGGACGAGAAGGCCTCCGCCGGACTTCAGCACCTGGGATTCTACACGGAAACCCTCGCCGCCATTTATGCTGAACAAGGCTACTTCGACGAGGCGAAAACAATTTATTCTCAACTAATTTTGGCATATCCGGAAAAAAGTGCTTACTTTGCATCCCTTATTGAAAAATTAGACGAGAGGTAAAAACAGGTTGCACCGTTTTCCCTCTTGCCATTGAGGAGAGATTTCTTTTTGAAGAGGGAGTTTAGCTGGCTAAATGGCCTCTTGAAAAAAGGAATATAGACCAAAAAGAATAATTAAAAAGTATCAATACTATGAAGGTTTTATTCATAATCCTGACAGTGCTTGTAATCATCGCAAGTATCCTGCTCACCATCGTCGTCCTGCTTCAGAACAGCAAGGGAGGCGGACTCGCAAGCAACTTCACCACCGGCAACCAGACTTTCGGCGTACGTCAGACCACTGACCTGCTCGAGAAAATCACCTGGGGACTCGTTGCTTTCATCTTCGTCGTTTCTGTCGTGACCACTTTCGTTCCGCACATCAACAACAGCGGCAACATCACCGACCAGATTGACACCGAGATTGCAGCTCCAGCTCCTGATTTCGCAGGTGAGCCTGCCGACAGCACAGTAGCTGAATAATTCCGCTGAGAATCGGAAGGTCCGGGCGCAGGATTTTTTGACGCGTCCTTTCTTGGGACTGACATCATCACCCCAGCCACACAGGCCTCAAAGCCCGATTCACTTTCAAAAGATTTACATCAACTGACAAAATGTCAGTATTTTCCGCATAGGAATATATTTTGGACTAAGTAAGACCGTCTGCTCTGAGTGAGCAGGCGGTTTTATGTTATACCAAAGTTACCGTCACCGCAGACGGCTGTTTTAGACAATTTTATTATGGAGAACAAATACGAAAACTTACAGAAGTACGCCATCAACCTCAATGAACGGGCTGCCCAGGGAAAACTGGACCCGGTCATCGGGCGTGACGAAGAAATCCGAAGAGTTCTTCAGATTCTTTCGCGAAGGACAAAGAACAACCCTATACTTGTGGGTGAGCCGGGTGTCGGCAAAACCGCCATTTCTGAAGGCATCGCCCAGAAAATCGTGGACGGAAACGTCCCTGAGAACCTTAAGAACAGGATAATCTACTCTCTGGACCTTGGAGCCGTAATCGCAGGAGCCAAATATCAGGGCGAGTTCGAGGAAAGGCTTAAAGCCATCGTGAAAGAGGTGGTGGACAGCGACGGAGAGGTGATTCTTTTCATCGATGAGATTCACACCCTCGTGGGCGCCGGAAGAAGTTCCGGAGCAATGGACGCTTCCAACATCCTGAAACCGGCCCTTGCAAGAGGAGAACTCCGCACGATAGGTTCAACGACCCTGGACGAGTACCAGAAATACTTCGAGACCGACAAGGCACTTGAAAGAAGGTTCCAGATGGTGATGGTGGACGAGCCAAGTCCGGCAGAGTCCATCTCCATCCTGCGAGGTCTTAAAGAAAAATATGAGAACCACCACAAGGTGAGAATTGAGGACGATGCGCTGATTTCGGCCGTGGAACTCTCACACCGCTACATAACCTCCCGTTTCCTTCCGGACAAGGCAATTGACCTTGTGGATGAGGCCGCTTCAAAACTTCGTCTTGAGATGAACTCCGTACCGGAGCCTATCGCAGAGCTGGACAGCAAAATCCGGCAGCTCGAAATCGAGAAGGAAGCCGTAAAGCACGAGGGTGTTTCCCTCAAACTGGACAAGATTGAGACTGACCTCAAAGAGGCGCGCGAAGAGAGGGCCGCGCTTGAGAAGAGATGGGACGCGGAAAAGGGAATACTCTCCCAGATTCAGAGCGCCAGGAGCGAGCTTGAGAGCCTCAAAGTCCAGGCAGCTTCAGCGGAAAGGAGCGGAGACTACGGAAAAGTGGCCGAAATACGCTACGGAAAGATGGCATCCCTCCAGAAGAAGGTCGAAGAGCTCTCGGCGGAGAAGGCAGCCATCAAGGACCCTATCCTCAACGAGGCCGTCACTCCTTCGGACATCGCGGAGATTGTGGCCCGCTGGACCGGAATCCCTGTGAACAGGATGCTGGAGAGCGAGAAGGAGAAACTCCTCAGGATGGAAAGCGAGCTGCACAAGAGGGTGGTCGGGCAGGACAAGGCCATAAGGGCCGTTTCCGATGCCGTGCGCCGCTCAAGGGCCGGTCTGCAGAACGAGAAGAGACCTATCGGCTCGTTTATGTTCCTCGGAACGACGGGCGTGGGTAAGACCGAACTTGCAAAGAGCCTCGCCGAGTTCCTGTTCAATGACGAGAATATGATTACAAGGATTGATATGTCCGAGTACCAGGAGAGGCACTCCGTGAGCCGTCTTGTCGGCGCGCCTCCGGGATATGTAGGTTACGATGAGGGCGGACAGCTCACCGAGGCAGTGAGAAGGAAGCCGTATTCTGTCATCCTGCTGGATGAAATCGAGAAGGCCCATCCGGATGTGTTCAACATCCTGCTTCAGGTCCTGGACGACGGGCGTCTTACCGACAACAAAGGCAGAACCGTGGACTTCAAGAACACAATCCTCATTATGACCTCCAACGCCACAGAGGCTCAGCTTCACGAGACGATGCGTCCGGAGTTCCTCAACAGAATTGACGAAATCATCACTTTCGAACAGCTCACCAAGGACGACATCCGCGAAATCCTCCATCTCCAGATGGATGCTCTGAGGGCAAAACTGGACGAGAACGGCGTCGGAATCCGCTTCACGGATGAGTTTGAGGAGTATATGACCACCGAGGGTTACGACCCGGCCTACGGAGCAAGGCCAATCAAGCGGCTGATGCAGAGGGAACTTGTGAACCTCATTGCAAAAGCCATCCTCGAGGGCCGCGTCCAGAGGGGGTCGACCATCAGGGTGGACGTCCGCGACGGCCAAGTTGTAATTGAAGAGGCCGACTAAAAAGTCCCGAAGGGACCGCGCCAAGGCGCGAGATACCCCTAATAGGGGTCGCAGACGCAAGTCTGCGGGGGTTAAGAAGTCTGAAAGAGGGTGACCAAAAGTCAATTTTTGACTTTTGGGTCACCCTCTCTCTTTTTTAGAAGTTTAGCTTGAACAGATCGCCCTGCGACTGAATAATCAGCGCATCGCCATAAGTTGAGCAGTCCTCAAGCTCGCCGAAAGTCGCCTCGCGAAGGTCAATCACATTCTGCATCCTTCTTTCGTTAAGATTCCAGACATACAGGTATGACGGAGACTTTTCCTTGCCCAGGCCAACCGGCATAAACAGAAGACCGTTCTTGATGTAAAGACCCTGGCCTACAGGATTGAACTTGGCGGCGTATGAGTCCTCAATCAGGTAGTTCTCAATGAGGTCATCTTCAGTCAGGACCACAAGACCGTCAGTCGAATCGCTCAGAGACGGAATGCGGAACTTCACGATGCGGTGACGGTTGAGAGGATTGTTGTTATCCACCGTGTTGCCGTAGCCGTAAAGGAAATTGTTGTCCGTGTCTATCACCCACTGAAGCGCATAGCCGAAGAGGTGGCCGCTGTCCTTGAAATAGATGGTCTGAATCAGCTCGGAAGACTTCATATCGTTGGAGATGCGCTCCACATAAATCACGTCCTTACGGCCGTTGACCGGCTTGCGGTGGCACTGGCTGACATAGAAAAGAGGGAACTTATCCTCCTTATCATAGAAAGTCCTGCTCAGTGAGGCCACATTGGAGTGGTTCACATTGCCGTAGCTTGCGAGTTTGAACGGCTCCGCTACCCTCTTCACCTTATCCCCGTCGAACTGGTAGATGGTCAGCCATCCGGAGTTCTGGCAACTGAGGATGTAGTCTCCCCAGATGTCCAGTCCCTGATAGGACTCGCCCTCAGTACCCTGCAGCTTAGCTATATGCTTGCAGCTGAACGAGTTCCCGGAGAGTTCAATCTTCGGTCCATCGTAGGTGAAAGTTCCGTTACCGGATTTTTTCGTCTGAGCCATTCCCACAACCGGCAGCAAAAGCGCCAGAGCAATGATTGCTTTTCTCATTTTCATATTTCTATTCTTTGCTTTATAACATCTACAGCGGCGGCGCTTTATCCGCGTCGCCACCGTATCAGATTACTACTTAATGCCGTACTTCCTAAGGATTTTCCTGATAGGCTTCATAATTGACTTCGCCCAGAGAGTGTAGCCGTAGTCTGAAGGATGCACTCCGTCAACTGTGGCCTGGTGGTCGTCAGAGGTGGCGCAGGTAGTCGTGATGTAATAGACATTGTCGTACTTCTTAACGGCTACTTTCATCAGGCTGTCGGCCATCGCAATCTTCGCGCTCTCGTTGCGGTCACGGTCAGTGTTGTAGTTGCGGTACTCACGATAGATGGTGCGCTGGAAAATGAGCGGAATGTCAGGATGAGCCTTCTGAATCCTCTCGATGAACGGGAACAGTCTCTCGTCAATCTGAGCAGCCTCCGGGTTGGAGAAGCCGTCAAAGACAAGCGCGTCCACGTCGGCGGCACAAAGGACATCGGCGAAATATGGCTGGAGTTTGCTGTTACCTGAGCAGCCGAGGCTGAGGAACTGGAGACCAGTCATACGGGAGAGCTGTGCAGGATAAGGCATTCCTGAGCGTGTGGTGCTGGTTCCGTGGGTGAAGCTGGAGCCGAAGATGCCGATTCTGTAGCGGAACGGGTTCTCAATGGCCTCGATTGAGGATCCTTCCTCAACACCGATTTTCACTGAAGCCTCTTCGCTGAAAAGCGGAAGATAGAGAAGGCACTCGTGCATAGTTCCGTCCATATAGCCCACAATGGTGACGCTGTCGTCCGGTTTCTTGTCCGGCACTACAGCGGAGCCTGCCCAAAGCCACTGGTCTCCTTCGTGAATGTAAAGGTCATATCCTCTTGCGGAAAGTCCGCCGGTGTTGACAGGGAATGAACGGTCAAGGTATTTTGTCTTGACTTTGATGGATTTGGAGTTTGTCTTGAACGCCACTGAAATGCCGGAAGACATCCTCACCTGCTTATTTTCGCTCTTTGTGAAACCTTTGAATTTCACGGTGTCAACCCTGTGATATGGGTTAGGGGTGTCAGGCATAAGCTTACCCACCAGCGTAAGGTCAGAGGCCTCGGTGTATGTGTAATTAACCTTTGCCTTTGTCTGCGCGAAAGCAGCCACGGTAAGTGTCAGCGCAATCGCTGCTGAAAGAAACTTTTTCATTATAATAAATCTGTTTAATTGAATATCCGTTGTCGGAATTCTGCCGTAAGATAAAAATGGAGGGTGAGGGTATCTGCTGCCCGTCACCCTCCATCCGTTTTTATCGAAAGCGTGGCCGGCCCGAAGACTGGTCCGGCCACATCCGGTTTGTTCTATTCGCTGAAGACGACATTGGCTGCGTCCAATGTACCGTTCTTTGCCGTAGTAATCTTGCCGTCTTCACCTCTTGTAGCGTCACCTACAATGTGGGCGGAAAGATTGTCTGCAGTGATTGCGACTCCGTTGATGGAACCGCTGACCTTGATCGGAGCGTATTCTGTTCCGAAGGTGATGGTCCTTGCCAGAGTCTTTGCAGTTCCCGCTACCATTCCGACAACATTGGTCTCCTGAGCGCTGATATTGCAGTTTACGGTGCAGCCGCTCCAACTTTGAATTGTGTTACCGCACTGGCCTCCGATACCTCCGATTGCAAAGGCTCCGGCAGCATTGCTGGTAATCTTACCGAGACTCTTGCAGTTGGTGATTGTGTGAATCTCCTGAGTAGGATAGCCCACAAGTCCGCCAACAACACCGGAAGCTGAAATATTGTCAACAACAATCTCACCTTCGTTTGAGCAGCCCTCAAGTGTAGCTGCGCCTCCGGAGATTCCACCGAGACGGCATCCGCCCGCGCCCTTCTTTACGAGTTTACCGTAGTTGGTGCTGTTGACAATCTTCAGGACGGCACCTGTTATTTTAGTAGGGTCTTCCGTAGTAGACTGGCCTGCGATACCAGCAAGGTAGTTGTTCACATTGTTTTCAGCGATAAGGGTGCAGGTACCATAGTTCTTGCAGCCTTCGACAAGAGCTCCGTCCACCGTAGTCACATCACCGTTTCGGCCGCCAACTACGCCTCCGACCCAAACCTGCTTTGCAGCACTCTTGGCAGAGTCGGTGAAATCAGCATTTACAGCGCCCCTGTTGACGCAGTCCTTGATGACAGCGTCTTCCGGAGTTCCGATGACACCTCCGATGTAGTGACGGGCAGAGACCTTCGCCGGATTTGTACACTTGACATTGACAGTGCCTTCGTTGCGGCAGTTGTCTATTGTAACTTTCACGCCCACACCGACAAGACCTCCGGCAACGGAGAACGGTTTCCTGTTGAATCCGTCAACAGCGACGTGCGCTGTTCCAGCGTGAGTCAGGCTTACCGTGCCATAGTTGACGTTGTCAGAGAATTTGCCGCCATTCTGGTAAGCGACGAGGCCCGCCACAACCGGAGCTCCGAGAACACCGGTAGAGGTGATAGAAACTGCAGCCTTGTTGGTACAGCCTGTGACTTCGCCGCTTGAAAGAAGGGCGAGAGATGCAAGGGCGTGACCCACAGCCGCATCGTCACCGAGACTCAAAGTTACTGTTCCGTCAATCGTAAGATCCTTCACGACGCCGGTGAGCTTATTGATGAGGGCGGTGCTTGTCGCAATCTTCAATGTATTGCCGTTACCGTTCAGTGTTCCGGCGAAGGTAGGGATGATGGTAAGTTCCATAGAGGAAACATCAATGCTGCTTCCGAGCGTTACGACATCACCTGCAGCAACATATTCGGCTCCGGAGTTAACCCAGGAAACGAATGTTGCAGCGTCACTGATGGTAAGAGGGTACTGCCAGGAGATTTCCGGAGTAGTGGCAGTGGTGACTGCGCTGAACTCGGACTGCTTGTTGCCGCGGACAGCCGCTACGCGGAAGTCGTATGAGGTATTGTCCTTAAGCCCTGTTACTTCGTACTTCGTGCCGGTGGTATTGATTTCGTTCCACTCTGAATCCGCACTCTTCTTGTAGCTTACGATGTAGCTTGTGGCGTTCTCGACAGCATTCCAAACGACAGTCGCGCTGGTTGCCTCAGCTTCAACTTGGCCAATTGAAGGAGTCTCCGGGATGACGACATCGGTAGTGAATTCAAGATAGAAAGGAGTCTCTGACTCATACTCTCCGGCAAGAGCGGTTACCTTGAGGATATAGTCTGTGCCCATATCCAGGCCGGTGAGTGAGAACGAAGGCTTAGATGACTCGATGTAGGTGTAGTCCTTCTCGCCGCTCTTCTTGTAGCCGAGTTTGTAGGTCTGAGCCTGCTCCTGAGCCTCGAACTCGAAGGTAGCGGAGATGTCTTTGATATCTTTGCTCTTGAGGACAGGGGTCTCGAGAGTCGGAACGCCGTAAGAAACGACCTTCACGTTGAACTCGCTAAGAAGCCAGCGCTGGTTGCCGGTCTTACCGTCAGGACGTACGGCACCTAGGCCGATACGTGTACCAGGAGCGACATTGCGGAGTGTCACTGACATAGTCTCCCAAGTTGGAGTCTTGACGTCTGCAGCAGGACGAGGAAGCACTGCTACTTCCTTAACAGTTGCACCTGTGAGAGTACCGTAGCTTGTAGAGAGAGTAGTGTTGACTGTTCCTCCGGTTGCGGTGTAAACGGCAATTGACTGGAAGTCTGATGCCGTATTCTCTTTGATGACGCCTTTCTCCCACATTGAAGAAGCCGTGAATGAAACCGTGACGGTAGCAAGACCTTCAAGGTTCGTCAGCTCAGGAGTGAACACCTGAGGAATAGCGGATGATGCTCCCATCTGGAACATACCTGTACGGATGCAGCAGTCTCCGACGGTAGCGCTTGCAGCTGTGCCGTTCGCCTTTCCGTGGATGACAGCCCAATCCTTGAAGCGGGAAGCCTTGACGCCGCCCTTGGCTCCGATTGTGTTGAAGAAGCCGTGGTTAGCGTCGGTCCAACCGAGGGTTGCAGAATTCCATTTGCCAGTGTCCGGATATGGCTTTCCGTTGGAGTTATTGGTCGGGCAAGGAGAGTAGTCGACTGCGTAGCCTCCGAAATAGAGCTGGCTGAAGTTCTCGGCAATAGCATAATCACCTGCCTTTGCCTTGGTGTCGCCTACGGTCACAATGGTGTAGTTGTCAGTCTTTGCCTCCAAAACGTCTGAAAGCAGACCGCTCTCCGTATCCTGGCAGGTGAACCAGTAGCTTGTTCCCGGCTCAAGGTTGGAGAATACGATGGTAGGCTGACGGCCGGATATTTCATATTTAGCGATGGTCCATCCGTAGAGAAGATTCTTGCAGTCTGCATCTTTATACAGAGCGACTTTAACAGGAATGGCTGCATCCTTACTGATGTTACCGAAACCATACTCAGTCCACTGGAATACGAGCTGGCCGGATGACTTTGCAGAAAGACGCACGGTCGGAGGCACGCCGTTGATGAATACGATGCCCTTGCCGCACTGGATGACGTTTGACTTGACGGTTTCGCCTTCAGCGTTTGTAACGTCACCTTCAGCCAGTGTCCAGTCGGAAACGTAGGCTGCATTGTCGCCGTTGTCATACTCGGCAATCATCTTCACCTGATACAGTTTGCCGGAGTGAAGACCGGTGAACGTACCCTTGTAATCTGAAGTCTCCGCAGGGTTTACTACAATCTTTTCGATGGTAGACTGAGTGGAGTAGTCCATCAGGAGCACGATCACCCTGCTGGCGGAAGAGACCGCTGACAGGTCAGCAGACACAGAGAACTCGTCCTTGTCCGCCGGGCAGTCGATGTCGATTTTCTCAACTGACGCTTTGCTGGGATCTTTGACTCCGTGTCCTGTCACGAGAACTGCAGGATTGCCGTCCGGGCCCTGGGCGAAGACCCAGGAAGTGAATGATGCGCCGTAGTGTACGCGCATCCTGGCGTATTTTTCGGTGTACTCGCTGACACCTTTCGTGAAGACCGCTCTTCCCACATTGCCGCTTACTGCGGACGCCTTGATGGTCTGGATGTTGTCATCGTAGGTGCTCACAGGCTCAGATGGGTCGTCGCACAGCTCAATGCTGTAGGAGGTCGCACCTGCGGCGAGGGACTCTCCGGCGCTCCAGCATAGGGCGAGAGTGTCGGAGCGGCTGTTCTCCACATCATAGCGCAGGTCGCTTGGAGCCACTCTTGAAGAGTCTTCGCCTGAGGAAATCTTTTCCTGGCAGGCGGAGAGCAGAAGAGCTGCTCCTGCGAGAGCGCAGACTATAAACTTTGTTGATTTCATACTTGTTTTTAGCTGATTCGTTAAACGGGTGTAATCTAACTTGAATTTGCGCCGCGGCATTACTGCCGAGACACAACGAAAAGACGGACAGAGATGTAATGTAATACTCTCCGCCGCGCATCAGAATGATGAAAACAATCCGGACTTGGCTCCCGGATGCAAACCCAAGCGCAAATATAACAATTTTCAATAAAACAAGCGCATCCAAGGCACATTTTGGGGCATAGGGGGGGGGTAAATTCTTATGATTTGATGGAGAATTTGTGAAAACATCATTATATTTGTATCACATAAATAATGTATAACACAAAACAATTTTGAATGACATAAAAACAAATTAGCCAGCATCCTAATCCTGAAGATTGTCCGGGAAGACTTCCATTGCAAACCCAAGAACAAAGTAACTTTCAATCAATTATTTGAGAGACAACTCTTTAGGAAAAAATATGGAACATTATTTCAAGAAAATTCTGTTCGTCGTAATCGCCATCCAGATGGTGCTTTTTTCCGCCATTAACGTGTCCGCACAGACGGTCACAGTGACGGGAGTGGTCAAGGATGCAGTGACGAACGAACCGCTAATCGCGGCTGCGGTGATGATTAAAGGAACCACCACCGGAGTCTCGACCGACGTTGATGGAAAATATTCCATCAAGGCTCAGCCTACAGACGTACTCGTCTGCCAGATCATCGGCTACAAGGACCAGGAGGTGACAGTCGGCCAGAAAGGAAAGATTGACTTCGTTATGGTCGAGGACTCACAGATGCTTGAGGCCACGGTTGTAGTCGGTTATGGTACATTGAAGAAGACCCAGCTCGTGGGTTCAGTCGAAAACCTCGACGGTGAAGCGCTCGCTGACCGTCCTAACACCAACGTAACCCGTTCCCTTCAGGGACAGATTGCCGGTTTGAACATTATCCAGACCGACGGTAAGGCCACTCACTCAGGAAAAATCTATGTGCGCGGCAACGGTACTTCGTATTATACCCGTAAGAACTTCAGCTCCAGTGCTTCAGGTTCATCACACAGCATCGGTAACGAGGGTTCCGCCCTTGTGCTCATCGATGGCGTTGAGGGCAGCCTCTCGCAGGTTAACCCGGCCGACATCGAGACCGTCGCAGTGCTCAAGGACGCTTCCTCAGCCGCAATCTACGGTGCCAGGGCAGCTTACGGTGTAATCCTCGTGACCACGAAGAATGCAGACACCGACAAGATTTCCGTTTCCTACAACGGTACTTTCTCCATCAACAGCAGGGTCGTAAAGTGGGAAGACAACATCGTCACCGACGGTCTTGAATGGACAGAAGCATTCTATGATTTCTACGCTAACGACAGCCGTGTGCCGGGTTCATCCGGAAAAGTGCCTACGACCATCAACACCCAGAGCGTGGCTATGTCAGGCACCACCTACCTCGAGACCTTCAGAAAACTGAGGGCGGGAGGTTACGACTCCGTTTATGGAGGCATCGGCAGCAACGGCCAGTACCTCTATTTCGGAAGCTACAACTGGCTTGACAATATCTACAAAGACTACACTACCGCAACCACCCACGACCTCAGCGTCAGGGGAGCGACAAAGAGACTCACCTACAACCTTACCGGACGATTCTCCAACAATGGAGGTATCTACAAGATGGGTGACGAAAAGTACAACACCTTCAATCTCCGCGCGAAAGCAAAGGTAAAGATTACCGACTGGCTCTCAATCGACAACAATACATCCTTGTATCGCAGCACTTCGCGCCAGCCGATGTTCACCACCTCGTCCGTAATTCCTAACCAGGTGGCACAGCACGGCTCGCCTGCCCTGGTTCCTTTCAACGAGGACGGTACCTGGACACTCGCCGGCGTAAAGACCGGTTTCTCTTCATTGTTCGACAACAACAGCGGTCAGGACGACTCTCAACTGGTTGCCAACACAACCATCGGCGCCACAATCGACATCATCCCTGAGGTGCTCAAGATCCGTGGCGACTTCTCCTACAAGGCAACCCGCAGGTGGAGGGAGCGCTACCGTGCATCTCTAAGTTTCAACACGACTCCTGACGGAGAGGCTACAGAGTATATAAGCCAGGCCGGCACATACAAGAGCCGCTGGACCTACGACACAGACTATATGTCTGCCAACACGGTCCTCACCTGGACTCCTAAGTTCGGAGAGAACCACAACCTCAACGTTGTGGCCGGATGGAACCTTGAGGATTACCAATACGACAGATTCTATATGCAGCGTCTCGGAATGCTTATGGACGATATGCACGAATCCTTCGAACTTTTCGACGGAGAGATTAAGACCGAACAGAACGACAGTTCCTACGGCATCGTAGGTTTCTTCGGCAGGGTCAACTACACTCTGTTCAAAAGGTACATCATCGAGGCTTCAGTCCGCTGCGACGGTTCTTCCAAGTTCCCTTCAAACTCACAGTGGGGCGTATTCCCTTCAGTCTCCCTCGGTTGGAGATTGTCAGAGGAGCCTTGGATGGAGTGGTCAAAGGACTGGATGCAGAACTTTAAGATCCGCGCCAACTACGGTTCCCTCGGAAACGGTAGCATTTCACCATATTCATTCCTCGAGACTATGAGCGTGGAGAAATCCTCCATCATCGTTGACGGAAAATTCGTAAATTATGTCTCCGACCCTACTCAGGTGCCTTCATCCCTTACTTGGGAGACCGTCACCACCTATGACGTAGGTTTGGACTTCGACCTTTTCAAGAGCAGGCTCTCATTCTCCGGTGACTACTATGTAAGGAACACCACCGACCTTATCACAAATGGATATGAGCTTCCTCAGGTCTATGGTAACAGCGCCCCTAAGGGCAACTTCGCCGCTCTCCAGACAAAGGGCTGGGAGCTTACCCTCTCCTGGAGAGACTCCTTCCTTCTCGGAGGCAAGGACTTCACCTACGGAATCAAAGGTAGCGTCTGGGACACAAGAACCTGGGTAACTCAGTACACCTCAACATCAGGTGATATCCTTGACTACTACACAGGCAAGGAGCTCGGAGAAATCTGGGGATTCCGCACCGACGGCATTTTCAGGTCAAACGAAGAGGCTAACAACTGGGCTACAGACTCCTATCATAAGAACGGTTCCAACTTCCGCGCTTATGCCGGTGACCTCAAGTTCCTTGACCTCAACGGTGACGGCAAGATTGACTACGGCAAAGGAACTCTCGAAGACTGGGGTGACCTCGACAGAATCGGTAATCAGACTCCACGCTACCAGTTTGGCTTGAACCTCGATTTCAAGTGGAACGGCATCGGACTTTCCCTCTTCTTCCAGGGAGTCGGAAAACGCGACTGGTACCCGACAGCAGAGACCGCTTTCTTCTGGGGTCAGTACAACAGGCCATATAGCGGCTACCTTATGAAGAGCCAGACCGGCAACAATTACGCACACGTGGACTACAGCACCGAAAACTGGGTTGTCACCAACTACGACGACAATCCTTACTGGTCAAGGCGTGTGGGCTACGCAGCCAACCGTAACCTCGGTCCTCTTACAGTCGAGAACGACCACTATCTCCAGAATGCCGCATACATTCGTCTGAAGAACCTCACGATTGATTACTCCTTCCCTAAGAAACTTCTTGAGAGGGCGCACATCCAGGGTCTGAAGGTTTACTGCTCTATGGAGAACCTCTGGACTTGGTCACCGTTGTTCAAGCACACCGATATGTTCGACCCTGAGGGAATCGGCCTTGGAGACTCAGACTTCGACTCTACCGGAGCTTCAAGCTATGGTCTTTCCGGTGTCGGCGAAGGCTCGTCATACCCTATGCTCAAGTCCTTCACTTTCGGTGTCGGCCTAACATTCTAAAAGAAGAAGATAATGATGAAAAAAATAATTTACTTACTGACAGGCACTCTGATGCTTTCCTCCCTGGTATCTTGTCAGGGATTTCTGACAAGGGAGCCGATCAACAAGTTCAGCGCCGAGACCTATTTTACAAGCGAGTCGGAGCTTGAGACTTATTCGAACTCTTTGCTTCAGTACTGGCTGCCGAATTCATCGGAAACCAATTCCGGTGATGCCTACAATGATCTTATCGCGACAAAGACCAGCACAGACTTCTTCCGTCCGTCCTCAAACTGGGACTCCTCAAAGCAGGGCGGCTGGTCAACAAGCGATTGGAAGTTCCTCAGAAGAGTGAACTATATGCTCACCAATATGAACAAGGCCCAGTCCGCTGTCAGCGCCGACATCTACAACCACTATGAAGGCGTTGCCCGCTTCTGGAGAGCTATGAAGTATGTGGACAAGGTGAACACTTTCTCTAACGTACCGTGGGTGGATAAGTATCTCCAGCCGAGTGACTCCAGCATTCTCTACGGCCCTAGGGACGACAGGGAGTATGTCTTCCACAAGATCAGAGAAGACCTTGAGTTCGCCGCCACCAACTGTATGGCAGACAAATTCCACACTGACGGACGCGTGCTGATTGACAAATATGTGGTCAACGCTCTTGCTGCAAGGTATTTCCTCAATGAGGCTACATTCAGAATGAACGTATCTTACAACCCTTCAACAGGTAAGCCGTGGACCAATGAATACGAGAGCGTGAATGACCTTCTTCGTCTCGCATCCGATTGTGCAAAAACTGTTATGGACCAGGGCGGATTCTCCCTTGTGAACGACTACCCTTCTCTTTTCATCAGCAATGCGCTTCAGTCCAAAGAGGTAATCTGGGGACGCTCCTACAGCGAGGAACTCAATGTCCGCCACGGTCTTACAAGGTATTTCCACTCTTCCACCCTCGGCCAGCAGTACTCAGGTACCAAAGACCTTGTCGATATGTTCCTCAAGACTGACGGAACTCCGATCGATGTGAAGGGCGGAGAGGACCAAAAGCCTATCACAGAGGAATTTGACGGTCGTGACTCTCGTCTTTCAGCCACTGTGCTTGGACCGGGACACAAGATTACCAACTCCGCTACCCCTAACGAGAGAATCGACTTCTCATTCTGCAAGACCGGTTATATGATCTGCAAGTGGTCAGTTCCGGATGAGAACCATTTCCAGAACACTATCGACGTGAACTCTCTTCCTATCGTCCGTTATCCTGAAGTGCTCCTTATCTATGCGGAAGCCGAGAACGAGCTCGGAGAGATGACCGAAGAGATTTGGAACAAGACTGTGGGCATTCTTCGCCAGAGAGCAGGTGTTGCCAACATCTACCCTAAGAGCGCCGATTATTCAAGGGATGAGTGGCTTTACGAGTACTACACCCAGGGTCTCAGCCACCCTATGTACACACAGGGAGACCTTGACATTGCCCTTGAAATCCGTCGTGAAAGAGTCACCGAGCTCACCTTCGAGAGCGGACTTCGTCTGAGGGATGTATATCGCTACGGCCAGGGTGACCTTTTCGCACGCAGGTACGATAACAGCGGATGGAAAGGACTGTATGTCGGTGAGGACGGAGCAGACCTCGAGTTTGAAGGCCAGACCTACACCTTCAACAGGTCAAACGACGCCTCCAACACAAACGGCACAACCAACTATCCTATTTCGACAAAGGCAAGCGCAAAGGACACAGACTGGTACATTGAAGACGGCTACCTTATCTACAAATACGAGCTCAGCTGGTCTGACAAGATGTACTGCCGCCCTATCCCGACGACAGCCCTTACGCTCAACCCTAAACTCGGCCAGAACTACGGATGGAATTAATTGAACAGAAAATATGAAAAAGATAACATACTTTATCAGTGTCTCATTGCTTGCTGCAGCCCTTGCCGGATGCAGCAACAAGGAGGCGCTCCCGCTGGGAGGTGACACGAAAGCGCCCGTGCTTACGGAGCTTTCCGAGACCAGCATCAACGGGACCACTCTTGAAGCTGGCGTTGACCTTGCCGGAGTAATCAAGGACCAGAGCACAGGAAAGGGAATCGCAGGAGTTGCCGTTACCGACGGCTACACATTTGTCAAGACAGACGCCAACGGTGTCTATCAGATGAAGAGAAACTCGCTTTCCCGCAAAGTTTACTTCACAATCCCGTCCGCCTATATGGTTCCTCTGGACGAGACCTATCACCTTCCGGCATTCTTCTCGCCGGGTCTGATGACAAAGGGCAAGTCCTACAGGTGCGACTTCTTCCTCACCAAGCTCGATGCTCCGGAAACTGATTTCACCCTTCTTATGATTGGTGACCCACAGTGCCAGACCATTGATGATGCAGGAAGGTTCATCTCCGAGACCCTGCCTGACATCAGAAGGACTATGGAGAGCGGAACATATTCAGGCAACGTTTACGCGTTGACGCTCGGTGACCTCACATTTGACTCCTACTATATGTTCAACCCGATGCTCACATCGCTCAAGAACGTTGTCGTAGGCAGGAGGTATCTTCCGATTTTCAACTCCGCCGGTAACCACGACCACAACTCCCTTACGGAGGCAAGCGGTGACGCCGAGTTGGATGACTACAACTCTTTGGAGGAATATGTGAAGTACTTCGGCCCTACAGACTATTCTTTCGACCGCGGAGACGTTCACATCGTCGTTATGGACAACGTCCCTGTAACGAAGATAGCCTCAAGCTCATCTCCTAACAAGAAGACTTGGGAGTATGGCAACTACCTCACCGACACCCAGATGAAGTGGTTGAGGGAGGATATAGCGAATGTTGAGAATCCTGGCAGCAAGATGATTGTATTCTGCACTCACCAGCCTATCAGGAGCGCTGACAGCAACGGCAATTACGCCGAAGTTATGCAAATCCTCTCCACTTTCAGCGAGGCTCACATTATGGTAGGACACACCCATTACACGCAGAACTACATCCACGACAACAATGGTCAGGAGGTGTATGAGCACATTCACGGTGCTGCCTGCGGCGCTTGGTGGAACGCCAACTCAAATGTGACCGGAGCACCTAACGGATACAACATCTACAATGTGACCGGCACCAAGATCAAGGATTGGGTCCTCAAGCCTACTGACCGCGAAACCGGCTATCAGCTCAGGGTCTATGACGGAAACCAGGAGTACATCTCCGAGACCAACCCGGAAGGCACCAAGTACAGAGTAAAGTGGAGCACCAACTACAAAATCAGCAGTAGCGTAACATTGAAGGGTAATTCAAATTTCGCAAACAGCTTCGTAGCGGAGGTCTTCGATGATGACTCCAAGTACTGGACTCTCGAATTCTGGCAGAACGGTCAGAAAGTCGGAGACTTCACCAGGGCGGCAAAAAGCGGAATCAGCAATATGGCCATCTGCGCTTACTGGTTCAACGACTGCGGAAAAACCACCGACACCTGGTCAAGCACAACAGCAAGCCACTACTGGTATTTCACTCCTGAGTCAGGAAAACCTGCAGAGGAGCAGAACTGGGAGGTACGTGCAGTGCACAATTACCCTAACGGAGGCTCAGCAACCTACACTTGCAATAAGCTCACTACCGACTATTCAGAGTTTTAGCCTGAAAGTATAGAATACATAAAAACCTCCCGTTGAGAACTCAGCGGGAGGTTTTTTATGTTTAATAAGAGACTATTTATTTAGTCTCGGCGGCTTCTACTGCTTTGAAATAGCGGTATGAGTTGACCTTGAGCTCACCTGCTGCGCCCTCGTCGAGCACTACGACTCCACACGGATGAAGCTGAAGGGCTGAAAGGGTCACATAGTGGCTTACGCTACCCTCGATGGCCTCTTTGATAGCCTTAGCCTTTTTGCTGCCGAAAGCAAGGATAAGAACCTCCTGTGCGTCGCAAACTGTAGCGACTCCAACGGACATAGCCTGCTTAGGAACTTTGTTTACATCGTTGTCAAAGAAGCGGGAATTAACCTCGAGAGTGTCCTGGGTGAGGGTCATTACCCTTGTCCTTGAACTAAGCGAAGAGAACGGCTCGTTGAAGGCAAGATGGCCGTCTTCGCCGACTCCTCCGAGGAAGAGGTCGATTCCGCCTGCCTCAACGATGGCCTTTTCGTAGTTCTCGCACTCTGCGTTAAGGTCCGCAGCATTGCCGTTAAGGATGTGGATGTTGCCTGCAGGGATGTCGATTTTATCGAAGAGGTTCTTGTGCATAAAGCTGTGGTAGCTCTCGGGATGCTCCTCAGGAAGCCCTACATACTCGTCCATATTGAAGGTTACGACATTCTTGAAGGAAACTTCGCCGGCGTTGTACATTCTTACGATTTCAGCGTAAGTGTCCAGCGGAGTGGATCCTGTGGCAAGTCCGAGGACAAACGGCTTGTCAGTCTTGGCGGCTTTAGCCTTGATGGCATCAACGATGTGGTGAGCGGCCCAAATTGAGCCCTCTTTCTTTGTGTCTCTGATTATTACTTTCATAACTATAGATATTTAGTTGTTTTATCGGTTGAGGAAAAAGATTACTTGGAGGAGGTAAAGTTATGGCTGTGCACTTTGGCGCCGGACGGGTCAAATATGTCCAGTCGCACTCCTGAGGCATCCACAACAGCATCTATGCGCTGACGGTTTGCGTTGCAAAGCACCGGGAAATCAGCCCCTATCGTACCGGCCTCGTGGAATCTGTATTTATGGATGTGTGCGCAAAGCATAAGGTCCACGCCGGTTCCGTTGAGAATCTGAACGAACTTGCTGGCCATAACGTTGCCGTGCCATCCGTCAGCATAAGGAGGAATATGGCAGAAAACCACTCTTGCAGAAGCGTTCTTATATTCCTCGCTTTCGACAACACCCTTCAGCCATTCGATTTCCTCTTTCACATAGTCCTCGGTCATCATAATGTCAAGGTTGCGGATGTCGCTATCAGCTTTGTCTTCGCCCGAGTCCAGGAACAGGAAGAAATACTTTCCGTAAGAAGCCGCGTAATATGTCTTCCCCGTGGATGTTTCAAGGTAGTCGAGATACTTCGGAGCATCGTTTCCCCTGTACTCGTGATTGCCCCTGCAAAGGTAAAGAGGGGTGTTTGACGCGAAGAGTTTTGAGGCGGAGTTCATATAGTGGATGCGTATCTCGGCGACGCTGTCCACGGCCGAGGTCATATCGCCGTTGAAGCAGACGAAATCATACTTTCCCTTGGCATCCTTAAAAAGAACCTGCACCAAAGAATCGGACTCGTGCATATCGTTTACAACGCCGAATTTGACGCTGTCATATTCAAGAGCCCTGGTGGTCACTTTGGTAGGCCTCTTCTTGAGGTCAAGTCCGTAACCCTCGTCATAGATGATTCTGCTGCGGTTTTCCTGAGAAATGACTCCGCGGCACATTACCCTGTAGCGATACGTCGTTCCGGGGGTCAGACCTTTGACGGTTACCTTGTGGAAGGTGTCTATAATCTTTCGGCCCATACCCCTTTGGTCGTGGTACTTCGGCCTCTCGACGTTGTAGAAGTTGGTGCCGTCATCGGGGGCAAGCTCTATCCAGCCCACGGAAGGGCCGGTGGTGGTCCAGATGACAGTAAAGCTATCCTCAGTCACATTCTGGAGATAGGGTCCGCAGTTGACTTTGACCTGGGCGGATGCCACGATGCCGAGAACTGCGAATGCGATAAATGAAAAGATGCGCTTCATAACTTCAAAACGTCAGATTGGTTCGACATATGGACTTTCTACAGAGACTCTACCTTCTTGTAGGCAGATACAATCTCTGCATTCAACGGTTCGCCGACTGCGACTCCGGTAATCTCAGCCACAGCAGCCTCGAGACCCTTTGACTCGATAAGACCCAACATACTTACGCTCTGAGGGTCTTCAGGGTTATTGAAGTGCAGAGCGGCTCCGATTCCGAGGAGAATCTTGTCGTAAGGAAGACCGTATTTTTTTGCCGTCATCAGCGGCTTGATAAGCCTGTCGTCAGCGGAGAGTTTGCGCATAGGGTCGCGGCCGACACGGTTCACGTCGTCCTGAAGGTACGGGTTGCCGAAACGCTTGATAATCTTGTCGATATACTTGAAATGCGCCTCCTTGTCAAGACCGAACTCCCTTACGAGAGCCTCACCGCTCTGGCACATTGCCGCATGCACGGTTTCGTAAATCACAGGCACTGAGATGCTGTCCAGAATGGTTGACTGTCCCTTCATCTTGCCGATGTAGGCGGTGATGGCGTGGCCGGTGTTCAATGTGAAGAGTTTGCGCTCGATGTAGGCGAGAAGATTGTCCGCAAGGTTCATTCCCTCAATCTTTGGAGCCGGGCCGACGAAAGCCTTCTCCTCGACATTCCACTCGTAGAAACGTTCAACAGCGACATCTACAGGGTTCTCGCTTCTTACCGGAGGCACGATGCGGTCCACAGAGCAGTTAGGGAAGCCCACGTGAGCCTCGCACCAGACTTTCTGGTCCTCATCAAGGTGGGAGTAAACTGCCTCTTTCAAGCGGGAGGTAGCCATAAGACCATTCTCGCAGGCGATGATGTTAAGCGGAGCGTCAATTCCGCAGTCGCGACGGGCTACGATGCCCTTTGCTATTGCAGGAGCGATGAACTGAAGAATCCTCAATCCCACAGCCGTAGTAATGAGGTCAGCCTCTTTAATCTTCTCCACGACTGCGTCAGTGGAGGAATCCACAGCGGAGACACCGTCTATAAGGATGTCCTCGCTCTCTATGTCCGTAATGTGAACTGTGTACTTTCCGTCAGCATTGATTCTGTCAACAATCTCTTTGTTGACATCAGCAAAAATTACTTTGTAACCGGATTTTGAAAGTACGGCTCCGATAAAGCCGCGGCCGATGTTGCCGGCGCCGAATTGAATCGCTGTCTTCATTGTAAAAATATCTTAACTAACTATTTTTCAGCTTCTTCGCTTGTTGAGTATCCGTCTGACTTCTTGTTCCAGAGACTCAGAAGGGTCACCAGGCCGAGAATTGAGACGAGAATCATTATTTTGAACACTCCCTCCCATCCGAACTTAGGGTTGTCTGCAATGTGTCCGAATACAAAACCTGATACAATCGGGGCGAGGTAAGCCACGAAACCGATGATGCCGTTGGCTGAAGATGCGCCGCGGCGGGTTACGTGATTGGATGCCACGACTCCGATAAGGGCCTGAGGTCCGTAAAGGAAGAAACCTGTGCAGGCAAGGACAAGCATCAGGATTACAGGGTTGGTTGATGCAGGGAGCAGGCAGAAAATCGTAAGGAAGACTGCCACGCCGACCATACAGATGGCGCAGGTTCTCTGGGCTTTGCTATGGAAGAGCTTGTCGGAAACCACGCCCGCCACAAGCATTCCCACGACTCCGAAAGCCTCGAAGATGGCCACAGTCCAGGCAGAAAGCGCCGGAGAAAGTCCACGGCTTTCCTGCAGGAAGGAAGGACCCCAGTCAAGCACTGCCATACGCACGATGTAGACAAAGAAATCCGCCAGAGTCAGCACCCAAAGAACCTTGTTCTTGAGGACTTTGTCAATTATGAACTGCCTGAATTCCTTGCGCTCCGCAGCATCGTTCTTGTCGGAAACCTTGGTGCCTTCAAGCTCCGGAAGGCCTACAGAACGCGGAGTGTCCCTCAACACGATGATTGTGAATATCACTCCGAGGATGGCAAGGATGGCAGGAACCCAGAAAGCCCACTGCCAGGAACCGATGTGCTGCAATGCGGAATCCACATAGGCCTGCGCCGCTGCCGGGTCCATCGTCGATGTGACATTGGCCGTATTTTCGACGACGCGTGCACGCATCTCGGGGTCAGAGGTCATATCCGTACCGGTGTTCCCCATAAGGTAGCCGCAAAGTATGGCAACAAGGAAAGCTCCCACAGAATGGGATGTGTTCCAGATGGACATTTTCGTTGCGAGTTCATTAGGCGGACACCAGTGTGTTATAAGGCGGTTGCACGGAGGAAATCCGCAGCCCTGGAACAGATTGTTGACTATATACAGTATTGCGAACAGAACTACAAGCCAATGGGTGAATTTCGGGCCGTAGCTTGAACCCGTAAAATATGCGCAAATCATTGCTCCTGCGCCGAAAAGGATATTCACAAGCGCGCTGACCGACAAGCCGGTGACCAGATGCCAGCGTGCATTCAGACGGTCGGCCATAAAGCCGTTGACCAGTTTGGAGACACCGTAGACAAAGCTTGCTATGGCGAGAATCGCTCCGAATGTTGCTTTAGTAATTCCGAATTCTATGGTCAGACCCGGGATCGCGAATGAGAAATTTTTTCTCACAAGGTAGAAAATCGAGTAGGTGACCATTGCGCCGATGATTGTGCGCCACTGCCAATAATTGAACTTCTTCTTCTGTTCTGGTGTCATTGTTCTTTGTTTCGCCGCCCGCCGGAATAAATAGTGAATTCAGGCGGGCGGAATGTTAATGATTATTCTTTCAGTTCAGTTTTTCCGGAGTCCTCTGCCTTCGGAACAACAGAGTACAAATTTACGCAATATTTTGCAATTGGGATAAAGATTTTTCCAGTTCATCTAAATTAGCGATATTCGCAGTCGCATTTCGGGGACAGTGCCCCTGGGTTTATAGAAACTAATGGAAACGAGAATAAAAAAGACTCTATTTGCAGCCTGCGCCACGCTCATTCTCTCAGCAACGGCCTGCAGCTCTCACGCTAACGCCCCCAAGACCGCAGAGGACGGCATAGCCGTCTGCACCGCACAAGATACGCTATCCCCCCAGATTGCTTTCGCCTCAGAGACTGAGGTGGATTCCGTAAGCTACCTGCTCGGGGTGCGACTGGCTATGATGTTCAAGAGCTACGGCTTCGGAGAACTGAATTTTGATATGATTAAGGAAGGCGCGAGCGATTGCGTTAAGGCACAGGGCGATAAGCTCGACCCGGATTTCGGCAAGCAGTTCAAGATAGATCCTCAGCAGAAGGACAGGATAATGATGGGATTCATCGAGAAGAAAAACGCGTACACGGCCCTGGTCAACAAAAAGGCTGAGAAAAAATTCCTTAAGGCCAACAGAAAGAAAGAGGGGGTCAGGGTGACAGAAAGCGGTCTTCAGTACATCATCACCGAAAAGGGAAGCGCTGACAAGCCTTCCAGCGACAAAGACACCGTCTATGTCCACTACAAGCTTTCCAACATAAAGGGGGAAGTGATTGAAGAAATCCCTGAAGGGCGTCCGTCTGTAAGACTTTCCCTGAGCAGAGTCGTAAGCGGCTGGGCAGAGGGGATGAAACTTATCGGCGCAGGCGGAAAGGCCAGGCTTTTCGTACCTTCAGAACTTGGATATGGAGGCAGGGGGACAGGCGGAAGCATCGGGCCGAACGCCACATTGGTTTTCGATGTCCAGCTTGATTCCGTAAAGCATTTCACCGCCCCTGCAAAAAAGGGCGAACTTTAATATACCAGTTCCATCTTATCAATCCAGAGAGTTGACCCCGGGCCTCCGATGAGGTAGTCACCCAGGTAGCTGGAAGCGCAGGTTATGATGATGTGGGACGGAATGGTCTCGGTGTCGCGGTACTCCAGAGGGATTTCCACCTGCTGCCAGCCGTTCGTCTCTCCGCTCACAAGGTGACCGAACGCAACGATGCCTTCAGAAGAGGAGTTGTAGTAGATTTTCTTTGAGGTATTCACCCTTACCGGCGATTCCGGAACGCCCTTCATCACCCTGTAGTCCCATTTTCCCACAGAAACTGCCACTTCGCAACGGTCAGGGTCGCCCTCCTTCACGGACTGACCTGCAGGGGCCTTGTCCAGGTTGGAGTTAATCAGTTTGCCCGGTTTGTATTTATACCACAGACGAAGTTTATGAGGTCTTGTCGTCCACGGACGGCCGTAGTTCACTGCACCTCCCGTCGTGCCTTCAAGTCCGGCGAAGCGGCCTGTAAAGAGGTTTCCGCAGGCAAGAAGTCCCACAAACTCCTTGGACTCGCAACGGACTGACCACTCTCCGTCCACCTTTTCGTTGTTGTCAGGATAAGTCAAGACGATTCCCAAGCTAGCCGTTCCTTTCACCACGCTCTTTCCGCCTTTTCCGTCGCCGGAAGAAACCATTTCATTGCCCTCTCCATTGCCTGAAGCCCACCAGATGTCCTGGGACTCAGGGTCCGAGCAAGACGGGTTGAACCATTTATAGTACTCGGCTCCGCTCACGAGGCTGAAGTTCTCGAAACTGTTGTTCGGAAGCTGCCTCTCAGGGTCGGTGGTGAATTCATCCACCTCGGTCATCTCCTCCGAAGAGCCCTCGCCCGTGAAAGCGTAGAACTCGTAGGTCGTGTTTCCTGTAAGATTTTCGATGTGCGCCGTAAACTGACCGCCGTCGAAAGTGAGTTCTTCCTCAGGGACCTGAATCCAGTCGCCTATGCTGCCTTTTTCGCGATACCTGAAGCCGTTCACCTGACCTGCGATGCCCTCAGCAGTGAGATAGGCTTCCTTAGTCCAGATATTTTTCTTCTTCACCCTCACCGTAACGTCCGACTGCTCCACGAAGAGTTTCCAAGAATCCTCCTGCTCCATATTGCCGTTGTAATCCACAACCACTTCCACTTCATATCCGCCCTCGGAGAAGTCCTTCATCTGGTCCTTCCCGGGGAAATATGTACTTATGCCCTTAGGCCCGAGTTTGAGCGAAGTGACCTTGATGTCCGAAAGTGAAACCGTCTTGCGGACATAGGCAATCATCCTGTGGTTCGCCTCGTCGACGAAAGTCGCGCCCACCTGACCGTCCACGGTAAAGTAGCGTTCGATTGGTCGGGAAGCGACGATGGTCCACGGATAGTTCTGGTAGGTAGTAAGCACCACTGAAAGCGGCTCAGTAAGGTCGTGCCTTCCCACAATATCCTGCGACATCCTTACATTCTCAACGTCAATCTTGCAGTCTGTAATCCGCACATTCTTCAGGTCCACCGTCTCTCCAAGTGAGATGGTAACAGTTCTGGAAGTCTGCGAGATGCTCTCCTGCCCTATTTCCCCAACGCCTTCAACGGTGAGCGAAAGGATGTGCGGAACGACCACCGGATAGGGGATGTCGTTCTTCACGCACGAGGAGAGAAGAAGTGCAAAAATTGATGATATTGCAAGGAAACGTTTCATTTCAAAAAAAGGCTGCTGGTAAACTTCGCAAGGGGAAACTTATGTGACTACAAGTGCACCGTAAGACCGAAATTGATTGCAAGAAGGTCAATGCGGGCCTGGGCGCGGAAAGAATTCTTCACCCCGCTGAGAACGCCCTCCTTGTACCCCTCGGGAGTTATTGTAGGAGATGTCGGCAAGGCTCAGATAAGCAAAAACCGAAATCGTATTCATCGGGAAATAAACCACTCCGGGGCTGAGCGCAAGACTGATTTTGTTCGTTATCGTATAGTTCGCGCTGCCCATAGCGATATCCATCCGGGAACGCGTGTAACCTAGTGAAGTATCGAGAAAAACTCCTATCCTGCCTCTGTCGTCAAGTCCCACGTACGAACGGTTGAATACCTCACCGCCATAAGAAATTGTCTTCGCGTGCACATCCTTCAGTTCGTAGGTGAAGTTGCCCAGAAGGTCAAGGGTGGACGCGTCCACATTGCAGTTTCCGTTGGTGTAGCGAATTCTCAGTCCCACAGCGTGGTTGTTAGAGTAGGCATAGGCTCCATTTATGGAAATCCGCGCCAGAGAGAGGTAGGTGTTGGTGTTGTCAAGCAGCAGGAGCAACTCCGAATTGTCTGAGGAGAGGTTCATATATGCCGCTGACATCCCGATTTGCCAATCATTTTTCGGGATTATGAGGTGCGACTTGAGGCTACGGCGGCTGAAGAGGGTCGTATCCCTTGAAAGCCGCTTTCCCATCACAAGCGGAACCCTCTTCTTTTTGACAGTTTCAGTCTTCTTCGGGGCTGCAGATGCGCTCTCTCCCGCCACAGACATTTCATTCTCGGATACCTCAAGCGATGAAACTGCAGCGGTAGTGCCGAAATCACCCTCATTTGGAGAATATGCCAATGAAGGAAGAGCCGAGAAGGTCAAAACCGAAAGAACAAGAATAAATATCCTTTTCATATCCATACTCCTCCCCTAAAGATAATATGCAAGACCCACCGCTATGGAAGCGAGGTTCAACATAAAACTTGCGCTGCTGTTGCTGCTGGAACCTTTGGAAACCTGATTGTGTATCTGGTCGGTCCAAGCGTAATTGAAACCGAGGATACCTACGCTCAGCTCAAGTGCCAGGTGATTGGAAAGAAGGGCTGTAAATCCCGGATTCACACCCACATAGAGCTTGTACTGATTGGTAAACGTACCCTTTGTCTCCTCGCTTTCCTCTGCCGTGTTGCGCACTTTTCCCAATGACCCCCCGAGTTCAACCTGGGCGAACATCGAAAAGCGGCCGGAAGAGCCGAGCGGGATGTATGGGCGGAATGCCACGGCACCTCCAAACCTCTGGCTGAGCCTGTTATAGTCTTTCACGCTCATATTTATCTCAGACACCGACAAGTTTGCGCTCTCAAGGTCAATGAGACTGCGGCGGTAGGAAAAACTTGCACCCACGGCGATATTGTCCTTTATCATATAGAGGAAAGTCGGGGTGGCAGAGATGGTGTAACCGCTGAAGTTGATTCCATCGATGACCAGCACGCTGTAGTTGTTCAGCGAATTATACGAGAAGCGGGCATTGCCTCCCACCATAAATGTCCCCTTTGGGGCAAATACGCTCTGGTGGGACGTGTCGTATCCACGGTCATACTTCTGTGCTCTGGCTCCAAAAGGACCAAAGCACAGAAGAAGAGCCGCGAGAAGAGACAGGGCTATGAGCCTGGATTTTGTCATATTACAGTTTGTCGTAGATGAGTTCCAATCCGTCAACCCAAAGCTTTGCAGTGTCGCAACCGGTGAAATAGTCTCCGTACATTGATGATGCGCAAGAGATGATTATATGGGTCGGGAATTCTGTTTCGGTGTGATATGCGAACGGAATCGTAATCTGTCGCCACTCGCCCACAGCTGCGGTCTCCTTGGCACCTTTCACACCCTTGCCGTTTATCTGCTGGTAGCCGTCTCCGAAGAGGATGAGTTCTCCGTCAGCGATGGTGCTTGCGTCGGTGGCATAGTCAACGAATGTGGACTTGTCGGTAGTGTTCACAAGCACTGGGGAATCTTTTGTTCCGCCGTAGGTCTTGTAATTCCAGGTACCGAGGGCAATCTTGATGTTTCCGCTGTCGTATGTAACATCCTTTGTAACATCAGCTCCGTCAGGGACCTCATTGTAGCGGTTGATTACGCCGGTAGAGTACTTGACCCAAACCCTTACTCCAGTCGGACGGGTTGTCCACGGACGTCCGAAGTTAACCTTACCGCCCTTCGTACCCACAAGGCCAGCGAAGTTGCCGGTGAAGATGTTACCTGCCGCGAACTTCACGACAGCCCAAGCTGACTGAGCGCAGACAGACCTGCTGCCGTCCACCGCATCGTCTGAAGGGGCGGTAATCACATAACCCATACTTGCGGATCCGTTCACGCCTTCGCTGCCCTCTCCGTTACCTGAGCCCCAGAACATAGTCCGGCAGTCGGCAACCGAGCAGCTCGGGTCGTACCACTTGTAGTAGCTCTCGCCTGAAACCTTGCTTATGTACTCGAAGCTTGCGTTCGGAACATTGGCGTCTGAGGTGGTGGTGAAAGTCTTGCTCTCGCCCTGGTCCTCGCCGCCGATGACGAGCTTGTACTCATAATCGGTGGAACCGGAAAGTCCCTGGAGGCAGGCATCGTAAACGCCCTCTGAAGAGCGCACAGCGTCTGCAGTCTTCCACTCTGAGTCTCCGGAAGCCTTGTATGCGAATTTCACTGCCGTAGGGTCACTGAACTCGGTCTCATCCACGTCGGCGTGAACCGTTGCGAAGTGTGCCCAGATCTCATAGATGCTTGAAGAAGCGAGTCCGGTGGATACAGGCTCGAAAATAATGGTGTCATTAACGATGGAAGCGGAGTAATCGACATAAAGGTCGAAACCGAGTGTACCGTCCTTAATGGTGTATTTCACATTAACAGGGTAGACTTTACCTTTCTCGAGGCCGGTGATTTTGCCGGTTTTCGTGAAGGTGGAGCCGTCCTTTGAGAGTGTTCCGGAGAATGTCCAGGTAAACTCAGGCTCGTCAATCCCGGAGATGATGAAGTAGCCCTCGGAACCGCTCTTTGATGCGTCATACGTAAGCTGTGAGGCCGAGTCGTCAGAAAGACCGATGGTAAAGGTGTAACCGGCTGCAAAATTGTCCGCAACTGTCTGGTCGAAAGATACCTTTGAAACTGCGTTCACGACCTTTGCCTCGACCTGGACGCTCTGGCTCTGTCCCGCGACAACGGTGAATGCTGTCGAACCCTTGTAGCTTTTCTGCTCCCAGGATGCGGCGGCAGGAGACTCTTTGGCAGCCTCGCCGGCCTCAACGTCCACGCGGTATTCAGAAGCCGCAAGGTAGATTTTCTCCGGCGCAGCGGAGTACTTGTATTCACGTACAAGTCCGCTGAAGTCGCCCATATAGATTTTCACTGATGCATCAGCAAGAAGTGCGTCAGAGGTCATTGCAGCCTTGGTCTCGGGAAGTTTCACTCCGAGAGTGATCGAGCCCTCGCCCTTGGAGAGCGAAACTGCGTCTTTTGTGCAGGACACTGCGGAAAGAACCGCAGCAACTGCTGCGATGGTGTAGATTGTCTTTTTCATTTTTCCTCTCCTCCCCTTATTCTACAACCATAACTACAGGAATGGACTTCTTGCAACCCTTTGCGTCGGTGATGTTCATCGTGAAGGTGTGTCTTCCCTGGTAAGGAAGGATTGCATCCTGAGCCGCGCTGAGGTCGAAGTCGATTGAAGTCTTGCCGGCAAGGTCAGCTCCGTATGGGAACGGAACGACACTGAAGATAATCATATTGTCCTCGGTCGGGTTGATGAGGTCGAGGTTCATCGCATCCGCTGCCTCAACTGCGGTTACGAAGTTTGCGTTGGTGGAAGCGATGTCCACTGTGAACTTCTTCACTCCGTTAGGCACCTCACACTTGAGACGGAGGCTGATATCCCTAGTTTCCACAGCCGGGATTACAAGGTTCTCAAGGTCAGTGAACTCGGTGTCGCAACCTGCCGTGTAATCGAGTGTAAGGCTGATTCCGCCGTCACCCTTAGGTGCATCAGGATCATCACCGATGATGTTTTCGGCAATGTCATCCATAGAATTGTTGAGAGTCGCGTCGTCTACGAGATTGTCAATTGTGATGTCAAATGAAGCCGAGCCTTCTGCGTCAACCTTCTTTATGAACTTGATTTGCCTCCACTGCCTTGGCTGAATGCCGGTAAAGATTTTTGTCATCTTCTGGCTCTTTCCGTCGATAAGACCCTTGAACACGACTTCCATAGAGGTGCTCTCGCCGTTGTTCACTGCAAAATAAGCAGCGGTCTGGTCGTAGGACTTCGCACCGGAAGCGTATGTGAGGTCAAATGTCTGAGGATAGCCGGATGTCACGGTGACTGTTGCGGAACCGTTTCCGGTAACCATTGCAAGGAAGTCGTCGCTATAGCTTACTGTCACTTTGCACTGCAGAAGCGTACAGGTGAGCGAACCGATTTCAGTTGTTTCGCCTGCTGTGATGGTGAAAGACTTGCTTGTACCATAAACCGGCTGTTCCTTTGCTGAGAATGGAACTTCCTCTGAGGTTGAACGTGCCTCGAGATTGTATGTTCCGGCAGAAAGGGAGAGCTTGTTGTTCTTCGCCTTTACATCTGAATAGGTCGTGGAAAGAACAGTTTTTCCTTCTGTGTCAGTGATGAAAATGCTGTAGTTTCCGGAAGCTGCAGTAGCGGCCTTAGTCTCAACAGCCTCATCGATGCTGATTGCCCCGTTGAATGAAAGGAATCCGAAAGCATCCGGAGTCTGTGTTGAAATATCCTTTTTGCAGGAAGAGAAAAGTGATGTCAGTGCAATGAATGCAACTGCTATGATTATATTTTTCTTTTTCATATTGTGTCTATCCTCCGTCTTAGTCGTTAAGTTCTACTTCAGTGAGCGCAGCCTCTGAGACTGAGTCGCTGAATGTGATGGAGATTGTGTTGCTGCCTGTGTCAGCTACGTCAAACGTGATGGTGTAGCAGGTCTTCGGGTCCACAGCATCATAGGTCTTGGAGAAGGACTTCGGGGTGCCTCCCTGAGTCTTGAGAGAGCCGCTGACGGTGAATTTATAGGCATCCACAAAGGCCGCGCGGGTCTCGGTGGAAGGGAATTCAATGACCGTTCCCGTTCCTGTCGTGATGGTGAATGAGTAGGCGGTGAAGTAGCTCTTGAAACTCTCGGTGCAGGAAATCTTGACGATGGAGTTTCCGAGAGAAACCGGTATTGAGACCGCAGTCTCAGCGCCGCCGTTCACGACAAACGAGGTCGTTCCCGTAAAATAAGGCTTTTCGAAGCCCTCTGTGCCTTCAGCTCCGAAAACGGCTGAAACAGTGTAGTTTCCTGCTGAAAGTTTAGTGGCGGAGTCCCAGTCCGAAAGAAGTCCGGAATAGACGGTGGTCTCGTCGCTGTTTTTCACCGTGATGGTGAATTCTCCCGCAGAAGGGAGAGCGGTGTAGTCGGAGACATTACTCTTGACGTCCACGACCGGGGCATACTTCCCAAGGCTGAAGGAGACTGTGCCTTCTCCTCCCCCGATGCCGCTAATCCTCTTTGTGCAGGAGAGGGTCGCAAGAAGCGCGAGAGCGGCGATGCCCAATGTTTTGTAAAACTTCATAATAGCTTGATTAGATTATTCTATATTATTTAATTTATTTCGCAATCTGTACTTTCACGTTGTCAATATATAACCAGCAGGTGGTGTTGGTAGCTCCATTATTGTTTTCCGATTCGGTTCTCCAGGTTATACGCACCGTACCGGTCGGAACAGAATAAATTATATGTTCGTTGCGATTAGGAAGGTTGGTATATGTTCCTGTATATTCCTTCAGATAGTATTTATTGTCATCTGTGAATGTACCGTCAGTCTTGTTGCTTGCGTAAGCGGTGGTGCTGGTAACATAGCCCACATAAACATACTGTCCAAGGTTTCCTCCTGAACCTATGCCGCCATATTGATTGTTTGCGCCATAATCATATGTGACTTTTATGTCAGCAGATTTTTTGAGTGCGATGATAGGAGCGGAGTCCAGGCGGGCGTCGTAAGTGGCGACGAACTCTCTGTGGCAGGCAACCCTGACGCAATGGCCGGCTTCAGCACCGATACGTGCTCCGGTCCATCCGTTAAGGAAAGATGTCGCGTCCTTTGCTCCGGCGTTGCTCGTGGAATGCTTGTCCCCGGAGTTGAAGCTCTCAACGGCGGAGAAATCCTCGTAGAGAAGGTATGGAATCTCGGCGGAGATGGATGCGGTGTAGCCCGAAGACATATCCGGCATCGTGACAGTTTGAGTGGCGGTTACGTGCTCGGAGTCGAAGGTGACGGTTACACTTTGGCCGCTGAATGCCCTGTAGGCCGCATCGTCCTCGAAATCGATGGTGAAAGTTTCGCCGGTTGTGATTTCGTGACCGGGATTATAGGTATATACATTAGAACCGGTATCCGCCCAGGTGCATCCTGAAGGCGCCGTGAGCGTAATGGTGTTGGCATTCTCGCCGAGGTTGTTGCCAGAAACGGTGAAACGGATGCGGGCATAGTCCCTAACTTCGGTAAAAAGCAGTCTCACAGGGGTCGAGTGCCCTTTCTCGAAGGTGCGGGCCTTGAGGTCAACAGGCTCCGCGGTGCAGACTTTGGAAGTCGAAAACGCTTTTATGCTGAAGGTCTCTCCCTCTGTCGCCGTGAAAGGAAAGAGAGAGACTGCGGCGTAATTCACCTCCGTAGAAGTGGAGGGAAGAAGGCCGTCGGAGGGTTTTATCGTGAGAGTTGACACTCCGTCGGAAAGGGTCGCTTCAGCAGTGGGGTCAGAGACGTCGGCCATAACTTTTCCTGCGACAGGGCGGGAAAAAGTAAGTACGATCTTCTCTATCTTCTCCCCGCCGAGTTTGTCTTCGCCCTCAGGGACATAGAACCTGAACTGGTGCAGAAGATGCTGCATCCGCATTCCGAGGGAGGTGTAGTCGGCGAGAGTCGCTACCTCGTCAAGTGCCGGGGCAGAGACGGGAGTCGCAAGAAGGATGTCCGCTCCCCCTGAAACCTTTCCGTCCTGAGCAGAGGGAAGAGTGAAAGTCACTGATGTCCCGTTTACGCTCTCCGGAACCGGGTAGGCGGCATAGTAAGTGTATTCACCCTCCGGCATCGCGCTTGAAAGAGAAGAAGTGAAGATAGTTTCCTTCACGTTCTTGTCGTTTATCGTGCGGATGCTCTTGAAAACCTGGTTATCAAGAGTGAAGTTTCCGGAAGCGTCTTTCGCCCAGACTGAGATTTTGTCTCCGGTAATCCAGGAAGTGGAAAGTCCGTCGGAATTGATGGCGGTCTTAGTGGCGGCCTCTCCAAGACGGAAGCCCACCGTATGCTCCCCCCTCTGGACAAGAGTCATCTCCGCGTCTTTCTGACACGAGAGAAAAGAGCCGGCCAATCCCAAAACAAGGATGAACTTATTGAATTTCATTATCCTCAAATTTACGCTCAAAAGCGTGGCTTCGAGCCCATTGAGCTCAAACCTAATTTTCTAATAATCAATCTATTAAAGGGATTTTCCGTTCAAAAAAGAAAAATCCTATATGTGCAAATCCGCTGCAAAGTTACAAAAAAAATAAATATGCACCATTCGGCACATATTTATTCAACTTCTAACAGGGGCATTTAGTGTCCCATAAAGTATGTCTCAAACTCCTACAGCAGCGAGGTAATGTCGCGGCAGGTGTCCGGGTTGATGTTCTCCTTCTGAGAGGCAATCATTTTGTCCCGTTCCGGTCCCTCAGAGGCGAGGGCGAGAGCGCGGGTGACCTGCTCTGCAATGTCCGTCGTGGCGTAGGAAATGCCGTGGAAGTGGAAGAAGAGGGCGTTGCAGGTCTCGCAGCCCGGGATTGGGGCGGTGTGGATGATCGGAATGTGCTTTGCGGCGGCCTCGGTGCTGGAAAGTCCTCCCGGCTTTGTAAAAATCACATCGCACGCATCCATCAGAAGCGGCACCTTGTCGGTGAACCCGAGAATAACGACATTAGTGTCGTGACGGAAATTCCTCTGAAGCTTTTCCCTGAGCTCTGTGTTGTTTCCGCAGACAAGAATAATCTCCACGTCGCTTCCGCAACGGGAAAGAATCTCCTTGACGCTGTCCTGGATGTGTCCGAAGCCCATACTTCCGGACATAAGAAGGAACCATTTTTTCGCGGCGTCCATATACCCGAATTCCAATATGCAGCGTCCACGGGCCTCGGCCTTGTCAAGCGCCTGCTGATGGAAGATTGCCTTCACAGGGATTCCGAACGGACGGAGTTTCTCCCTCGGGAGTCCCTTCTTGACGCATTCCTCAATAAGGTGAGCGTGAGGGACAATGTAGTAGTCCAGCTCCGTGTCCTTCATAAACGGGATGCAGGTGTAGTCGGTCATTACGAAAATGGTCTTCGCGGTAAGTTTCCCCTTGCGACGGAGGGCCGTCACAGCCTCGGCCGGGAAAATGTGCACGCAGACCACCGTATCGAAACCGTTTTCCTCAATGTAATCGTGCAGATGGTCACAGTAGAGTTTGTTGGCATAATAGACCGGAGACTTGGAGTTGTCCATTGAATCGCTCACCATAGCACCGGCCTTATACACCATCCCGAAGAGTTTGGTGCGGGTAGAAAAAAGATATATCTCTGAGGTCCTCTCCTTTGCGGAAGTGCTCACAAGCCCCATAGTGTCCTGAACCTCAGCCTCAATTCCCTGTGACTGAAGATACTCAAGATAGGCGTTTGCTGCCGAATTGTGTCCTTCTCCGGTGGAGCAGGAGAGTATAAGTACTTTCATAACTGCGTTTTGTTTATTGTGGATTAGTCCAGAAGGCTGACGAAGTAAGCCCTCAGAGTCTGCCAGTCATAATATGGGCCCTGCACGGTCTGAAGGGCAGGAATAGTGGTCTCCATTTCGTTGCGGAGAAGTTTCACGAGGACGTCACCTTTTTTGTTGCGGTAGAAAATCATCTGGAGGTTGGATGCCATCGGCATCATATTGAAACAATACCAGCAATCAACCGACTCGGCAAGTTTATGCTCCTGCTCAAGTCCTTCTACCCTCAACAGGCTCAAAAGCGGAGAGATGCCGGTGTCGTGACCGAAACGAAGGTCAGCCGCGTGGTCATTTCCCGCAAGTGCCGCATCCGCCTTTTCCAACATATCACGAAGGATTCTCTGACCTATTATGTCCCTGCCTCTTCCATTTTCTACGCTCGCGCACATTGAGTTATAATGGGTTACGGTGTCGTGGCACCAAGCTGCATAAAGCTCGTCCACAGTAAAATGACGCAATATGTTCGGGTTCTCGTCGAGGTCCTGTTCGATTCCGCCGCACTTTATGGCATAAAGGATAAAAAGTCGCGGGTCGTGCCTTTCCATATATTTCTGCGCCTCGGTGGCATCGGTCAGCCAGGAGTTCATAATCCTTGACGGGTCCAGATGAACCGCCAGGAGCGAGTCCGCAATCTGATAGTCACGGCCTGGGGCACCCTTAGAGGAACCCTGAGGGTTGCTAAGGTAGTCCTGATAGCACTCACCTGCGTCCATCGTCATCTTCAAAGACGGATTGTTTCTTCCGAGTTCAAGGCAGAAATTCGCCATACTCTGGATGCAGCGCTGCACCGGAGTGGAAACGCAATAGACCTCCTGACGGTCCTTCTGATTGAAAACCCCCGGGACACGGAAGTAGAGGTTATGCGCTATCTCCTGATGCTGAGCCGCTCCCTTATGGGTCAGATACCCGTAAAATCCTCTATGCTGCCTTTCAATAATCTTGAGGTCAGCATAAACCGACAGTCCCTCCTCTGTGAGAAGGTTATGCGCAGCGAGAGAATCCATCACCGACACTATTCTCGAAACATTTTTCGGGGAGTGGTGGGTGCGGCTTCCGTGACGGCCGTAATGGCTGACATAGAAAGGCTTATAGCCCTTGGGGGCCGGGGTATCAATGATTTTTTCAGGAGAAGGGTAGTTGTGCAGAGTGTTGACGCAGCAGGACGGGTCGGCGGCGAGGATGGCTTTCACCTCGGCCTCCGATTCGGGTGTCTGCGCGAAGAGAGGAAGAGCGACAAGCGCGGCAAGAAGCAGCGCAAGTGTTTTGCTGATATATTTCATTATTTATGTTCCTATTTGTTATAACTTATTTGCAGAATAAAAAATCCGGATAAAGTCTCGAAAACAATGAATAAAAGCGCGTATTACTTGGTTTTGAAGTCTACGGTGCCGCGCACATCATCGGATGCTGCAGCAAAATAAACGGTGAAGTCGTGCGCGCTGTCAAGCACCCAGGAGTGAGTGTCGGCGTTGAAGTAGGCAAGGTCTGAAGCAGGAATCTCAAACTCTAGGGTTTTGGTCTGTCCCGGCGCAAGCGAAACCTTGTCGAATGCCTTGAGCTCCTTCACAGGACGGTCAAGAACAGGATTGTGCTCGCCTACATAAATCTGAACGACCTCCTTACCTTCTCTCTCTCCAACGTTCTTGACTTTAAGCGAAGCCTTCAAAGTGCCGTTTGCGCTGACGCTCTTGCTTGCCTTAAAGTCGCTATATTCAAACTCGGTGTAGCTCAAGCCGTGACCGAAAGCGAAAAGAGGCTTGATGCCCTTGGTGTCGAACCAGCGGTAGCCCACATAGATGCCTTCCTTGTAGTCCACGTCGGCACCGCAGGTGTAAACTCCGAGTGCGTGGGCAGGAGAATCCTCAATGCGCGCAGGGTAGGTGAACGGAAGCTTTCCGCTCGGGTTGACCGCGCCGAAGACCACATCTGCGATGGAGTTTCCGGCCTGGGAGCCGCAGAACCAGCACTGAGCGACAGCAGGGACACTTTCAATCCACGGCATTGCAACAGCGTTTCCGCTCACGATGCAGACAGCAAGGCGAGGGTTCGCCTCGGCAAGAGCCGCGATGACCTTGTCCTGTGCGTATGGAAGACCATAGCTTCTGCGGTCGCAGCCCTCGCAGTCCTGACCGCAGGATTTGTTGAGTCCGCCGAAAAAGAGCACTACATCGGCCTCGGCTGCAGCTTTCACAGCGTCGGCGATGAGCTCATCCTCACTTCTGCTTTCAGAAAGGTCCTGACCTGTGGTGACTCCGTTGTATGCTCCGGATGTGTCTCCCACATATCCCCTTTCATAAACCACTTCGGCCTTGTCGCCTACAGCGGATATGATTCCTTCCAGCGGAGAAACTTCCTTCTGAACCTTAAGAGAAGAAGAACCGCCGCCCACAGTCATCATTTTCACCGCGTTCTCGCCCACGACAAGTATCTTTTTCGCCGTAGAGAGGTCAACCGGGAGCACTTTGAGCCCACCGGCTACGGCATCGTTCTTCAAAACCACGATTCCATCGGCTCCGATTTTCCTTGCTGCCTCAAGATGCGCCGGAGAGTTGAGCTCTCCGAAAGGCTTGTGCGTGTTCATAGCCGTGCGGAAGATGAGTTTCAGGACTCTGCCTGCCTTGTCGTCAAGAGTCTCGAGGGAAGCCCTTCCGTCACGAAGTTTTGCAAGGTACGGGTCTGCAAGCATATACTTGTCGTACTCGGTCTTTCCCTTGGTGTAGAGTCCGTCGGTGCCGGTGCCGTATTCGAGGTCAACTCCATAGAGGGCAGCCTCATCCGCATTGTGAGCACCGCCCCAGTCGGTAATGACCGCCCCGTCAAAGCCCCATTCGCTCTTGAGCACTCCGTCAAGAAGGTATTTGTTGTGGCAGAGATGCTGACCTTTATAAAGGTTGTAAGCTGCCATAACGCTCCACGCGCCACCCTTCTGAACGCCTTTCTTGAAGGCCGGGAGGTAGATTTCGTAGAGAGCCCTGTCGTCCACTTTCACGTCGGCTATGTGGCGGTTGCACTCCTGATTATTGAGGCAATAGTGCTTCAGACAGACTGAGACACCGTTTTTCTGAACTTCCTGAATGTAAGGAACGCACATCTCCCCGGAAAGGAACGGGTCTTCGCCCATATACTCGAAGTTACGGCCGTTGAACGGGGTGCGGTAGATGTTCACGCCCGGACCAAGCAGCACGTCCTTCTCCCTGTAGCGGGCTTCTTCGCCGATGCTCTTGCCATAGAGGGCGGAAAGTTCCCTGTCCCAAGTGGCTGCAAGGCAGGTGAGGGCAGGATAGGCGGTGCAGGAGTCGTTTGTCCAGCCGGCCTGGTTCCATTCGTCCCATTTCACTTCAGGACGTATGCCGTGAGGGCCGTCGGTGCACCAGAGTTCAGGGATTCCCAGGCGCGGAACTCCCGCGGAGGAAAACTTGCTCTGAGCGTGCAGGATACGTACTTTTTCTTCAAGCGTCATCTTGGAGAGCGCGTCAGCGACCCTCTCGTCAAGCGGTTTGCTCTCGTCCATATAGACGGGGATTGCAGACTTCTGCGTGCAGGAGGCCAATGCCAGAACGGCACAAACTGCTGCGGTAAGTAAACGATTCTTCATATCAATTGGTATATTTTATTGTTATCTGAAAGTCCATACATTCGCACAAAGTTAGGGATTATTCCTGTCCAATTAAAATAAATTGTTGCTAAATAATAATTTTATTGTAACTTTGCAGTCCCTTTGTGGGAGTCTTTTGGCAAAATGCCCCGGTGAGATGGGTGAGTGGCTGAAACCAGCAGTTTGCTAAACTGCCGAACTCAATTCGGGTTCCGGGGGTTCGAATCCCCCTCTCACCGCAAAGGAAAAAGAGGTCGGTTATTAACCGGCCTCTTTTGTTTTTCAACAGGGGCGCCTTCAAAAGAGTCATTTCGAGACGAACCGGTATGATTATATATCGCTTAGAGAAAACCGCATACGGATGTCCCCGAAAGGATAAATACACCTCATACATATGAAACGGATACTCACGATTTTGGGATTCACCCTCGCTCTGAACCTGACGGCTTTTGCCGACGAAGGAATGTGGATGGTTCACTGCATTGACAAGGCGCTTGAAAAGAATATGCGCGCAAGAGGGCTCAAGCTGAAGGCACGGGAAATCTACGATGCCGACGCACGGGGGGCTTCGCTTAGCGATGCCGTAGTTGCTCTGGACTTTGCCTGCACGGGCAGCGTCATTTCCGACGAAGGACTTCTTATCACCAACCACCACTGCGCCTATGCGGACGTCCACGCGATGAGCACCCCCGAGAAAAACTACCTCGAGGACGGCTTCTGGGCATTCCGCAGCGAGGAAGAAAGACCTGTTCCCGGAAAGAAAGTCTATTTTCTAAAGAAGGTGCTGGATGTTACCGACGAGGTGGAGAGCATAAAAAAAGACTATGCGGCTCAGGGCCGGCGGCTGGGAATGAGAAAGCTCGGCTGGGAGATTGAGAAAAAATACAGGAGCGTGTACCCCGGCCTTGAGGCGAGCCTCAGTTCGATGTGGGCGGGGGAGAAATACTACCTCTGTCTGTACCGGGTCTATGGGGATGTGCGCCTTGTCGCAGCTCCGCCGGTCAGTATCGCCGCCTTCGGAGGTGACGCCGACAACTGGGAATGGCCACAGCACAAATGCGATTTCGCGCTTTACAGAATCTACACATCCCCTGACGGAGAGCCTGCAAAGGGATATTCTCAGGAAAATGTGCCTCTAAACTCTCCGAACAAATTGAAGATATCCCTTGACGGCTACAAGGAAGGCTCGTTCGCGATGGTCCTGGGCTACCCCGGCACGACTTCACGCTATTCCAGTTCTGCGGAGAACTCCTTTGACGCCGCTCTGACTCTTCCCATCTCGAATCGCCTCAGGGCCGCCCAGATGGAGATTATCCGCCGCGGAATGGACTCTTCCCCGAAGGTCAGGTTGCTTTATGCCGACAGGTTTTTCAGCCTGAGCAATGTGCAGGAGCTTCAGGAGGGCGAAGTGGAGTGCATCCGGAGGTTCTCCGTGGTGGAAAATAAGGTTAAGGAGGAAGCGGAACTGAACCGGTGGATTAGGGAAGATGCCGGGCGGGAGGCCAAATGGGGCGCCCTTACTGAGGACCTGCGGGCAAAGTACGCCGCCATAGCCGAGGCAGAGAAGGACATCGCATATTACCGGGAAACCCTTGTGCGGGGAAGCCGGATGGGGATGACTGCGATAAGGATTTCAAACATCCTTTCTGCGGCGAAAAAGCGGGGTCTGGAGAGCTTCACAGGAAAGGAGTTCTCCCAGGAATACCGACTCACCGAGCGGCTCTACAACTCCATAGACCTTCCGCTGGAGAAGGAACTTTTCACCTACTCTCTCGTGGAGTTTTTCCGCAATGTCTCCCCTGAGATGTTCAGCGGCTATCAGAAGGAACTTTACCGTAGGTTCTGCGAGGAGGGGAAGAACTCTGTCTCACAAAGCTTATCCGGAGGAAATAATGAGCAGGAAACGCCCGACGACGGACTTTCGAAAATGGCGGACTGGCTCTGGGAAAACAGCATTTTAAGTCACAGGGAACACTTGGAGGAGTACCTTCGGGAAGAACACAAGGCTTCCGACTACTCATCTGACCCGCTTTACAGATTCTTTGATGAGATTCACATTGTGGATTTCAATAAACGCGTAAGCAAGATTGAGGGCGAAAATAAACTCTCAGACCTTAGGAGAGAATATATTCACGCTCTTTACGAGATGAGACTTGAAAAGGGCACTGCACAATATCCCGATGCAAATTCCACCCTCCGTCTCACCTACGGCAGGGTCGGAGGCCTCGCCCCAAGGGACGGAGTGCGCTGCGATTTCGTCAGCACCACAAAGGGAGTTCTGGAAAAGAACAACCCGGCCTCCCACGATTTCAGCCTCAAAGAAGACTGGAAGGGACTCCTTGAAAGCGGCGACTGTGGACAGTGGGGAGCATCTGTCAGAAATGCAAAGAAATGCGCCACACAGGAGGAGAGTTTCCCGGTGAATTTCCTCTGCGACTGCGACATAACGGGAGGCAACTCCGGCTCTCCTGTTCTAAACTCCAGCGGCGAACTCATCGGACTTGCCTTCGACGGCAACAAGGAGTCCCTTGCAAGCGACGTCGCTTACACCCCTTCTTACAACAAATGCGTCTGCGTGGATATCCGCTACGTCCTATTCACCCTTGGAAGCTACGCCCACCTGGACCGCATCCTGTCAGAGATTTTCAAATAGAGAGAAGTACAACGCCGCAGACAGCTTCTACGACAGTCTTCCCACACAAAAAAAAGAGAGCAACGAAAGAATCGCTGCTCTCTTTTTTTGTGACGACTTTTTGAAGATTGGATTTGCACATATAGGAGTACGTCACAAAGCTATTATGAATAGTTTCCGAATGCAAATCTCGCCTTTTCACAATATATATAGGTTGTAGATTCTGTTGTTTTATTTGTTGTTTTAGTACCCTACGATGCCTTTAGGGCAAAAAACAACAGAAAAACACACAGCCCTGCTGCGAATTCCAGGGAAAAGCCCAAAGCGTTTCCAGCCTTCATTAAAACAAAAATAAGAGGCTGACTAAAAGAAATTTTAGTCAGCCTCTGTTGATTCGTGTAAAAAGTAGTAGAAGTGGGCAGATGCCCGCTTTAGTACTTTTTAGTTGAACTGAGCGAACTCAATGTCGTTAGCAGCACGCTTTGCAAGCTTGTCGCACTTCTTAGCGTTCTCAAGGTTGGTCTTAACACCGTCCTTGTCGCCCTGACGAGCAGCGATGATAGCCTTGAGGTATGCACCGCAAGGGCAGTCGCACTTGATTGCTGAAGAAGCAGCAGCGAGGTCGCCGGTAAGGATGTTAGCAAGAGCTGCAGTGAATCCCTCTTTGCCTGAAAGCTTAGAAGCGGCAGCCTTGTAGTCACCGTTAAGGATGTCAACAGTAGCAGCGTTCTCGTTAGCAGCCTCAGTTGCAGAAGCAGCGAAATACTTAGCAGCCTCTTCGAGGTTGTTCTCGCGGAGAGCAAGTACGCCAAGAACGTTCTTCACGTCAGCGTCGTTTGCATCGCACTTGTCAAGAGCAGCCTTGCAGTCAGAGTTCTTGCCAGCGTTTGCATAAACGACTGCAAGATTGTACTGAGCGGTCTTGCTTGAGTATTTCTCGATAGCCTTGTTGTAGAGAGCAACCTTGTCAGACTCTTTCTCTACGAGGGTAGCAGCGTGAAGAAGCGCAGCCTCGTCAAGAACATCGCTGTTCTCGTCAACGAGTTTGAGAAGCTCCTCGCTAGAGTAGTTGGTGAACTCTACGTTTGCAATGAACCTTGCGCGACGAAGCTCAGGAAGAACCTCTTTTGCAAGAGTTGTGTAAACTGCAGACATATTCTTGATCTCCTGCTCACGAACTGCAGGGTCGCTGTACATAGAAAGAACGCGGAGAATGAGTTCCTTGTCCTCGATGTTTGAGTTGTTTACGAGCTCCTGGAAGCCTTCCCAGTCCTGACCTACAGACTTAACGTTTACAGGTGCGTCGATAGGGGCTTTCTTGGTAACCTTGTTGAATGCCTTCTCAGCGGAGGTAGAACGCTTGTCAGAAAGTTTAGCGTTGAGGTCCTGTCCACCATCAGGTGAAGCGTATGCAACGATGTCGGTGCTTACGATGTTCTTGCGCTCGTTCTCTTTAGCAGCCTGAACAGCAGCAAGGAAGTCTTTAACTGACTGGCCCTTGAGCTCAGAGTTCTTAACGTCTGCGCTGTTGATGCTGTAAAGGATCTGGCCCTCTTCAGGCATATTGATGATCTCCTGATAGCCGTCAGCCTTGAGGTCTACGCGACCAGTCTTGCAAGCGGTAGCAAGCATATAGGTAGTGTTTGCACCGTCAGCTGCCTTCTTGGTAGGAAGGTCGATGGTCTTCTTCTTGTAGCTTACAACGCCGCGAAGCTCAAGATAGCACTTCTCCATTCCCTCTTCGTAGGTGAAATGAACCTTCTTAGAGATGGTAGCGCCGTCTGAAGGAACGACCTCGAAGTTATCCTTAACCTTCTCGCCCTGGAACTTGAACGGCTCCATAGCCTGCTCACCGCCGTCGAAAACGATAACCGGAGTTACGGTGAGGATAGCCTTCGGGTGGAAGTAATCCTTAGGATAAGTTACTGTGACAGTTGCGTCGATGTTACCGGCAACAACCTCAAGAACAGCAGGATCGCATTTTACGATCACATTCTCTGCCTGTTCTGCCATCTTCTCAGGGGAGCTGCAGGCAACTGCGGCAAGACCGAGAGCGATAGCCAAGAATTTGATACTCTTTTTCATTTTTTATGAATTTAAAATTGGTTTGTAAATTGCTAATTCATAGCGGATTTCTCCGCCCGTAGCCTTCTAAGGCTTCCCATTCGCTGCCCTAGAGAGCCAATTTCGCGCAAATATAGACATTTTCGTCGGAAAATGCCAAATGCAAACGCAGAATCACCGCAAAAATAGTGCTCAATCGTAAGAAATTCACCTATTTTCAACACCTGTCAGGGTAAAATGCTATCTTTGTAAGTTGTTATGACAACAAAACCTGACATATTGTTGCCCGCAAGAGCCGAGAAAGGCGTACTTGAGGCGGGATGCGACGAGGCGGGAAGAGGCCCGCTCGCGGGTCCGGTCTATGCTGCCGCAGTTATTCTTCCGGAAGATTTCTCTCACCCAAAGTTGAACGACTCAAAGAAAATGAGCGAGAAGGACCGGGAAGAACTGCGTCCAATAATTGAGAAAGAAGCCATAGGATGGGCTGTGGAGGAGGTCAGTGCGGAGGAAATTGACCGGATTAACATACTCTGCGCATCTATTACGGGTATGTGGCGCTCGGTGGTTCGGCTCGGCGTGAAACCCGAGGCCCTCATAATTGACGGGAACAAGTTCAGAGACCTGGAAAGACTTCCATCTGCAGCACTCACCCAGCCTTTTCCCGGCGGGCTGCTCAAGGACTATCTGGCAGAGTTCAAGGGGATGAGATGGCAGACTTTCGTTAAAGGCGACGGACGGTTTGCCTCGATTGCCGCTGCCTCAGTCCTTGCAAAAACCTACAGGGACGACCGTATGAGGGCACTTGCAAGGGAATACCCAGGGTATGGATGGGACAGAAATATGGGCTACCCTACGGCGGAGCACATTGAAGCGATAAGAAAATTCGGGTACACTCCCTGGCATCGCAAAACTTTCCACGTCAAGGAGTTGGAAACGACGCTTTTTTAGACAAGGATTGTGCGCGGCAGACTGGGGTACTTGCGCCAGATACTTAATATTGAATTGATATAATAGATTTAAAAATATAAATATGAAAAAGATTTTGATTTCACTCACACTCGCCTTTACTCTGGCGATGGGTTCCGCGCTTACTCTCTCCGCGGACGAGGGTATGTGGCTTCTGCCGCTGCTGGAGAAAATGAATGCGAAGGATTTGAAAAAACACGGCTGCAAGCTCTCTGCAAAGCAGATTTACTCTGCAAATGGAGTGTCGCTTAAAGACGCCATCGTGCAGTTCGGAGGCGGATGCACTGCGGAGGTAATCTCCGACGAGGGACTTCTGGTCACGAACCACCACTGCGGATACGCATCCATCCAGGCTCTGAGCAGCGTGGAGCACAACTACCTTCAGGACGGCTACTGGGCAATGAACCGCTCCGAGGAACTCCCTTGCAAGGGACTGAGCGTCACATTCCTTGAGTCCATAACCGATGTTACCGACATCCTTGCAGCTACTGAAAAAGAGGCCCGCGAGCAGTTCAGGGACAGCGCAAACGTGGATGCGAAGGTCGCTCAGGCAAGGGCCGCAAAGGAAAAGGAACTCGAGAAGGCTTCCGATGCAGAGAACCCCAATTGCGAGAGCGAGGTCGTTTCCTACTACAATGAAAACCTCTACTATCTTATTGTATACAAAGTATATAAAGATATCCGTTTTGTCGGTGCACCGCCTTCCTCAATAGGAAAATTCGGAGCCGACACCGACAACTGGATGTGGCCGCGTCACACCTGCGACTTCTCAATGTTCCGAATCTATGCCGGAGGTGACAATGAGCCTGCGGAATACAGCGCCGACAACCAGCCGCTCCGTCCGAAAAACCACCTCAAAATCTCTCTCAAAGGAGTGAAAGAAGGGGATTTCACGATGATTATGGGCTATCCGGGCCGCACCAACCGTTTCGCGACTTCCGCCGAGCTTCGCCAGATGATCTCCGAGCAGGACATCAGAATCGAGGCGCGCACGCTTCGTCAGAGCCTTATGATGGAGGATATGCTCGCTGACCCGAAAGTGAAAATCCAATACGCGAACAAATACACCGGCTCTTCCAATGCCTGGAAAAAATGGCAGGGAATGAAACTCGCCTTCGAGAAACTCAGTGTCATCGAAAGAGCTGAAGCAGAGGAAGATGAGTTCAGAAAGTGGGCTGCAGAGAATCCTCAGAGAGAAGAGGCTTACGGCTCCGCTCTGGACGACATCGCTTCCGCAGTGAAGTCCGGAAGCGAGGCGGCTTTCCTTCGCGCCTGGCTTTTTGAAACCATCTATCGCAGCGAAGTTTCAAACGCCGCTGCCACAGCCCTTTCCTCCGCCGCGAAGGCTCTTCAGAGCGGAAAAGACACCACAGAGGCCCTCTCCGCGGCTTTGACCGCCCTCAAAAAGAGCGAATTCTACAAGGACTATTCTCTTCCGACCGACAGGAAAATCACAGAGGCAATGATCCGTCTCTACCACGAAAGGGTTGACAGCGCCAACTGGATTCTGCCTTCATTCAGCGAGGAGGCTCTCAAGGGGTATGTTGACAACCTTTTCGCAAAAAGCATCTTCACCAGTGAAGAAAAAGCCAGCGAAGGCATATCCAAGGGCGGATTTGACGCAATTAAGAACGACCCGGCATTTGCACTCTACCGCCAGTTCCTTTCAAAGTACCTCACCGCAGGAGCAGCTGATTCAGGAAACGCCGCTCGCACGCTCGCTAAGGGCAAGAAAGCCTACACCGCAGGTCTTCTTCAGTGGAAGGCCGGAGAGCCGTCCTACCCGGATGCGAACTTCACGATGAGGCTCACCTACGGAAACGTTATGGGTTACTCCCCTGCCGATGCTGTTGAATATGAATACTATACGACCCTCTCTGGAGTGATGGAAAAGGAAGACCCGGACAACTGGGAATTCGTCGTGCCGGCAAAACTCAAGGAACTTTACAACGAGAAGGATTTCGGACAGTACGCAATGCGGGACGGAAGGATGCCGGCCTGCTTCCTGAGCAACAACGACATCACGGGAGGAAACTCCGGTTCGCCGATTATGAACGCCAAGGGCGAGCTCATCGGACTTGCTTTCGACGGCAACTGGGAGTCTATGAGTTCGGATGTTATGTTCGAGCCGAATCTCCAGAGGTGCATCAATGTGGATATCCGCTATGTGCTCTTTATCGTGGATAAGTTCGGCGGGGCCGGCTATCTTCTCAACGAAATGGACATCGTGAAATAATAAAGCCGCTAAAAAGCGCATTGCTGCGTTATACTCCTCGATAAAATCCTCACAACCACAAGGTTGCTCCGGTTTTATCTCGTCGCAAGCCTTGCGCTGCATCTTCTTATCGACTTTATTTAATAAGGAATTATATATATGATTACTGAAAAGGAAATACTTGAGGCGCTCGGTTCGGTGCAGCACCCCGCAAAGGGTGACCGGAGCGTGGTGGAACTCGGGATGGTGGAGAAAATCTCCATTGAGCCCCTCGGGAAAGGCGATGCGGTGAGGGTCAGCGTGACCCTCGGCTTCAGCCGCCACCGCGACCCTCTTGCCGAATACCTCATCGGAAGCACCCGGGCGACACTTAACCGCGTCTGCCCTGAGGGCTCCGAAGCAGAGGTGCTGACGGTGATTAAGGACGAACCAAAGCCAAAGAAAAAGCCGGGGCTTGACCTCGGGCTTGAGGAACTCGAAGGAGTGAAAAACATAATCGGAGTTGCTTCCGGCAAGGGCGGAGTGGGAAAATCCACAGTCGCAGTAAACCTTGCAGTAGCCCTCGCCCGCCTCGGCTACAAAGTCGGTCTTGCCGACGCTGACGTCTATGGACCTTCAGTCCCGAAGATGACTGCCACCGAAGGCGAAGTGCCTGGAGCATTCCAGGTGCCCGGCGAAGAGGCCGGAGAAGAGCCTCGCGAAGTCATTATGCCGATTGAGAAATACGGCGTGAAATGGATGTCCATCGGCTATTTCGCCGCCCCGGAACAAGCCCTTATCTGGCGCGGCCCTATGGCCTGCAACGCCCTCAAACAGATGATTCTGCAGGTAAGATGGGGAGAACTCGACTTCCTTCTCATCGATATGCCTCCGGGAACGGGCGACATCCACATAAGCCTCGTCCACGATATCCCTATGTCGGGAGCACTTATCGTAAGCACCCCGCAGGACGTGGCGCTCGCCGATGTTGAGAAGGGCGTGAATATGTTCAGGAACGAGAATGTAAAGAAGCCTATTCTGGGCCTTGTGGAGAATATGTCCTGGTTCACCCCGGCAGAACTCCCCGAGAACCGCTACTACATCTTCGGACGCGACGGCGGAAAGAAAATCGCCGAGAAGTACGACATTGACCTTCTTGGACAGATTCCTCTTGTTCAGAGCATTCGCGAAGACGGCGACAACGGCACTCCGGTAGCCCTCGGCTCCGGAGCGGAAGCGCTTGCCTTCACCGCCCTTGCGACCCGTCTCGCTGAAAAAGTTTCCTATTAGAAAGCATTTGCAACGACGCTCTCAAGGCACTTTTCCTCGGCCATCTCCTGAGGATTGGTGCCGGGGACGCCTTGTGGAACTTCCTCGCCCAAAAGCGCGAAGAGTTCCTGCCAATAAACCGGAATCTCGCCGCTGGAGTCCTTCCAGTTCATCGGAACTTCGTGGAAAAGATGCTTTCCTGAGGGGGTAATGTAGGAATTATAGACCAGTTCACTGCAATACAGCGCCCCGTTGTCGGGAAGAAAATGCACGTCGTATGGCTGTCCAAGGAACTTTTTCGCATTTTCAACGAACCGCTCGGCCTCGGCGGCGCTGACACGCGGCCGCTTTACTTCAAAAACCGGAAGGCTGCCGTCCTTAAGACGGAAATCGGTGAGGAAAGTGTCAAGAGGATGACGGTCCACCCCGTGGCGGATTGTGGCGTCAATAATCCAGGTAGTGTCCTTTCTGACCTCAAGAATTGCCACGTGCACCCTCATCCGAGTGGTCTTGGAGGAGGAAGTGGATGCTGCGATTGCGCTTGACATAGAGTCCGAATTCAGGTCATAAGACTCGGGGATATCCACGAAAACAAGATCCCCGGTACGTACGCCCTCCTGTGCAGGGGAGCATCCGGCCATCATCAAAATGGCAACAATAAAAGCGACAAACATAGTATCTATCTTGCTATAAGAGTAAATTCCGCGAAGCGACGGAGTCCCTCGGCGAGTCTCTCACGCGGACAAGCGATGTTCCAGCGCATAAAGCCTTCGCCGCTCTCACCGTACATCGTCCCCTCGTTCAGCCACAGTCCCTTTTCGGAAAGAAGTCGCTGCCCAAGTTCCTTTGACGACAGGGATAGTGCGCTGCAATCCATCCAGACGAGGTAGGTCCCCTCAAGGTCAACTATCGGAAAATCCGGAAGATGTTCCGCACAGAACTCCTTCATATACAGATAGTTCCCCCTCAGATAGTCCAGAAGAGAGTCCAGCCAGTCTTCACACTCGTTGTAGGCGGTCTGGGCCGCTATGACTCCGAAAGGGTTCACGTCGCAGACCTCGTTCACATTGAGTGCACGGTCAATTTTTGCTCTCAGAGCGGAGTCCGCACAGACTATGTTTGCAATCTGAAGCCCGGCGATGTTGAACGCCTTGCTCGGGGAACTGCAGGTCACGCTGCCGCGGAGAAAATCCTCTGAAATGGACGCAAAGGGGATGTAGGTATGACCCGGAAGAACCAGTTCACAGTGGATTTCATCCGAAATGACTGTGACGCCGTTCCGAAGACATATCTGTCCGAGCCTCTCAAGTTCATCCCTTCGCCAAACTCTTCCACAAGGATTGTGAGGGTTGCAGAGAATGAAAGCCTTAACTTTGGGGTCACTCGCCTTGCGTTCAAAATCCTCAAAATCAATGGAATAGGCATTGTTTGAATATATCAGCGGAGAAGAGACGACCTCGCAACCGTTGTTTCTGATGGAGGAGAAAAAGCAATTGTAGACAGGCGTCTGGATAAGCACTCCGTCGCCGGGTGAAGTCAGAGCCTTTATGACGGCGGAAAGTGCCGGGACAACGCCCGAGGTGTAGAGAATCCAGTCGGGGTCGATTCTCCAGCCGTGACGACGGGAAAACCAGTTCGAGACAGCCTCATAATAACTCCCCGGAACCTTTGTGTAGCCGAAGATGCCGTGGCTGACTCTTTTCTGAAGGGCTTCAATGATTTGCGGAGCCGTCTGGAAATCCATATCCGCCACCCACAGCGGCACCATATCCTCCCCCTTGACACTATCCCATTTGTAGGAATTTGTACCCTTGCGGGGGATTATCTTATCAAAATCGTATTTATTGCTTTCCATCGTTTTGTTATTTACGGGTACTGATTTTACAGTCGGCAGGGGCCTTGATGTTCTCGTCAAGGGTCACAGAGCCGATTTCATCCGCTACAATGAGTCCGGAAATAGGGTTTTTGATGTTGGTGATGGCACCACGGATGTCGGCGCGCAGAGTGCTGTACTCGAAAGCCCTGTCGCAGTCCGCACCAAAAGTGCAGTTTTCCAAAATGAGGTTCTCAGCATAGCAGAGAGGCTGCTCGCCGGTGATGTGGCAGTTCACAAGGCGGAGGTTCTTCGAGTGCCAGCCAAGATACTCTCCGTTAAGCTCGGAGTCATAGACCGTCACATCTTCCACCTCCCAGAAGGCGTCCTTCGTCTGAATCCGGGCATTGTGGATTTCTACATTCTTCACATATTGGAAAACATATTTGCTGTCGCTCTGAAGCCCGTCCACATAGATATTCTCGCTGAACATAAACGGATATGTACCCCCGTGAAGCGTGAGATTACGGGCTTTTATGTCGTGGCAACGCCAGAAAACCTCATCGGCATCGTTCATAGTAACGTTGCTTAGGTCGATTTCATTCATTTCACGGAACATCTTCGGCGCATCGATGACAGTGTCCGTCATTTTCAGATGGTCCGAGTACCAAAGAGCCGAACGGCCGCCCTTGTCGAAATAGCAGTCCGAGATTTCAAAGCCGTGAACGTGCCAGAAGGGGTAATTTCCCTCAAAACGGCAGTGGTGGGCCTGTATGTTTTCACATTCCTTGATGGCGGATTCGCCCTCGCGGATGACGACATCTTCAAGTCGGAGATTGCGCGAAGCAAAAAGAGGCCTCTCACCCCCGAATTCTGCATTCTTAATAAGTTCCATATCGAGATAAATTCAGTTTTGTTTCAAATTCCGCCCACGCGCGGCAATTTATATGCCGCGCTGTCTTCCCGGCTTCCGACACCTGTGAGCGGCAAAAGCACATTTGTGCCGAATCAAAGGTGCGTGTTTGGCTTTATCGGCTTTTTTCCTTAATTTAGCGGGTTATTTTTAATTCATTACACGATGGCAAAGGAAAAAGACGGGCTTACGCCTATGATGAAGCAGTTTTTTGCGGTGAAGGCACAACATCCGGAGGCGCTGCTGCTTTTTCGGTGCGGAGACTTTTATGAGACGTATGGCGACGACGCGGTGACTGCCAGCAAGATACTCGGCATAATACTCACAAAGCGCTCGAACGCCACATCTGACGCCATTCCTATGGCCGGATTCCCCTATCACGCCATCGACAACTACCTTCCCCGCCTTGTGCGCGCGGGGCTCAAAGTCGCCATCTGCGACCAGCTGGAAGACCCCAAGCTCACCAAGAATATCGTCAAAAGAGGCATCACCGAGGTCGTGACACCGGGAGTGGCCTTCAACGAGGAACTTCTCCGCGAAAAGGAGAACAACTTCATCGCCGCCCTGAGTTTTGACAAAAACCGCTGCGGAGTCGCCTTTCTGGATGTATCCACAGGCACATTCCAGGTTGCCGAGGGGTCGCTGGACTACGCCCTCAACCTCCTTGACTCCTTCTCCCCCAAGGAACTTCTCCTGCCGCGGGGGTATGAAAAAGGAGTGCGCGAAAGGACCGGCGGACGCTACTACATCTCCACTCTGGAAGAATGGGCGTTCGTTTGGGAAAATTCGGTTGAAAAGCTCAAGAAACAGCTTCGGGTGGACTCCCTGAAAGGCTTTGCCGTGGACAATTTCGCCCTTGGAGTGACTTCCGCCGGAGCACTTCTCATTTACCTTGAACAGACCCAGCACACCGGCCTCGGAAACATTTGCTCCATCTCCCGCATCGACGGCGACAGGTTTGTCTGGATGGACCAGTTCACTTTCCGCAATCTGGAAATCTTCTCCAGCGCGGGAGGAAAGGACGGAGTGAGCCTTATCGACGTTGTGGACAGGGCTTCGTGTCCTATGGGAGCAAGACAGCTGAGGAACTGGCTCGCGCTTCCGATTATGGACCTGGAGGAACTGGAGAGGAGGCACTCCGTCGTGGAGTGGTTCACTAAGAATACAGACAAACTTTCTGAAATACAGGCATTTATCTCCGACGTCGGTGACCTTGAAAGAGGCGTTTCAAGAGCGGGTGCAGGAAAAATCCTGCCTCGCGGAGCCCTGATGTTGAAAAGGGGGCTTGCCCAGATCCGGCCGATAAAAGACCTGTGCGAAGAGTCGGGCTGTGAGCCTCTGAAAGATTTCGCAAAGCTTCTTGACCCCTGCCCGGACCTGTACGAGAAGCTGGACAAGACTCTTGACAGCGACGCCGCGGCACTCATCGGAAAAGGCGACGTGATTGCCTCAGGAGTGAACACGGAGCTTGATGAACTCAGACGCATAGCCCGTCACGGAAAGGACTATCTTCTTGAAATTCAGCAACGTGAGACCGAACGCACAGGGATTTCCTCGCTAAAGGTGGGATATAATTCCGTCTTCGGCTATTTTCTCGAAGTGCGCAATGTCCACAAGGACAAGGTGCCCCAGGATTGGGTCCGGAAGCAGACGCTCGTTGGCGCCGAAAGGTACATAACAGCGGAACTCAAGGAGTATGAGGAGAAAATCCTCGGGGCGGAGGAGAAAATCTATGTGCTTGAATCTCAGATATATGCCGCGCTGGTTGAGGAGATTCGGCAGAATATAGTGAGGGTGCAGAAAGACTGCACGGTGATTGCAAAACTTGACGTCCTTGCAGGTTTTGCATCCCTTGCACTTGAAAGGAATTATTGCAAGCCCGTTATGAACTCGGGACGCAAAATAGACATAAAGGCGGGGCGTCACCCAGTCATCGAAACTTTGATGCCTCCAGGTGAGGAATATGTCCCGAACGACGTTTTCCTTGACTCCGACAGTCAGCAGATAATCATCCTGACGGGTCCGAATATGGCGGGAAAGTCCGCCCTTCTGAGGCAGACCGCGCTCATAGTTCTGCTTGCACAGGTGGGCTCGTTCGTGCCTGCCGAGAAGGCCGAAATCGGATGGTGCGACAAGATTTTCACCCGAGTGGGCGCTTCGGACAACATTTCCCGGGGCGAGTCCACTTTTATGGTGGAGATGCTGGAGACCTCAATGATTCTGCACAACCTCAGCCCACGTTCGCTCGTTCTTTTGGACGAAATCGGCCGCGGCACATCCACATACGACGGAATGTCCATCGCCAGGGGTATTGTAGAATACATCCACGAGGAGGGCAAGGGGGCGAAGACTCTTTTCGCGACCCACTACCACGAGCTCAATGATATGGAGACCCTCTATCCGCACATTCGCAACTTCCACGTCGCAGTGAAGGAGGTTGGGAAGCAGGTGATTTTCCTTCGAAAACTGGTTGAGGGTGGCGTGGCGCACAGCTTCGGTCTGCACGTGGCAAGGATGGCGGGAATGCCGCAGCAGGTAATCGAGTCGGCGGAAAGGACGCTCTCAAGACTGGAGAATGGAGACGAAAAGAAGTCTGAGGTGAAAAAGATGAAACCGCACACGGTGAAAGAGGGAAGGGTCGAGAGCGACGGGGCTCTGCAGCTTAGCTTCTTCCAACTTGACGACCCGCTGCTTTCGTCGCTGAAAGAGGACCTGGAGGCGGTGGATTTGAATTCCATCACTCCGCTGCAGGCCTTTGATGCGCTTCGTTCTATGAAAGAAAAAATGGGGATTTGAGCGTCTTGAGGGGCTATCCTCCTCAATCCATCTCAAATCATTTAGTATACAAAGAAAACAACAATGCGCCGAGTACTTATCATAACATATTACTGGCCGCCTTCCGGGGGGTCCGGGGTGCAGAGATGGGTAAAATTCTCGAAATATCTGCCCCAGATGGGGTGGCAACCGGTCATATATACCCCTGAAAATCCCGAACTTACAGCCGTTGACCCGACTCTTGAAGCAGACGTGCCAGAAAGTGCCGAAATTATCCGTAGGAGCATCTTTGAGCCTTACGGGATATATCGGAAACTGCTTTCAATACTTGGAAAAGGCAGGGGAAAAGGCGCGCAAAAGGGCGAAGTGAACCCTATCAATGCGCAGAAGAAGAGCCTCGGGCAAAAAATGTCGCTTTGGATTCGGGCCAATTTCTTCATACCGGACCCTCGTTGCTTTTGGGTGAGGCCTTCAGTGAAATTTCTCAAGAAATACCTAAAAGAGCACCCTGTGGACGTTATCGTGAGCACAGCTCCGCCCCACTCGATGCACCTTATCGCCAGGCGGCTCGCTCAAGAGACCGGACTTCCCTGGGTGGCTGATTTTCGCGACCCGTGGACACGGATGTTCTATTTCAAGCACCTCCCGCTCACAAAACTTTCTCGAAGACGTCACCTCAAGCTTGAAAAAAGCGTTCTTGACGGGGCAAGCGTCGTTGTGGCGGTGTCTCCTCTTGTTAGAGACGAGTTCAAAAATATGACGTCCACACCGATAGAACTCATCACCAACGGATTCGATGAGGAAGATTTCGAGACGGCCGACAAGGAGATGAGGGCGTTCGAGCAGGAAAACGGCAGCGAAAACAGGGAAACATTCAACATAGTCCACACGGGTCTTTTCGCCTCGGACGGCAATCCGCTGAATCTCTGGAAGGTCCTCAGTGAGATTGCCTCCGAAGACGCTGAATTCGCCCGGAAACTTCGCATTACCCTTGCCGGGAAAACCGACAGAGAGATAACTGAAGCCATTAAAGCAGAGGGACTTGAGGACTGCATACGGGACCTTGGATATGTCAGTCACGAAGATGCGGTGAAAGCGCAATGCAGCGCCTCCGTTCTCATCCTCCCCCTTCGCCGCGAACCGGAGTACAAGGCCACTCTGCCGGGAAAACTCTTCGAGTACCTCGCCTCCCGCCGTCCCGTACTGGGCATCGGGCAGACAGACGGGGCGATGGCAAGCATTCTCTCAGACGAGGGTGCGGGCGTGACTTTCGAATGGGAGGATAAGGAAGGATTGAAGGCTGAAATCCTCAGGCTTTGGGCTCTTTGGAAAGAAGGGAGGCTTCTTGACAACACCGCCGACATCGGGAAATACTCCCGAAGACGCCTCACCCGCGAAATGGCAGACCTGTTCGAGAAACTTTCCAGATAAGACCCCTCCCCTTCAAGTGGAAGAATTCAAGATTACAAATAGACAATTCATCGGTATGAAAAAAATAGATAAAACATTGCTGCGAAAGGTCCTTACAGTGGTCGGAATCGTCGCATTTTTTCTTGTAATATCTTACGCCTTCGTCCCCGAGGTGCTGAGCGGAAAGATTGTAAATCAGGGAGATATATCCTCGTGGAGAGGAATGGCGAATGAAGCTGTAACCTATAATGCCGCGCACCCCGAAGACAAGACCCACTGGACAGATTCGATGTTCGGAGGTATGCCTACAACCGCAACGATTGACGACTTCGACGGAGACTGGACCAAATTCCTCTACAAATTCCTGCTTACCGGACGCCGTCCTGCGACATACTTTTTCATAGCCCTGCTGGGGGGATTTCTTCTTATGCTGTCCTTCGGATGCGGAGTGTGGGTTGCAGTGGGAGGAGCAATTGCAATAGCCTTCTGCGCCTACAACTGGCAGATTATCCAGGTCGGGCACAACACGAAGATGCAGGCCATCGCATTCTTCCCGTGGGTGCTTGCGGGCGTTGCCTACACCTACCGCCGCGCCCTCGGGGGACTAAGGAAGGCCTCTTCTGAAGCCGCCGGAGACAAGGGGACTTCAACCGCTGAAGGCCCCCGGGACAAAGCCCTCGGATGGCGTTCGTGGCTTCCGGGTACGGTTCTCGGCGCAGCGCTTTTCGCCCTCGCGCTGAGCTTCCAGATTAAGGCTAACCACCCTCAGATTACCTACTACCTTGCAATCGTAATCTTCGTCTATGCCCTGACCCTTCTGGGGTATGTTCTTGCCACAAAAGAGAACAGGAAGACCCGAGTGGGGAGGTTTTTTGCCGCATCGGCGCTGCTTCTCGTTTTGGGCTGCGTCGGAATTGCGACCAACGCCAACAAACTTATCCCGACCTACAATTACGCCAAGTACACGATGAGGGGAGGCTCCGAACTCGCTGCCGACAAGGCCGAGCACGCCGGAGACCCTGCGGCAGTGAAAGAGGCGAAGGCCGCCGCGAAGGGGCTTGACCTCGAATACGCTACGGCGTGGTCCTACGGCCCTAACGAGATGCCTAACCTCCTGATTCCCAACTTCAACGGAGGCGCTTCCTCCTGCGACCCCCACCTTAAAAACGGGGCGACCGAAAGCCTCCTTCGCAAGGCCGGACAGCCGAACGTGAAGCAGACGGTGAAGGCTCTGCCGATGTACTGGGGCCCTCAGCCATTCACGGCAGGTCCGATGTACCTCGGTGCCGTGAGCATATTCCTTTTCATCCTGGGGCTTTTCCTCCTCAGGGGAGAGGACCGCAGGCTCAAGGTCTGGGTGATAATCGCATCCCTTATTGCAATTTTCCTTGCCTGGGGCAGCCATTTTATGTGGTTCACCCGTCTTTGGTTCAACTACGTTCCTATGTACAACAAGTTCAGGACGGTGTCAATGGCTCTGGTGGTCCTTCAGGTGACCGTGCCGCTGCTGGGCTTTGTCACTCTGGACAAGATTGTGAGAGAAAAATACGACAAGAAACAGGTGCAGAAAGCCCTCTGGTGGGCGCTGGGCCTTGTGGGAGGGTTCTGCCTGCTGTTTGCCCTCTTTCCGGGCCTTGCTGGGGATTTCAGCGCAGCGTCAGACCAGGGAATGCAGGACATCCTCACCGATGCTCTTCGCGAGGACCGTCGGGCGATGCTTAGAAAAGACGCCTTCAGAAGCCTTACTTTCGTTGTCCTTGCAGCGATTCTGATTCTTTGGAGCACCCGCGCGAAGGGGCCGTTTGCAGCAAAGGGACGCACATACATAATGGGTGGAATCCTTGCCGTCGTCGTTCTTCTGGATTTGGGAAGCGTGGGGAAAAGATACCTTCGCAGCGAAGACTTCGTAAGTCCGAAGAACTGGCAGGCACAGTTCAAGGAACGTGGGGTAGATAAGCAGATTCTTTCCGACAAGGACCTCTCCTACAGGGTTTTGGACCTTAGCGTAAACACATTCAACGATGCCCATCCGAGCTACCGCCACAAGTGCATCGGCGGCTACAGCCCTGTGAAACTCCAGCGCTACCAGGACCTTATCGAGAGGTATATCTCCCCTGAAATCAACTCAATCTACAAGGCCGCTGGAAGCGCCGCGACTGTGAGCGAGCTGGAGGAAAACTTGCCGCTGTTGCCTGTAACATCTTTGTTAAACGGCAAATACATCGTTCTGGGGGACGATATCGCGCCGCTTAGGAACCCTCACGCGATGGGAAATTGCTGGATTGTGACGGGGGCAAGGGTGGCATCTTCCGTGAACGAGGAGATTGATCTTCTGGGGAAAGTCGACCTTGCAAACACAGTTGTTTTAGGACCTGATTTTAAGGAGATTGTCCCGAACGAGGCGTTCACAAAAGTGGAAATCGCCGGGGACACTGCTTCGGAAGGCGTTGCTAGGGATGAGTCCGCCCAGGGCGCAAACGCCGCTGTCTGCACGGACGATTCGGTCGTTCTCACCTCCTACGAGCCGAACGAGCTGCACTACCGCTGCCACCTGAGCCGCAAGAGCGCCGTTATGTTCAGCGAAATCTATTATCCGGAGGGATGGAAGGCGTGGATAGGACCTGTCGGGAAGGTGGGTCAGACTAAAGGTGACCGCTTCGAGGCAGGGTCTGAGAGCACGTGGACCACTCTATTCAGAGGGGACTGGATGCTGCGCGGACTGATTGTTCCTCAGGGTGACTGGGAGGTAGTTATGAGGTTCGAGCCGAAGGACTACAAGATTGGAGAGAACATATCCAGCGCCTCCTCCGCTCTTCTTCTGGCTCTCGTGCTTCTTAGCATCGGAGGGGCGGCACTACTTAAGAAAGAATAGAAATTTATGGAAAAGATAATAATTGCAGCCGTCTCGAAAAACGGCGCCATCGGAAAAGACAACGCTCTTCTGTGGCATCTTCGGGAAGACCTCAAATACTTCAAGGCCACGACCCTGGGGCATCCGGTCATTATGGGCCGACGCACTTTCGAATCCATCGGAAGACCGCTCCCAGGAAGGCTCAATATAGTGGTTTCCAGAACGTTGAAAGAGGTTGACGGAGTTGTTGTTGTCCCGAGTCTACCGGAGGCCTACCGGAGGGCTGAGGAATACATCGCAAAAGAAAACAGTCAGAGCACAGACACGACCCTCGCTAAAGTGGGAAATACCCCAAAAGAGGAAAACGCCCCACAAGGCGGCAGATGCTTTGTAATCGGAGGCGCGCAGCTCTACTCTGAGGCCATCTCAAGCGCAGATTCCCTTTACCTCACAGCGATAAAGGCCATAGCCCCCGAAGCCGACAAATTTTTCCCGACCATTGACTCGGGCATCTGGATTCTCGCCTCTTCTTCGGAGCCCAAGACCGACCCCGAGACCGGAATAGTCTTCACCTTCGATGTCTGGACGCGACGGAAGTAAATAGCGAAATTCCTTCCGAATACCTGCTGACGCACTAAACCGATAGCCTAAACTAAAGTGACAGCAAAATGAAAAAAACACTACTCACATTGATTGCCCTCGCCATTTCGGCGGCAAGCGTCCTCGCACAGACCCGGACGCTCTCGGGCCGGGTAATAGACCCTGAAGGCGAACCCGTAATCGGGGCGGGAGTGGTCCCGGTGGCGGGAAAAACCGGAGTGGGAGCCATTGCGGACATAGACGGCCGCTTCAGCCTGTCCCTTCCGGAAGGCACCTCCGAGGTGGTCTTCTCCTCTGTCGGAATGAAGGACCTGCACTGGAAAATCACTCCGGGAGCACAAACCACAGGGCTCACCTTCACGATGGAATATGAAGCCACCCAGCTGGACCAGGTGGTGGTGACCGGATATGCCCAGACCTCCGTAAAAAGAATTACGGGGTCGGTGGCAGTCATCAGCGGAGAGAAATTCGAAGCCCGGGCCGTCTCCTCGGTGGACGCGCTGATGCAGGGCGAAGTGGCCGGAGTCGCGGTCTCAGCCACCTCCGGACAGCCAGGCACCCAGTCCCGCATCCGCATCAGAGGCACGAACAACCTCTCCGGCACAAGTTCTCCGCTCTGGGTCGTGGACGGAGTGCCGCTTCAGAACGAGTCCACATCTCTCACCTCCGAGCAGATGGCAACCGGCGGATTTGACGACATCTTCGTCAGCGGCATCGGCAACATAAACCCGAACGACATCGAAAGCATCACCATCCTCAAGGACGCCGCAGCTGCAGCCATCTACGGCTCCAGGGCAGCTAACGGAGTCATAGTCGTCACGACCAAAAAGGGTGAAAGCGGGCGGATGAGAATCAACTACAACAACACCTTCACCGTCTCGTTCCAGCCCCAGAGGACCCTCAATCTGATGAACTCGGAGGAGAAACTCGCCTGGGAGGACGAACTCTGGAATGAATTCTCAGAGGCCAAATACAACCGTTCCCTCACCGACAACACCGTCATCTACCCCGTCATCGGCATCGTGGGGCAGATTCGCGCCGGACTGGGGGATTTCGCCTCCCTAAAGGGCGACCGACAGGCCCAGAACGCCTACATTGAAGAACTCAAGAGCGTGGACACCAACTGGTACGACCTCCTGTTCCGCAACGCCTTCTCCCAGGGGCACCACCTTTCTCTGAGCGGAGGCTCGGACAAAGTGACCTATTATGTGGCTCTGGGCCTAAACGACGAGAACGGAATGCTCATAAACAACAAGTACCGACGCTACAACATCAACTCCAAGATGGCTCTCACCCCGGCCGACTGGGTGAGGATTGACGTCGGACTTGAGGCGGCCCGTCAGGAGTCCAAAATGCCTTATTCCACCGTGGACCCGTTCCGCTACGCCTACTTCTCCAACCCCTACGAGAAGGCCTACAACGAAGACGGCTCCTACGCCGCCGACAACACCTGGTTCACCCTCGGCTACTACAACGGACGCGGAGCGGAGACCGTGATGCCGAAAAACGGCTTCAACATCCTTCGCGAGCTCAACTCCAACTACACCTCCACCGCCAACACCAACGGGACATTCCGCACCCAGATGGACTTCCGCATAATCGAGCCGCTGCATTTCGTAGCCCTTGCCTCCTACACCTTCGCGAACAACTCCACCGACAAGGTGATTGACAAGGACACATACACCGCCTTCCGGGACCGCCTCGGAAGCGACGACCAGTCCACCACCCTTCTCTACGGCAACATCTCCCAAAACCGGACAAACCGGAGCAGCTATGTGGCAAGGGGCCACTTCTCGTTCAACAAGACCTTCGCAGAAAAGCACACTCTCAACGTCCTCGCCGGAGCAGAACTTCGCGGCTCGAACGCTAACACCATCTTCACCAAGCGTTACAACTACGACCCCAAGACCGGCACCACATCCCTGCCTTCCATCAGCGGTCCGGAGGATGAGTGGGTTGCCGAAGTGGAGAGGCTCAACGGAGAGTATTTCAGCAAAACCCGCTACGCATCTTTCTATGCCTCAGCGGATTACTATATTGGGAAGACCATAGTTCTCAACGCCTCCTTCCGCACCGACGGCAGTTCCAACTTCGGAAGCAACCGCCAGTTCAATCCGACCTGGAGCGCCGGAGCGGCCTGGCACATCGGCGAGGAGGAGTGGCTCAAGAGCGCTATGCCCGTCGTCTCCCACGCGACCCTTCGCGCCGCATACGGCTACACCGGAGACATCAACACGAGTACTTCGCATCTTCTTGTGATGCAGTACCTTCAGCAGCAGTACCGCTATTTCGGCGAAGAGACATTCTCGCTGGGGACGATTCCCTCCGCCCCGAACCCGGACCTGGGGTGGGAAAAGACGCAGGACGCGAAGGTGGGACTGGATTTCGGGCTTTGGAAAGACCGCCTCACCCTCAACACCGAATACTACTACCGCCTCAGCACCAATGTGGTGACCTCCTCCCCGGTTCAGAGCACGACCGGGTTCACGAGCGTGTATTTCAACGCCGCCGACATAATGAACAGCGGAGTGGAGCTCACCCTCAGCGGGAAAATCGTCCAGAAGGGCGACTGGAACGTGGGCGCGGGCGTGAACTTCGCCTACAACTACAACAAGGTTCTCCGCTACGACCCCGTCTCCAAGAGCGGCATCACCTCAAAGGACCGCTATGTGGAGGGCTACCCGACCGGAGCGATTTTCTGCGGACGCCTCGCCGGAATCTCCGATGACACAGGACTTTACGAATTCAAGCTCCGTCCGGATGCAGAGATTACCTCCGCCACCGACCTCAACCGTCCGGACAACTACCGCTACTTCCTCGGCACGACAATCGCCCCCTACACCGGCGGATTCAACTTCTATGCGGCCTGGCGGGGTCTTAGGCTGAGCGTGAGCGGAATGTACTCTCTCGGCTCCAAGACCTACGAGAAGATGAACTACCCTGCCACCTACAGCAGCGCACGTCACAGCGGAGTGAGCACGGAGACAGTCCAGTCCCAGTACAGCGACCTCTACGGCAACCACCTCAATGTGGAGAAGGACCGCACCAACCGGTGGACAACGACCCGCACGACGGGCGTGAAATATCCCCGCATCTACGACTATTTCGACGCCAAGTACAACTTCGCTTCCTACAATCCGATGGACTACAGCATCGTGGACGCCATCTACCTCAAGGATAACTCCTACCTCCGCATCAAGTCCATAATCCTCTCCTATTCCCTTCCGCAGGCCGTGGTGAAGAAGATGAGGATGAGGAACCTGAGTTTCAACCTGTCGCTGAATAACTTTTTCACCATCACCTCCTACGACGGTTTCGACCCGGAGGTGCCGGGAGCGACCTATCCGACGACCCGCAGTGTCACCGGAGGCCTGAGCGTGGAATTCTAGAGGCTGGCTAAAAAGCGGTCTACTGCGTTCCTCTCCTAGCCCAAATCCTCACAACCCAAAGGTTGCTCCGGTATTGGGCGTCGTCGAGAGCCTTGTATCCCATCTTTTTATCCAACCTCTTTCCTAATAATATTGAATTATTATATGAGTATGAAAAAAATATATATCTTATTACTTGCTCTCGGCGTCTTATGCGGCTGCAAGAACTATCTCAACGTTCAGCC
>CAVJRU010000005.1:0-18778 GCA_963652025.1 bacterium
CTCCGACAATCAGCTTGTACGGATGAGCGACCGCGTAGTCCACATATTCCTTGTTGGTTGCAGGGTTGGTGGAAGAAATCTCCGACTTGGTCACAAGGTTCCAGGCGTTGTCTTTCAGAATAGTGCCGGACTCGTCTTTCTTGTAGCCGAAAATCTGCCCGTTCAGAGTGCCCGCGCTGCCCTGGCCGTCTATCTGGAGCGCCTTAATCGGCGTGTAGGTCGGGGTGCAGAAAAGGGTGTTTCCATACTGGGTCGGCCAGATGTGGGTGTAGTCCGAGTATGGCGGGACAGGGTCCTTGCGGCCCCACTGGTAGTAGTTTCCTACAGCTCCTGCAGGCTCGTATGCTCCGGTCTTGTCAAGGCCGTCAAGGGTAGCGCCGACATAGCGGTCCATAAAGAGAGTTCCGTCCGCATTGATTGCTGTTGCCTCAGGAGAATAGCCCTCGGCCGCCCAGATATTCCAGCTCCAGAGAAGTGTGGCATTGTTGATTACCTTGTTTTCATCGACGGTTATATTCTCCGCAGTCACTCCTTCTTCGGCGAATGCCGCAATCACGACGTTTCCAGGGACAAATTCCTTCGGAGTGTCGAAGAAGATATAGTCACGGAAGAATACGAGGGACGAAAGAAGAATCGGGCACTTGTCCACCCAGGTATTGCTGGTCTGGACTGTGTTGTACCAGAGAACGACCACGGATTTCGGAGCGATGACAGAGGAAGTCTCCACTCCGGAAAGTTCAGAAGGGATGCTTCCGTTACCTTTTACCGTTGCCTTGAACTTGTAGTATTGAGAAGCCTCGTTGACAATGTAGCAGTTGGATGTTGAAACTGCTCCCAGGTCGATAATCTTCACTGCGACGTCGTCAGGAACCTCGTAGTCCACCTTAACGCACGCGACTTTTCCCTTCGGAAGTCCGCTCTCAGGAACGGTCTTGGTGACGAGAGTCTTCTCCTTTCCGCCGATGACCGCAATAATTTCCACAGTCTCGCCGGCAAGGCCTGCGTTCACGACCATATACATCTTTGAAGATGCCGGCCAGGACGTTGCAAATCCGCAGTTAAGACGGGCTTCAGAGGATGTTTTAGCTCCAGTAAAGTCAATCTCACCGGTTGCAAGGTCCATCGTCGCGCCCTCGAAAGAGACTACGGCAGAAGGATTTGACGTGCAGCGGAAAATGAGCGCGTCAAGTTTCATCCTGGTGTCTGTCTGGAGGTCGAGTTCCAGAACGGAGAATGCGTGGTGGAAAGTGAAAGGGACCTCGCCTTCGGATTTCGTTTTATTCTCAGCGGCGGCCCACATAAGGTCGTACTGGGCAAGGTGCGAGATGTCGCTTGCGCTTTCCTGCGTCTGGACTGAAGGAAGAGTAACGTTCACTTTGTGAGGGTCGCTCCCGGAGTCCTTAGAGTAGGGGTAAAATGCGTAGAAAGACTGAGCCTCGGTCTCTGATGCCCAGTGGATGCGCGCGGCCCTGGAAACATACGAGAAGGAAGATTCTGACGCGGCCTCATCTGCCTTGTATGCGCAGTTGGAATTTATTGTGGCTGAGGCGTTTGCCGTCCAGATTCCAATCTGGTCGGAGTCTTTCCAGCTGACGCGCACCTTTGACTCGTTCTCGCTGTAGCTTACCTTCGACGAAGGGTTTTCGATTGATGCGGAGAACGCTGCCTCGTCGCCCGCTTCCTCAAGAGGCTGAGGCGTTTTTGTGCAGGATGCAAGCAGAAGAGCTGCTGAGGCAATCCCCGTTAAAAGCAATGATATGTAGTTTGTTTTCATTTCCATTTCCTCCTTCATTTTACCACTCCCATTTGTCCATATCGTCCGAACCGCTTCCGCCAGGCTGACTCTCGGTCGGGTCATACATTCCGGCGTCAATCAGCGGCTTGAGCACACCTTCCATCACAAGGAAGGCCGCTGCGTTAGGGTGGACGTGGTCTGTGCCGCCCCAGCGGTATTCCTCCTTGAGGTCATTGTCCTCGTCGTGAAGGACTGCCCAATAGTCGGCATAGCCGTAACCGTTCTTCTGGGCGAGAGCCCTGAGAAGGACATTGGTAGTGATGACTCTCTGAGAAACCCAGTCTCCGTTGTATTGGTCTTTCCAGGCCTGTTCCTGCCACCACATATCGCGGGTCGGAGCAACAGAACCGATGATGACCTTGGCGCCCTCGTCGGAGGCCATCCTGGCCATCAGAGCGACATTCGCCACAATTTCCTCAGGGGCTGTCCTGTAGCCGTCGTTCCAGGCAAGGTCGTTCGTACCACCGGCAATCACGGCAACGACAGGGTCGTCAGCGAGAACCTGATAGTTGAAACGGTTGACCATATTGATGGTTGTTGTTCCATCGATTCCGAAATTCGCGTAGTTGTTTCCGGTGAAGAACGATGCTCTTCCGCGGTCTCTCCAGGTACGGGTGATGGAGTCTCCCATAAGAGCTGCGGCGTGGCCGGTCTGAGTTCCGTATGCAGGGGCGGACTCAGCGACAGTTTCCTTCACGCAACGGACCTGATAGCCGGCTCCGGCGTAGGTGTTGGACGAAGTGACTCCGCCACGGGTTGAAGATGCGGCTGAAGCCGTGCAGGTGGCCCTGAGAGGGAACCTCGGGCCGGATGTTCCTGCAGTGTGGAGCATAAGTTCGCCGCCCACAGCGAATACCGAACCTCCGTAACCTGCCTTGCGCTGGCTTGCATACGGGAAGTAGACATCGTAGTCCGGAAGGTAGAAGCCGTGCTTTCCTGATGAAAGGCGCACGTTGTGAAGCGCCACAGCATAGAAGTCCGGAGTCGGCACCTTCCATCCCGCAGGACAAGGGTCGTAGATGGTCTTCTCGCTGGTGACGTTGTCTGAGCAGCCCCAGAGGGTCTTCCACACGGCATTTGCTTCAATAGTCCTGTTCGCTACATCGTTGCTTCCTGAGAACCAGTCGTAGGTTGGATAGCAAGCGTCGGAAGTGCCGCCGAACATCCATTTGTGAGGATATTTGACGCTCATCGCAACAGCTGATGAGAGAGAATACTTAGCTCCGAGTTCGCTCGCGAGCATCTTCGCGTTCTGGGTGCGGTCGCCATAGACAAGATTGCCTGAGAGGGTATATTCCTTCTGGTCGGAGTAAACCTCAATGCCCCAGGTTTCCGTCATTCCATAGGTCTCATTCGTGTATTTCTCAGCTGCCGGGAACGGGTCTTTGCGGCCCCACTGGTAGTAGTGGCCTATAGCTCTGGCTGCCTTCACATTGTCGGACTCGTCCTTTGCGGAAAGGCCCGCGGTGGCGCCGAGGTTTCGGTCCATAACAGTGTAACGTCCGATGGTCTTTCCGGTTGCCTCCGGGTCATAATCCTCTACAGCCCAGATGTTCCAGCTCCAGAGGATGTTTCCTGAAGCGTCTCTTACTGCAATCAGGGCGTTTCCGTTCACGAATTCCTTCGGGGTCTTGAAATATACCATCCCCTCGCCCTCGTCAAAGAATATGCTCGTTGTGACCACAGGGCTCTTCTTAGAATAGGTTCCGTCATCCTGAAGCGGAGCGGAGTACCAAACAAGGACAGCGTCGTTCGGGGTGATATTCACTGGAAGCGGTGCCTCGGTGAGAGTTGCGCCCTCGAAGGTCTGGCTTCCTGAAGTGGAGTTGCCGTTACCGCGGACAGTTGCCTTGAAAGCGTAGAGTTTGTCAGCCTTGGAGACAATGTAGGTGTTTGCGGTGCCGTTCTCGGAAAGGTTTATAGGGTTTGCGGAGAAACCGAGGTTGTAGGAAGTGCAGACTCCCCTCTTGAAGCCCCCCTCAGGGACATCAACGGTGAACGGTTCAATCTCCGCTCCGTCAAGCGTGCAGGAGACTGTGACTTTCTTGCCGCTGTAGAGCGGGCTCACCATAGCATAGAGGCTAAGTCCCTTCTTGTTCACAACGGCGGTTCCCGTAGGAGTGACCTCAACAGCGTTGGAAGTGACCTCTCCGGAGGTAAGTTCGCCTGAGAGGATGTTGTAGTTGCCCTTTTCAAAACTCAGTGCCGTACCCTCATCTCCCTGAAGCTTTATGCCAAGGCACTGGACAGGAAGGTTTGAGGTGATTGTGACCTTCACGTATGAAGCGACCGGAGAAAGCTGTGCACTCACATAGCCTGCCTCGGTGCGTGAAACGCCTTTAATCGCTGAGGCGAAAAGAGTATTCTTTTTTATGTTCGTAAGTCCGGACACAGCATCACAGGTCTGCTCGGAAGGAATCCGCACGAGGATTGAATCCGGCTTTGAGGTGGAGCTGCGGTAAGGATAGTACAGACCGACATCCACCTTGTCCACGTCGTTCCAGTAGAGTTTTCCTTTGTCGCTCACAGGCGAGAAATAGGAACGTGCCGTGGAAGTGTAGGCTCCGAAATAGGCATTGTCCAGAAGCCTCTCGGACGAACCGCTCTCGCTCACATAGACCCCGATTCTGTCGGCTACCGCTTCCCAGGTTATCGCATTTTCCTCAAGCGGAGAAAGCGCAGTAACCCTGAAGGAGACAAGGTCCTTCGAAGTAGGGTTCGGTTCCTCTTCAATTTGCGTCTTTTGGCAGCCTACGATGGCAGACAAAGCACACAGAGGAAGAAGAGTAAAGTATATTTTTCTTTTCATAATCATTTCTTCTTTTGTTGTTCAGACTACTCAAGGGTGATTTGATAGAATGAGTCGGTGCCGCTGTAATAGTCGCGGGTGGTGAATACTCCCCTTTCCCATTTGAAGGTGCTCACGCTCTGGCCGTCAAGGCCTTCGATGCAGTTGCCCTTGAAAACGTAAGGTTCGTAGAGTTTCATCACGCCATCCGGAAGGGTCACGGCGCAGACGCTTTCCCTCACCTCGACATCGGTGTAAACCGGCTCTCCCTTTTCGTCATAGACAGGGTTGCCGTTCTCGTCGATTGCCTGCTCAGGCTTGGTGTAGGCGAGAGTCCAAACCTTGCTCTTGTAGAACTTCTCGAAGTTGTCGAGAACCGGGCTGGATTCCCTTGTGGCTGTTCCGATTTTCTTTCCGTTCACGCAGAGGTCAAAGACAGTGCGGGTCACGGCAAGGTCGGAAGCCTTCACTGCGGCGATATATTCCTCAGGAGTGGTGTCTCCGGAAAGAGGGTACATTCTCACCTTGTTGAATGAGCGAAGTCCCTTCAGGACCATATAGTCGTAGTTCTCGGAAAGAGACATAATCGTGAACTCGTAGTCTCCGCCCCAGCCCTGGTAGCCGCCTCCGTTGTCTCCGCCCGGGAAGGAGAAGAAATGGATGTAGTCGTTGTTGGTGCAGAATTTAAGCATCGGACCCGTGCTGAGCTCGACCTTGTACTCGGACTCGGTGACAGGGGTCTCCTGAGGGACGAAACCGTCGCCTTCGAACCAGACTTTCACGGTGTAGTCGTCGCGGAACTCTATCACATAGACCCAGCCGCCGTAGCGAAGCTGACTGTCAGGAAAGAACTCCATAACCCAGGTTCCGCGTCCAACGAGAGCACTTCTATACAAAGAAAGCGTCTCCTCGGTCCTCTGGGAGGCCGATTTTTCGTAGATGCGGTTATTTTTGACGCAGGATGTGCCTGCAAGAAGCAAGAGCACAGATGCAAGTGCATATAGTGTTTTTCTCATAACTGTGCGATTTAGTCGTCAAGTGATGTCCAGTCGAGGGTGTCGAGCTCGGAGATTTTGCGGAAGAAGATTTCGCGCCATCTGTCGGTGTCCACTCCGTAGGAGTCCTTAAGCCATTTTTTGAGCATTTCCTTTTTCTGACGGATTTTCGCTCCGCCGTCGCTTCCGGCCTGGGCAATCATATCCTCCCAGTCCTCCTCGCTCATTGAAACAAGCCTACCGCCTGTTTCCGCGATGTCCTCGGCGTAGGATGAACGGGCGTAGTTGCTCACAAATCCATACTGATACGGGCTGTCGGTGAGAGAGGTGTAGCGGTTGCCCACATAGTCGCTCGTGGTGATGTCCTTGAACTCGGCAGGAGCTGCATAGACTCCGTCGAGGATGTGGGTGAACTCGTGGAGCATAGTGCCCGCGATTCTTGCCGCATCCGCGTGATACTCAAAGAAATTCACTCCAAGGATGTTGATCTGAAGACCGTTCTCCGCAGATGCGAGAGCCACAGATCCGCTACTGCTTATCTCAAAGCTGCCCACCATATAGAGAACTTTCGGGAAGTACTTTTTCACGAAAAGCGCCGGGTCCTCCTCCTCATTGTCGGTGCTCATCATCTCCACCATCGCCTCAAGGGTGGTGAATTTCAGAAGCTTAGCAATCATAATGGATTTGTCGATGTCAGGAGGAGACACCCAGTAGCTGAAACTGGTCTCGCGGTCCGGCATCCTGTATTCAAACCTGATGTTGTACGGCTCGACATAGTTTCTCTGAAGCCACGCATCAAATTCTGTGTAGCGCGTAGGCTCATCCTTGAAAATGCTCTCCGGATTGACTTCATCCTTGGTGCAGGAGACTGCGCCGGAAAGAGTCAACAGAAGTGTCAGGGCTAAAACAATATATCTTTTCATATCTTTCTTCCTCCTTTATTCATATTTTACGAAAGGATGGTTCGGGCTCTCGGCGTTGTTGCGCGGATTGGCCTCAAGACCTGCCTTGATACATTCCTGAGGAATCTGGAAGGCACGGCGAAGGTCATTGTAAGGGAGAGTGACCGTGGTGGTGTAGCCGGTTGTGGTGGCGTCGTCGTAGTAGGTATCGTCAAAGCGGTCGATGGTGATTCCATACCTTTTGACGTCCATCCAGCGGAGTCCCTCGGCAAGGCAGTCAACCCTGCGGCAGAAAAGAAGGCACTGGGTGAAGTACTCCTGGGTGCCGCTCTCTACGGTGAATCCGTGCGGATGGAGAGGTTTGCGGGAAGTCGGGAGAGTCTTCGTGTACTCGGCGATGTAGGCCGAAGAGGTCGGGTCTCCGTAAACTTCCTCAATAAGTTCTTTGGTGAGGTGCTTGATTCCCCTGTTGCCGACTCTGAAAACTGAGCAGTTCCAGGTGTCGAGGTCCTCGGCGGCTTTGTCCCAGTTTTTGAGCTGGATGTAGGCCTCGGCCCTATTGAGAAGGACGTCGTTGCAATTGAGGGCGACCATAGTTGTGCGGGTGTAACCGGTGCCGGCTACAGCATCCACGACTTCCCACTGGGATGGCCACTTAGGGAAATAGACCTTGTTCACTTTCAGGTCACACCAGATCATCGGAATCATCTGATAGACATCCTGATAGGTGTCGCTCTTGTTGGTGTCGAAAGGTCCGCCCATAGGCCTTTTGCAACGGAGGGTTTCCTGCTTGGCGAGACGGTTGGTATGCGTGTAGCGCGAACCGGAACCGGACCACGGGTGGAAAAGACCCGCGTTGGAGGAGTAGAGCGGCATAATGAGAAGGGTGAACTTGTTGCCCGTGTTGACATAGTCAAGAGCCCTGGCATTGTAGTCCCAGGCAAGTTTGCTTGCACTGGACCAGTCGCGAAGCATCTCCGAAGGGTTGCTTCCCAGAACGACATCCGCTGCGTCAATGGCTTTCTGCCACTGGTTGCTGTAGATGTAGAAACGGGTTGCGAGGGCGTAGGCTGCCTTCTTGTTGAAGTGGTACTTAGGCACTGTGTAGGCCTCGTCGCTCACAAGCGGAAGGGCCTCCTCGATGTCCGCCTGAATCTTCTCGTAGTCCTCTTTGAGGGTTCCGCGGCTGTACTGAGGGTTGAGGGTTGTCTCCGGGCGGTCCATATAGGTCACTCCGAGATACTCCTCAGCATACTCAGGATGGTACGGGAGGCAGTAGATCATCGTAAGGCAAAGGTGGGCGTATGCCCTGCAAAGGAGAGCCTCGGCCTTGTATGGGAGTACCTCCTCAGGGGAGCCCATCTTCTCGATGGCTTCAAGAGCCGCATTTGCCGTAGCAATCATATTGTAGTAACCCTGCCAGGTGTTGACGTTACTTTCGTTGTCGGCCTCGGTGATAGGCTCCCAGGCATAGTTCTGCTCAACGAGAACGGAGGTGTTGTTGTTCGCCTCGTTGTAGAGCTCGCAGTTGTCGGAAGCATACTCGAAGTAACGGACATAAGTCCTTGACGCATAGGCGGAAGTAAGGAGCTTAGATATCTTCTCTGCAGTGTTGAGTTCCGCCCTGTTGTCCGGAAGGGTGTCGAGGAACTTGTCGCAGGCGGTAAGGCTCGCAAGTGCTGCAGCGGTTGCAATCAGTAAATATATCTTTTTCATATCTTACCAGTCTTAAAAGCCGATTTTACAAGTGAGGGTAACCTGCTTAGGCATAGGCACTGCCACACCGCCGGCATTGAGGAATTCAGGGTCCTGACCTTCGAGCTTCTTGTCAGAGTAGAGAAGGCAGAGGTTCGTGCCCTGAAGCTTGAACGCAAGGCTCTTGAGGTGGATTTTCTCCACAGCAGCCTTAGGAAGCTCGTAGCCGAGAGAAACCTCCTTGAGGCGAATGAAGTCGCCCTTGGCAACCCTCTGGTCAGAGTAGTTGTAGGCATTGTACGCAATGCTGAGGTTGCTGATGCTGCTGTTCTGACGGGTACTTGCGATGACAGGGACATTGGTTGTCTTCTCGTCGCCCGGGCTGATGTAGCGGTCCATAAACTCACGCGGCATAGCGGTAAGGTCGCTGTAGCTGCTTGAGAAGATAGGGTCGAGACGCACAACGTTTCCGAAGGAGTAGGTGAGGAAGAGGTTCACGGTGAATCCGTAGAACTTGAATATGTTACCGAAACTTCCGGTCATCGTCGGGTCAACAGGGCCTTCGTACTTAAGGTTGCTGAAATTGCTCATTTCCTGGAACTGGATGTCCGTGGAGGTGATTTCGCCGTCCTTGTTGAGGAAGGTCGGAATACCCATTTCGTCAAGTCCCATAAAACGGAGAGAGAACATAGAGCCGCGCGGCATACCCTCCATCGAATAACCTGAACCGGTGAGGTAGCTGATTACTGTCTGGTAGGTCTTGAGGTCGGTCACGATGTTGGACATATGCGAGAAGATGAAGCTTGTCGTCCAGACGAAGTTCTTCTTGTCGATGTTTTTCGTCGTGAGAGAAAGCTCCACGCCGGATGATTTCATTGAAGCGACGTTACCCATCTTGTTCACGACGCCGCCAAGTCCCTGAGTGACAACGTTTCCGATGAGGTCGTAGTTGTTTCGGCGGTAGGCGTCGAAGGAAAGGAGGATGCGGTCGTTCACAAATCCCAGGTCAGCTCCCACGTTGAACTCGTGCTTTTTCTCATAGGTGAGTTCCGAGTTCTCGATTGAGGACTGGTAGAGTGAAGGCTCCATAAGGTCGGAGTCGCCTCTCCAGGATGTTGTCGGGTAGAAGATTGCCGTTGAGTTGTTGACCCAGGAAGGTCCTCTGTCGGCGGTGAGGGAGTAAGACATACGCACGCTCATACTTGAGAGAGCAGGCTTGAGGTATTCGAAGAAATCCTCCCTGTCTGCTGACCATTTGCCGGCGACGTTCCAGGTAGGAAGCCACCTTGCACTGCGGGCCCTTCCCAGACGGTTGGAACCTTCGTAACGGAACGTTCCGTTGATGGTGTAGCGGTAATCGTATGAGTATGAAGCGGTTGCCGCGAAAGCGACGTTCCTTTCGTGAGTGTTGCCTATACCATAGTAATAGGTATTCTGCTCAAGCTGCTTCTTGAAGAGGTCGAGGATGTAGAACGGAGTCTCACCTGCCTCATACTGAAGGCCCCAGCCCGTAAATTCGGAGGTGTGGCGGTCAAGGGAGTTGATTTCCAGGGCGGCGTAAGCGTTGAGGATGTGCTTGTCGGCGAAAGTCGCGTTGTAGGTTCCTGACGCACGAAAATCCACGCTGAGGGCTGAATAGCTGTTCTTCTTCACGATACCTCCCTGCGGAAGAACGGAGTACTTGTCTCCGGTCGGGTCGTCAGGGTTATCGTAGAGGAACGGGTTGCTGTTCATTATCGTCTTGGTGTCCATCGCCCTGTAAGCCATTGCCTGGTTGGAGTTGTCCTTGATGTTGTGCTCGGTGGAGGAAAGCTGATACCTCACTGCTCCGAGAGCCGAGAGTTCAAGCCCCTTGACCGGACGCGCCTTGAGCTCCATCTGGAACTTGGTGTCAAGGACGGAAAGGTCAATGTAGTTGTTGGCAAGCTCGTTCTTTATGTTGAACGGAGCGTAGTTCATCGTGTAGTACTCGTCCGGGTCGAGAGTACGGGATGTTCTCAGGGCGTAGGAATAAGGGTTTATGTCAAAATCCCTCTTCACAGAACCCACGGCGGCATTCACCTCGGAAGAAAGCGAACCAGGGGCCCTCTGCTGACGGTAGGATGCGTTACCTATCAAGTTCAGGGTGAGATAGTCCTTGAAAAGTTTCTGAGAGGTGTTGAAAAGGGCGGTGTAACGGTTGACCTTGCTCTGGATTGTCCAGCCCGGGTCAACGAGTGCGCCGAGTGATGCGTAGTAGCTTCCCTTGTCAGAACCGGAAGTGATGCTCACGGAGTGGCTGTGCTGGATGCTCGGACGGAAGAGTTCGCTGAACCAGTCGGTGTTTCTCATCTCGGCCTCGCGAAGGTATGCCTTGCGTCCTGCCTCAGTGTTCTCGATGCCGTATTTTCCGGTCGTCGGGTCGTACGTATTCATAAGCTGGGACATCTTGGTGTAAACTCCGCCGGAAGCGCTGTAAACGCTGCGGGTGAAGTTAAGCCAGCCCTTCTGGTACATTTCCTCATAGACGGACATCTGCTCCTGAGAGTTCATAATGTTGAATTCGGAGTAGGAAGGTACCATCCTCATAGTGTACTCGCCGTTGTAGTTGACGCGGGTCATACCCGGGGTTCCTTTTTTGGTGGTCACGACGATGACGCCGGCCATAGCCCTCGCACCGTAGATGGAAGTTGCGCTACCGTCCTTGAGAATCTGGAAGCTCTCGATGTCGTCGGAGTTAAGTCCTGCGATGGCGGAGCTGATGAGGGTAGTCGCGTCACCGGAAGAAAGGGAACTTGCGTCCACGTCCACGACATCCTCCATAATCACGCCGTCCACAACCCACAGAGGTTTGGAGTCGCCGTAGATGGAAGTTGCGCCTCTGACTCTGATTTTAGGGGCGGCACCGAATGTTCCTGAGACGTTCTGCACGGAAACTCCGGCAGCCTTACCTTCAAGAGAACGGCTGATTTCACCGATACCGCTCAGGTTTACCTCGGCGGCGGAAAGCTGGTCAGTCGCTCCGGTAAAGAGCCTCTTGTCGGTGGTGGTCATACCGGTTACGACAGCCTCTGAAAGCATCTCGGTGCTCTCGGAGAGAGTGAAATTCACCACGGCGGCAGCAGGAAGCGTTACAGTGGTGTAACCGAGGCAGGAAGCCTCAATCTTTGCTCCGGAAGGAACCTTTGAAAGGGAGTAGTTACCGTCAATGTCAGTCACGGTGGCGTTGGTGTTCTTTCCGACGACACTCACGACAATGCCGGGCAGGGGCTCACCGGAGGAGTCCTTTACGGTTCCCTTCACAGACAGGAGAGTCTGCGCCGTGGAAGGAAGAATCCACAGCAGGGAAAGCAGCGTTATAAGACAAAATCTCTTCATAACTTAGGGATTATTCGGTGTATTCCTTTGTAAGGACAAGGTCGGTGTAGGAAACTATCTTCGAAGTGAAGCCGAAGTACTTTCCTGTGCTCCACCAGATGTTGAGCTGCTTAGGGACATTGGTATTCCCGAGCTCCGCCTTCGTGAATGAGAGAGTGATTGTGTGGGAGCTCTCGTCAAATACAGGCTCTGCATCCCAAGCGGCTGCGCCAGTGCTTGAGAAGATGTACCAAGCTGACGGGTTCGATGTGGAAGAACCGTTGTAATGGATTGAGTAATATTTATTTGCAGCAGAGTCTATGCTGAATCCCTGGATGCCGATGCGCACCTTTCCGTCAACAAATTCCGCAGTGAAAGGTCTGTCGGCGAGTTCACCCTTCTGGATTGCCACTGAGAAGGACTCGAGCGGAGACTGAGCGGAGAAGACGAAATCGCTCTTGTCGGCGGTGTCGTCAGTGTTCTTTGCGACTTTCCAGGTGCCGAGAAGGTAGTACCAGTCGCTCTTTTTCTGGAGGCTGAGGGTCACATAAACCGGCTCAATGCTCTTGTCGGAAGGGGTGATGACCGCCCTGCCGGCATAAGACTTACGGCCCTGAGCGCGGTTAACGGAGAATGTAACTCCGCTTTCGCCCTTGGTGGCTGAGAAAATGTTGTCCGGATTCTCCTGAATTGAGACAGTGTAGTCCGAGGTGCAGTGCACAAGAGAGAGGACGGAAGGCTCGGAGTCAGAAAGGTTTACAGTGGTGGTGCTGAGCACAATGCCGCTGAAAGCCGACTGGGAAACCTTAATCTCCACCGGAGTTGTTCCCGGGGTGCTTACTGTTATGATTCCGCTTCTTTGGGTGTCACCGGTGTAGGAGAACACATTGAAGAGTACTGCGGAATTTGCCACGCTCACCCTAAGCCAGTCAGGATTGGACGATGTGGCGGTAAGGGAGGCGCCGCCGCACTCAAACTGCGCGGTTCCAAGGCCTCCTTCGGAGGTAAATTCCGTTGCGGTTACGCTTTTTAGTTCAAGGACAGCCTGTGCCTCCTCCTTATTGCAGGAAGACGCTGCGATGAGCGCGACGGCTGCCACAGTTAAAATGTGGAAAATCCTTTTCATATAGATTTGATTTATTTTATATATTCTATGGTAACTTGTGAGTCAGTCAACTTCTTGTGTGTGCCGTCTATTACGATGTGAAGATAGACAAACTGGTAGGTTTCGCCTTTTTTCGCCTTCACATCCACCGGAATCTCCACGACAGGGTTGTCCTTGCTGATTTCAATGCCGATGTCGTCCTTTTTGAAGCGGACCCATCCGCCGGCGTTGACCTGAACGAGTTTGAGTTTCACAGGGTCTTCTCCCCTCTTCCAGGTAAACTTCAGACCCTTTATAAGAGGATAGTCCTCAGGGGTAATCATCCTTATTATACGCGTGGAGCCCTCTTCCATCTCAAATGAGGTCCAGCCCGGAAGACAATCCGGAGTCTGGGCGATGTCGGAGAAGTTCTTCACCAGGTCCTTAGCCTCGCTGACAATGTCTGTGCAGCGGGTAAAGTCGGAAACTCCCCTGCCCTGCTCGGCAAAGGTATATTCCCAGGCATCGAAATCAAACGGCTTTCCCTCTTTCTTCGCATCGAAGAAGTGGTTCCAGCGCGGGATGTAGTAGTCACGGATGAGACCGGACCACATTCTGCAGGCGTAGTCATCAAGTCCGTCCGGTTTGCGGCCGTTGCCCCAGATGGTGATAAGACGGCGCGCATTGGTCTCGTAATGGTCTTTCTCTTCATCAGTTGTGCCCCAGTCGCGTGCGAAGCCAATCCAACGGTCAAGCCTTGTGACAGGGTTTTCGTTGAAAAGACGGTCGGCGCGAAGAAGGAGGTCGCGGAAACGTCCTTCAAGAGCCTCTGCAGTGGCATTGTCCCCGCAAAGATATGCCGTATTTATCTGGTCAATGAGAACCTCAGCCTTTCCGAAAGCGTAGAAGCCGCTCCACAGAGCGAGGTCCCTCATATATTCAGGATTGTCGGAGAGTTCATCTGAGGCGCTGATGAATGCCTCGAGACCTTCGAAATACTCCGGGCTCACGATGTAGCGTCCGCCAAGACCGTAGAAAGGCTGTTTCTGAATGCGGTACTGAGCCCTGCTGGAACAGATTCCGTGGGTTGTCTTCAGCATCTTGTCCCAGAAGGTAAGAAGTTTCTCGGGGCAGGAACCGTAGCGGTTGAGAGTGTAGTTCTTGAGCCACTGGTGAATATCCTTGTGGGATGTGCTCCAGGCGGCATCGGCGAGAATTTCGTAGATGACTTCGTTGTTCTCCACTCCCTCAGGGGCAGAGCCGTAGCCCACCAGATTTCCTTTATTGTCTGAACCCAGAGCCTTGAGGTGACCGTTGAGGTAGAAGTCAAGCGCACCGATCGGGCAGGTTCTTCCGCCGAAGTTCGGCACGGTGCTGTAGATCCACTGTTTGCCGAAAAGTCCCTTGGCGTAGTTCCAGGTGTATTCGTTCTCCCAGATTCCGTAGTTGAAGTCAACGCTGAGGTCAAGAATCATCATCTTGTCATCAGGAATCCCTGAGAAAAGCGCCTTGATGCACTCTGCCGGCCAGAGGTGTCTCTGATAGCCGAACATCCATCCCTGAAGTACCCAAGTAGCGTCAGGATTCGCTGCAGCGATGGACTGGTAGAGAGCTTTTCCGTAGGATGCGACCTGAGCGAGACGCTCTTCGGAGCCCACAGGAGCAAAAGGAAGTTTCATCTCGTTGAAACTGTCAGCGAGGTAGAACTCACCCTTTCCGAACTCCTTCTCCCATTCCTCAATGTACATCGAGGCAATCTTCTGGTAAATCTCGGTTTCCGGAAGTATGAAATTGGAAACATAGTAGTCTCCGTCATCCTCCCAACCGGTTTCGATGAGTTCAGCCTCAGGGCAGACCCGCTTCAGAGCCTCAGGAACAAAACCGGCGAAAGCGTTGTAAATCGGGGACATACCGAGTTCGTTCATTCTGTCCACAATCTTGTGCGCAAGTTCAATCGTCTGGTCATACCAGCTCTGAGGAACCTGACCGTCGAGTTCTGACATATTTCCCATCCTGAACCACGGAAGATGTGCAGGTCCCGGGACAAACTTTCCGATTTCTTCGTCTGTCATTCCGAGCTTTTTCCACACGCGGGCGAAGATGGCCTCGCTTCCGATAGGTGCAAGAGGCATATCCACGCCGTGGAGAGCCATCCTGTCAAGTTCCTTCTCCCACTCATCCCACTTCCAGTAAGGCATAGTGTAGCCGAACGTGCAGACATTCATCCACTGACGGTGGCGGAACGGGGTTGTGGTGATTTTAAGCGGCTGGTCCTCGAACTTTTTCGGAAGGCGGATGTTGTTCACCGTCCAGGTGTACATTCCGTAGTGGTTTTCGCTGAGGAAATCATAGAATCCACGGCAAACGGCGCTCGTGGAGCTTCCCTTCACGGTGAGTTTTCCGCCCCGAACCTCAGTGGAGAAATACTCTCCTTCGGCGACAGGGCCCGTCACCTCGAATTTAACGTTTTTCGGGAAGTAGCCGATTGTTCTCTCGACAACGCTCTCAGCGGCTTTAGTCTCTTTTTTCAGAGACGAATTCGTCGCAGCGGAAGCTGCTGCAAAAGGCAGCAACATTAGGGCTGAGCAGGCCAGAGTCGGCAGTAGAAATTTTATTTTCATTATCAGTCTGTATTGTTAGTTTCCAGTGGTAATTTTCCGCAATTTATTGTATTGCGCGTGGAAAAGCAAGACATAATAATGAAAATATAAATGGTTTACACAATTATATCATTTACTATCAGTTATTTAGCAAAATTACTGTGGCATTAAAATATAAATGAAAAATAAACTAAATTGACGAGATTCCGGCAATTTCTTCTTCAAAGGCCTGTGGCCGGAGGGCTTTCAGGCGAGTTCTGGAGCGGTAAGCATAGATGGTTGAACGGGAGTAGCGCAAAAGAGTGGAGATGCGGTCCGTTGAAGTGATGCCGAGGCGAATGAGAGCATATATCCTCAGCTCAGGAGTGAGTGCGTTCCTGTCAGGACAGGAAAGGGCGGAATCCGGTTTTAACAGGGCGTTCACGTCGTTCACGAAGGAAGGAAAAAGCGAAAGGAAAGTGCGGTCGAACACCCCGTAGAACGAGTCCCATTCTGCATCCACTACTGCATTGGATTTAAGTTCCTTTGAAAGTGCGGCTTTCTCCCCGTCCATTGAAAGGCGGTTCAGATGGCGCCGGTACTGCTCCAGCCTCTCTATTCTGGAAATGCACTCAAGCATAAGCCCGGTGATATAGACGTTTTTAATGTCACTTGCTTCCTTAAGAGATTCATTTGCGCGCTTTTGGAGAATTTGTGCGGCCTGCAGTTCTTCGGTCAAGGCAGTGAGGCTGTTTTTACGTCGTCTAAGCAGAAGAACAAGAAGGACCATCACGCCAAAAAGGACTGTCGTAAAAACGAGGCAACAGACCAGAATCACCATATTGCGGTGCTTTATTGCGAGATAGGAGTCGTTGACAATGGTTATAATAGGAGCGACCGCGTCCACCTTGAGACGCGCCTTGCAGAATGTGGCATCGTCCAGGGTCTTTTTTATGTAGCGCTGAGAGCGGGTTATATCCCCGTCCTCATAAAGCATAATCGCGAGGGACCTGAGCGAGACATATTCCTTGTTTGCATTCAGGATGTCCGAAAGAGCGGAAATGACAAGATACTCCTTCACTTTATCCCGTTGGCCCAGAGTCGAATAGATGTCAGCGACAGAAAGCGCTAGCGGGCCTTTCCGGGAATCTGTCAGCGGGAGAGAGTCACAGAAAGGGAGTAGTTCCGCGAGCGCCTGCTTGTGCAATCCCTTCTCGACAAGCTTGTCGCTGAAGGTCCGGCTGTCCTGCGGGGCAATCACAAGCAGGGAGTCCTTAACCCGAGAGGCTTTCTTGTGATAGTTCGCCGCCACATCAGGGTCGAAACTCAACTCCGCAAGCGTCATATATATAAAGGAATAGAACTCGTAGACATCTTTAAGACAGGATTTCGATGCGGTTCTACGGTTTACCGCGTCCAGCTCAGAGAGCGCCTCGGAGTGAAGTCCCGACGTCTCGTATTCCTTTCCGAGAGCAAGATGGGACTCATTGATAAAGTCCTGCTCTCCGATTTCCCCGGCGAGAGAAAGCGAGAGCTTCGCATACACGGTCGCCGAGTCCGTCTGAAACTTGTCGTAAAGGCGGCGGATGGAAGAAGAAAGAGCGTAACATTCCTGTTTTGTTGTCGCTCTTTCAAGAAGAAACTTGCAGGAGTCTATTTTTTGGAGACGTGCCTCGTCTAGGCGCGGGGAATTTTCAATTGCCTTGTCAAGGTCAGAAAGTGTCGGTCTGCCTTGCGATAGTCCACTCCCGAGCGAGAGGGAAAGCAGGGCGAAGAGTGTTATCAATACTTTTTTCATACCGCAAATATCGCAAAAAGAAACTAACTTTGTGCTTTGTGCAAGCTTTCTCTTGCAGTAATAAACGATATGGCAGACAGGAAATTACTAAACATAGAGCTCGGAAGGGTCGGCGTGGAGCAGTACCGCGACCTGCCGCCTTCGGGGCTGGTTGTTGTTCTGGACAATGTGCGTAGTGCTCACAACGTGGGTTCGGTTTTCAGGAGTGCAGACTCGTTCAAGGTGGACAAGGTCTTTCTTTGCGGAATCTGCCCCGTTCCCCCGTCGGCCGAAATACACAAGTCGGCGCTCGGAGCCGAGAACAGCGTTGAGTGGGAACGGTGTGAGAGAACGATGGATGTCGTGACGCGCCTAAGATCTGAGGGATATACCGTTGTAAGCGTCGAGCAGACGGTGAATTCCGTAAAATTGGACAAGTTCCGCCCCTACGCCGGAAATTCAGCCGGTGAGGTCCCGTCAGAGAATGCGGAAAGATGGGAAGAGCCTCGGAAATATGCCCTCATTTTCGGAAACGAAGTTGACGGAGTGGCTCAGGAAGTTGTTGACGCATCGGACTTTGCGCTCGAAATCCCGCAATTCGGGAGCAAGCACTCTCTGAATGTTTCAGTCTCCGCCGGAGTCATCCTGTGGCACTTCAAACTGGATTTTTTACGAGGACAGGACAGAGGAGACGAATAGACAATATTAAAACTAATACGATATGAAAAGGATACTTATTTTCGCGGCAGCCATTCTGGGCCTATGCTCCTGCGGTGCAAAACACTCCGTTGAGCTTATCCCGGCAGAGAATTTCCAGGGAGAAGTGGACGGGAAACAGGTTTCTCTCTACACCCTTCGTGGCGGAGACCTCACTCTTCAGGTCACTAATTTCGGAGCAAGGGTCGTGAGCCTATGGACACCGGACAAAAACGGGTCATACGAGGACGTAGTGCTCGGTTACAACAATCTTGACAGCTACGTGCACAACACCGGAGAGAGATTTCTCGGCGCGGTGGTGGGCCCATACGCCAACAGGATTGCAGGCGGAGAGTTCACAGTCGGGGACCAGACCTATCATTTCCCGCTCAACAACAACGGCCAGACCCTCCACGGGGGCCTCAAGGGAGTGGATATGCTCGTGTGGGACGTGTGCGAGGTGACTGACTCCAGCATCGTTCTGAGCCTTGTGCATCCTGACGGGCTTGACGGCTTCCCGGGCAACATCTCCATCCGTCTTCGCTATGCCCTTGATTCAAACAACCAGTTTGTCCTGAACTACACCGCAAGCACCGACAAGGCTACATATTTCAACATCTCGCACCATCCGTTCTTCAACCTCAAGGGCGAGGGCAACGGCACCATCCTGGACAACGAGATGATTATCAACGCTTCCGCCTACGTTCCAATCGACGAGTTCTCAATTCCTTGCGAGGGGGTTAAGAGCGTGGAGGGCACTCCTTTCGACTTCAGGACAGCCCACACGATTGGAGAAAGGATTGACGAAGAAGGCAATGTTCAGCTTAAGAACGGCGCGGGTTACGACCACAATTTCTGCATCGACCGCAAAACAGCAAAGGAAGTGGAGTTCGACGCCTCCGTTTATGAGCCTCACAGCGGACGTTTCCTCGAGGTGTTCTCAGACCAGCCGGGCCTTCAGTTCTACAGCGGCAACTTCTTCGACGGCAGCACCTCGGGCAAATACGGCCGCCAGCTCCGCTACCGCGAATCCATCGCCCTCGAGACCCAGCACTACCCGGATTCGCCTCACAATCCAGACTTTCCGTCAACTCTGCTTGAGCCGGGCGACACATACACTCAGACCTGCAT
>CAVJRU010000005.1:18788-54579 GCA_963652025.1 bacterium
CGTAAAATAATTTATAATAAAAAAAGTCCTGCGGCGTGCCGCAGGACTTTTTTTTATTATAATATTTCCCTTCGCATTCGGGACTTTGGAATGCCCAGCTGGTCACGGTACTTCGCAATGGTGCGACGCGCCACATTGTAGCCTTTAGCATTCATCAGGTCCACAATCTCGTCGTCTGTGAGCGGCTGCTGCTTGTTCTCCCCGTCAATGATTTCCTGAAGCACCTTCTTCAGCTCGCGGGTGGAAACCTCCTCACCCGCCTGGTTGGTGATGCTCTCGGAGAAGAAATACTTCAGCGGGAATATGCCGAAATGGGTCTCTATGTACTTGGAGTTCGCCACGCGGGAAACCGTCGAGATGTCATAGCCTGTAACATCGGCTATATCCTTGAGAATCATCGGCTTAATCTTCGTCTCGTCTCCATCGAGGAAATACTCCCTCTGGTAGTCGAGGATGGCCTGCATCGTGGTCATAAGAGTGGTGTGGCGCTGCCTGAGGGCATCCACGAACCACTTCGCCGATTCAAGTTTCTTCTTCACGAAAGTCGCCGCCTCCTTCTTCGAACGCTCCGACGAATTGGAAGCCTCCAGGAGGATGTCAGCATATTTATGGTTCACCTTCACCTCCGGAAGGGAGAAACGCGGCATCGTGAGATTGAACTCTCCGTTCACCACTTCAAGGACGAAGTCCGGGACCACCTGCTGGGTGTGGTCGCTATAGGCATCGGAAACCTGTCCGCCCGGAGTCGGGTTGAGCTTGAGGATTCGCGCCATAGCCTTCTTGAGCCTCTCGGAACTCATCCCGGTCTGGGACATAATCTTGTTGAAGTCCTTCTTCGAGAACTCGGTAAAATGGTCTCTGAGGACTTTCCGTGCGTCCTCGACATCCTGCGAATCGCCAGGAACGGCGTTAATCTGAATCAAAAGGCACTCTCTAAGGTCTCTCGCCCCTACTCCAAGCGGTTCGAAAGTCTGAATGACCCGGAGCATCTCCAGAGCCTCCTCGTCGGTGGTATCGATGCCGGCGCGGAATGCCATATCGTCCACGAGTTTCTCGATGTCGCGGCGAAGATATCCGTCGTCGTCAAGAGAGTAGATTATGTAGTTTGCTACGTCTTTCTGATGAGCTGTGAGGTCCTTGAAATCCAGTTGTTCCACAAGATTCTGGGGGAAAGACTCCTGAACGGAGAACGTCTCCCTCTTGGGACGGTCGTCGTATTTGTTGTAATTGTCCGAACGGAGCCGATAGGAAGGGATGGGGTCGTCTTCCTTGTAGTCCGAAAGTGAAACCTCGCGTGAATTCTCCGCGTCCTTGCTGTCGTCGTCTTCTTCAAGCACAGGATTCTCATCCATCTCCTGACGAATTCTCTGTTCGAGACTCTGAAGAGGGAGTTCGATGAGCTTCGCCGTCATAATCTGCTGCGGCGAAAGCTTCTGCAACTGTTTTTGTTCTAACGACTGCTTGAGCATAGGCCTATTGATTCAGGGGTTCAATAGGCCGAAGAACCTTCACCGTGTCAACGGTGTAGGTAAAATTCACATCGGCCGCAGGGTAATTGATTTTCTCTTTGACCAGCAGGGCGCGCGGGAAAGAATTTCGGAGCTGAACCAGCAGCGCCATAGCCTCGGAACGGGTGCGGAAATCGCCCACTGTCACCTTAAAATATGGGTTTGTGTAGGTTCTGTATGCCGGAACTCCCGGATAGGAGGCGCAGAAACGCTTGTAAACGCTCTCGGACTCGCCGCGCGAAGACTGGCTATTGTCAAAATAGACTCTGATTCTGTACCCCGAAATGCTGCGGGAAGAGTTGGAAGCAATGTGGGAAGTAAGGGCTGAGGAAAGCGCCTTGGACTGGTTCACAGTGACTGTCGCCTCATCCCCCGCACGGCGCGAAGGGAGTGCCGACCAGATGCTCTTTCCCACAAGAGCAGTGTCTGCGGCGGCAACCGGAACATAAACCAGCGAATCCACCAGTTCATATCCCTCGGGCACTACCACATTCTGTCCCCAGGAAAAAGTGCAGGAAAGCAACAACAACAGTGTAAATATGTATTTATTTATCTTCATTTCGCATTCACCATCTGAAGCAGCTCATTAAGAGGCATCGTCCGCGTTATCTCACATTTTATGCCAGCCCCTTTTCCGACAGCGTGAACCACAACCGTCAGTTCATCCTTTGATGTTCCGCCCAAAGCGCCGAGCAGCGTAAAAAGACTTCCGGAAGGGGGAAGTGACGCTGTGCCCGTAAGAAGGCAGATGCTCTCGGCGTGGCCCTCAATAGTGAAAGGGTCAAGGGCGAACGTGCCCAATTCCGTATCTTTGTTAAAGAGTTGGACAGTCACATCCGAAAGCGAAAGTTTGATGGTTGGATTGTCAATTCCCACATAGAACGAGGCTTCCAAAGATTTAAGTCCTTGAGGGACAATACGGTCCACCTTAAAAGATGTAACCTTTATCTCCTTCAGCCTGTTCACGGCGGCGTTTTTCACGGCCGAACAGCCGGTCAGCGCCACAAGGGCACAAACCAAGGCTACAGCCAGAATTCTATGAGCAAATCTCTTCACAACCTGCAAAGATACTCATTTTTTTATAAACCATTCTCGCACTACCAATTATCAGTACGGAACGGCGCGGCAGGAAGATTCATCGCACCCGTGAGATTTCCCACCTGGAAGTCGCGGAAACAGTATCTCACGGCTACAGGGGCGCTGACCTGCGGGCTTGAAAGATAGACATTCACCCCTTCAACCCTTCCCTGGGCAGGATAAAAAATCCGGTCTTCACCGGCAAGTTCAAAGCCAGCAAGGTCGTGCCAAGGGCTCATACCATACCACTCCGAGTTCTTGAAACTGAGTTTAACCTCAGCTCCGTTAACCTCCATCCCCTCATACACAGGACCTTCGTAAGGAAGAGAGGTCATCCCGTAGGTCTTGTTCAGGGCGAGAAGAGCGAGCCTCTGTCCAACCTGACGTTTCTGGCAAGGATGAATCTGGTCGTATTCGAAAGGATAGGCGAGGTCATTGGTGCAGGCGATGCCGCTGTGCGGAATTATCTCCACTGCCTGTCTCTGGGCCTCACGGATGCGCGCACCGGTCGTGCCGTCGCCGCCGTAGATGTATGGAGCAAGCTCAACCTCGTAGAACGGCAATTCGCCCTGTCCCCAGAGTTCGCGCCAGATGCGGACCATCTCTGAAAGCCTTTCGGCATAGTAGCCGTACAGCCCGGCGTTGGTCTCGCCCTGGTACCAGATGAACCCTTTGATGGTGTAGTTATGCACAGGGTAAAGCATTCCGTTGTACATCACATAGTTGGAAGTGCAGTTGTACCAGCCGCCTTCGTCAAAGAAAGGCTCGTGACGCTGCGACGGGATGGTGTTCTCCGGATGAGAATATACCACTTCCTTCGGCACCCAGCTCTCCACCGCCGAGCCGCCCCAGTTGCAGGCAATGATGCCCACAGGGACATCCACAGTCTCATTCAGAGCCACGGCAAAGTGCCAGCCCACGGCAGTAAAATTCCGGGCAGTTTCCGGTGTGGTTTCATCCCATTTGCCGCTCACATAGTCCTGCGGCTCGGTTGCCCCGGTCTTAGGGATTTTCACTTCGCGGACCTTGTTCCGGTATGCCCCGGCGCCAAGAATAGTCTCGGCGGCTCCCTCAATCGGGCAGCAGCGGAATCCACCGAGAGGCATCTCCATATTGGACTGCCCGCCCGCAAGCCAGACTTCGCCGATGAGGACATCTTTCAGTTGGATGCTTCCGTCCTTGTCGGAAATCGTAATTGTCTGAGGCTCATAGCTTCCCGCAGGGGTATTTACAGAGAGAATCCATTTCCCGTCACCTCCTGCGACGGTCGTGTATTTTTCCTTGCTCCAGGAGACCTTCACCGTAACTTTCCCGCCAGGAAGGGCCTCACCCCAAAGGTTTGCAGCGGTCTGCTGCTGAAGAATGCAGTGGTCGCCAAGAAGTTCAGGAAGCCGGATTTTAGCATCCGCATTTTCCACCGCCCCCAGAAGAAGCAGGGAGGCCGCAGCGGATAAGGCAGTTAAAGATTTGAGTGTCATAATCTATTGGTTTTTATAATTTATCAAAAAAAATCACTTGGAAAAAGGGTGCTATAAGAGGTGCAGTGCCCTTTCATATACTTCAAGGCACATTCTGGTGTTGTGATACGGGCACTTCCAGAAACCGGCCTTGTCGTCGTCGCGATTCACGCTTCCGTCCGCGCGGAGGCTCCAGACCCACTCCCCTGCTTCCTTGTCCACCAGATGTTCACGGATGAACTCCCAGGTCGCCCAAGCCTTTTCCAAAGCCGACTCATCGCCATTTAGCTGATAGGCATTAAGATAGCCCACGACTGTCTCGGCCTGCACCCACCAGTGGCGGTCTGCATCCACGGCCCCGGAGTCAGCGTGGAACTCATACAACATTCCGCCACCCGGGATATAACCTTCCGAGGCGGCAGAAGCAATCTTGAGAACATCGGGAACAATCCCCTCCGGGTCTTCTCCCACAACGGTCGCAGCCTCATACAGCAGCCAAGAAGCCTCGATGTCGTGTCCGAATGAGACAATCGGGCGCTTGCTGACCCAGTCCTCGTCAAAAAAGAGCTGCAGATGGCCGGTCTCAGGGCAAAGAATCTTCTCACGGAACACTCCCAGCAAGTTCACAATCCGCTCACGGAGCCGCTCGTCGGGCCACACACGGTAGAGGTTGGTGTAAGGCTCGATTATATGGAGATGGGTGTTCATCGTCTTGCACTCGTTAGCATCCTTTTCGCTCAGACGCATATCTCCGATAGGGCTCCAATCACGGGCGAAAGCCTCCAGATAGCCGTTTTTCTCCGAGTCAAAGCTATGTGTCTCAATATCTTCGAAAAGTCTCACGGCAAGAGACAGGGCCGAAGGGTCGCCGGTTGCGCGGACATATTCGCTCAGGCCATAGATGGCAAAACCGATGGCATAAATCTGCTTTTTGGTGTCCAGGGGGTTCCCCTCAGGGGTGAGGCTCCAATAGACTCCTCCGAATTCCGGGTCAAAGAAACGGGACTCAATCTCACGCTTTGCGCGTGTGGCCATCTCAAGATACTCGGGGCGGCGGAGAAGGCGGTACGCGGCAGAAAAGGCCCAGAGGATGCGGGCGTTAAGGATTGCGCCCTTAGGGGCATCGGGGTCAGGCTCGCCTGTGCCGGAAATCCTTCCGAGAAAGCCCCCGCGGGGGTCCTTGAATTTGTCAATCCAGAATGGAAGGATGTTCTCCGTTAGATTTTCCAAGGTCTCGGTTCTTAAAGCTTTCAGGGTATTCTGAGTATTCATATTTTCTGAATTTTGGCTATCAATTTTTATACATTAGAAATGAGTTCTCTCTTGCGGGTTTTCTCCTATGCCCTTATCCTTACAAAGTTAACTAATTGTCAGATAACATTGAAGAATAAAAGAAAAAAAACCACTACTTGAAAAAATAGTATCATATTTTTCTTACATTTGTACGTTTTTTAACCACATCGAGACTCACCAAGGTCTCATAAAGACAAAATGTAGGCTGTTTGAAGCCTTACAAAGACAAACTAAAACCAATTATCACCAGAAAATGAGTGAAGTACTAACCGAAATCACGCAACTTTCCGACCTAGACTGCTTCTACATCGCGGAAAGGCATAAAACCGAATTTACCTATCCGCTCCATCGGCACAAAGAGTTCGAACTCAATTTCGTCGAACACGGCGCGGGAGTCCGCAGGATTGTGGGAGACAGCATCGAGACCATCGGCGACTACGACCTTGTCCTCATAGGAGCGGAAAATCTTGAGCACGTCTGGGAAAACGGGAGCTGCCAAAGCACTGACATAAGGGAGATTACGGTGCAGTTCGCGCCCGATTTCCTCGGAGAAGGCATTCTGGCCAAGAACCAGTTCGACTCCATCCGCAAGATGCTCAAGGCCGCAGACCACGGACTTTCTTTCCCAATCGAAACCATAATGAGGGTCTATCACCTTCTTGACACCCTTGCAGGAGAAACCGACCGTTTCAAGCAGTTCATTTCCTTTATGAGCATCCTGCACATCCTCTCGAACGGCTCGTATAAGGTCTTGGCCAGCAGCTCGTTCGCCCACTCGGCACGCAATCAGGAGAGCCGCAGGGTGACCAAAGTGAAACAATACATCAACGACCACTATTCCGAGAATCTCCGCCTGGAGGATCTATCTCAGCTGGTAGGGATGAGCCCGTCGGCATTCAGCCGTTTCTTCAAGCTCAGAACCGGAAAATCCCTTTCGGACTACGTGCTTGACATCCGCCTCGGATATGCGGCGCGTATGCTCGTGGACTCAACTAAGAACATCTCCGAAATCTGCTACGAGAGCGGGTTCAACAACCTGTCCAATTTCAACCGCATTTTCAAGAGCCGCCGCGGGTCCACCCCGAGAGATTTCAGGGCTCTCTACAAGAAGAATAAAATAATCGTCTAGACATATGAAACACAAACTCGTAACCATCCTTGCCGCGGGGGCGCTTCTTTGCAACAGTTGCGGCACCGCCCCATCCTTCTGGAATGTGAAGGACGGAAAATTCTACAAGGGAGATGATGGCCCTCACTATTTTCTTGGCACGAATATGTGGTACGGTCCCCTGCTTTGCTCGGACACGTATGCCGCCGACCCGGAGAGACTCTCGCACGAACTTGACTCCCTTCAGGAAATCGGGATATGGAATCTGAGGGTTCTTGTCGGTGCTGACGGCGTAAGCGGACCGGAGGGAAAGGTGAAACCTGCGCTTCAGACCTCTCCCGGAGTCTGGGACGAGAGCGTACTCGTGGGACTTGACCGCTTCCTTGCCGAACTCGGAAAAAGAGATATGTCGGCGGTGCTGTTCCTCAACAACGCCTGGGAGTGGTCAGGCGGATTCGGGCAGTATCTCGAATGGGCCGGAGAGGGAGAAGCCCGCAGCACGATGACCGCTCTCTGGAGCGACTACTGCGCTTTCACCTCCCGTTTTGTCGTGAATGAAAAGGCGAAGGAAATGTTCCGTGCGCACGTCAGAAAGGTGGTTTCAAGAGTAAACACCGTAACCGGAAAGCCCTACAAGAATGACCCGGCGATTTTCTCCTGGCAAATCTGCAACGAGCCGCGCTTTTTCGTGGACGACCCGGCTCTGAAAGAAGCTTTCATCCAATGGATTAGCGAAAGCGCAGCCCTTATAAAATCCCTTGACCCGAACCATCTCGTTTCCACAGGAAGCGAGGGAAGCTGGGGCTGCGAGGGAGACTGGGATGTCTATCGCAGGATGCACAGCTGCCCGGACGTGGACTATCTCACCTGCCACATCTGGCCTCTTAACTGGAGCTGGGCTCACAAGGAAAGCCTCGCCGAGGACGTCGACGGAGCAATCGAAAAGACGCGGGAATACATCCTCAGCCACATCGCCGTGGCAGAAGAGGTCGGAAAACCCCTTGTCATTGAAGAGTTCGGCTTCCCGCGCGACGGTTTCCTTTTCAAAAAAGGCACCCCGACAACTCTGCGCGAGCGCTACTACTCAAGCATTTTCAGCCTGCTTCAGGACGAAGCCCGGAAAGAGGGGGCGCTTGGCGGGGTGAATTTCTGGACCTGGGGAGGCCTGGCAGCGCAGACTCCGGGACACACCTTCTGGCAGGAGGGCGACCCTTACTGCGGCGACCCGGCTCAGGAGCAGCAGGGACTGAACTCCGTCTATCTTGACGACTCCTCCACAATTTCCCTCCTAAGGAGCAACTGCAAGGCATTGAAACGCTGAATTTGAGCTCCGCCAAAGATAAAATCAACACACTACTCCGCAAGTTAAACGCTTGCAAAGTCTTAAATGGATTATGGCAAAACTTTCTGAAAAAATAGCTTACGCCCTTGGCGACGCCGCAGCAGGCGGAATCACCTGGAAAATAATGTCGATAGCCTTCCCGCTATTCTTCACCAACGTCTTCGGACTCACCTTTGCGGACGCCGCCACGCTGATGCTCGTGGCAAGGCTCTTCGATGTGGTGACCGACCCTCTGATGGGAAGCCTTGCGGACCGCACGCAGTCCCGCTGGGGCACCTACCGCCCGTGGCTCATCTTCGGTGCAGTGCCTCTCGGGCTCGTTTTCGCCCTGCTTCTCTACACCCCGGACTTCGGCCCGGTGGGCAAAAGAGTGTACGCCTACACCCTCTACCTTCTTATGATGGCGGTCTATACGATGGTGAATGTCCCGTACGGTTCTCTGCTGGGGGTTATGACCGATGACGACAACGAGAAAAACCAGTTTTCATCCTACAGGATGGTTGGCGCCTACGCGATGGGCTTTGTGACCCTGCTCTCCTTCCCTTATCTCCAGAAGATGATAGGAGGCAGCGAGGCTCACCAGTATGCGGTTCTAGCCGCCATCTTCGGAGCGATTGCAGCGGTGATGACTCTCCTTTGCGGCCTGTTCACCAAAGAGCGGTTAAAGCCGGTTCGCGCCGAGAAATACTCTCTCAAGCAGTTCGGTGACCTTTTCACCAACAAGCCGTGGATATACCTCACTCTGATTGGCATCTGCACCAACTTTTTCAACGGATTCCGCTACGCAGTGGCAGGCTACCTGTTCACCTACTGTCTCGGCGGAGACATCACCGCAGGCCGTCTGATTATCAACTACACGGTCTTTATGACCTTCGGAGAACTGACCTGTATGATTTTCGGAGCCCTCTCTCCGTGGTTCACCAAGAAAGTCGGTTCAAAGAAAAAAGCCTTCATCTGGGCTATCGTAATCTGCCTTGTCAGCTCGGTTGCATTTTTCTTCGTTCCTATGAGGGCGGAGTCAATCTGGCTGATGATTGCCCTTGTCATCATCACATCCGTCGGCATAGGCTTTTATTCTCCACTTCTTTGGTCGATGTATGCTGATGTCGCCGACTATGCGACCGAGAAGTACGGAACATCCTCTACCGGTCTGATTTTCTCCTCCGGGACAATGTCTCAGAAACTCGGAAGCGCAGTTTCAGGCTCTCTGGTGGCTCTTTTCCTCGGTCTTGCAGGAGCGCAGACCATCACTGACGAACTGGGCAACTCGGTAGTCGATCCCCTCTCCATCACGGAGCCGGTTCTCGGAATGATCTGGGCGCTGTTCTCGATTATTCCTGCCGTCGTAGCCGTCCTGATGCTCATCCTTGTCCGCCTCTACCCGATAAACAAATAGTCCCTCGGGCTTCGCTGACATCTCAAACTATTCGGCGGAGTCTTCCTCTTTGGAGACTCCCCGATAGATTTTATACCCTATTATCGCCATCAGGATGCTCACAAGCGGGCTCAGGATGTTGAAAAAGCAGAACGGGAGATAGGCGATGGTGGGGGTGCAGAGGATTGTGGACTGGGTCATTCCGCAGCTGCTCCACGGGAAAAGAGGAGAGGTGACAGTGGATGAATCCTCAACAGACCGCCCCAGAAGACGGCTTTCGTAGCCACGGCGTTTGTAGATGTCGCGGTAGATGTCTGTCGTGAGGATTATGGAAAGATACTGGTCCGAAATCACGCCGTTGAGAACCACGCCTGTTGCGACCGTGGAGGTGACAAGTCCGGCACGGGTCTTCGAGAGCGGAAGAATCAGGGAAGCAAGGTGGTGGAGCATCCCGCTCGCCTTCATACATCCGCCGAAACACATCGCGCAGATGATAAGATACACCGTATTGAGCATTCCGAGCATTCCTCTGGAAGAAACCAGTTTGTTCACTTCCTCAACTCCTGTTTCCACGGAGACGGAGTCATAGATGGTTTTCACAGTGCCGGTAAAAAGGGTCTGAGCAGTGGTGCCTCCCTCAACGCCGAGCGCAGAAAGGGTTTGCGTGCCGATTTCCGCGATTATGTGCGGCTGAAGAATCAGCGCGGAAACTGATGCCATCGCCATCGAAAGAGCGAGGACTATCAGAGCCGGCAGCCTCCTTGCAATCAGAATGGCCGTAAGAAGAGGCACGACAAGCGTCCAGGGGGTGATGCGGAATTTGGAGGCAAGCGTTTGGGTGTAAACGGAGATTTGAGAAGAGTCGCTACCCGTGTGCAGGAAACCTAGCACGAGGAAAATCACAAGAGTCACGACAAATGCCGGCACCGTGGTCAGCATCAGGTACTTGATGTGCTTGAAAAGAGGGGTGCCGCTAAGAGAGGAGGCCATCACCGTGGTGTCCGAAAGCGGGGAGATTTTGTCGCCGAAGTATGCCCCTGAGATAATTGCGCCGGCAATCATCCCGTCACTGAACCCCTGAGCCTTGCCGATACCCATCAGAGCCACGCCTATTGTGGCGATTGTGGTCCAGGAGCTTCCGATCATCACCGAGATGAGCGCACAAATCAGGCAGGCGGTCAGAAGGAATATTTTCGGGGATATGATTTTGACTCCGTAGTAGATGAGCGAAGGCACGGTGCCGCTCATTGTCCAGGTACCGGAGATTCCTCCGATGAGAAAGAGTATGACGATTGCGGTTGTAACATCGCCGATGTTACCCCGGATGGCATCTTCGAATTTCTCCCAGGGCGTTTTGAAAAAAATCATCGCCAGCGCGACGCAAATTCCCGATGCAAACAGCAACGAAACCTGGCTGGCTCCGAGGATGGCATCGCTTCCGAAAATCGCGATATTCAATGCCAGCAGAACTATAAGAGTAATCATCGGCACCAGGGAGATGCCGGTTCTAATCAATGACGCCTTCTTCATCTCACATTCCGGACATTGCGGTTCATAAGATGGCGTCCCAAGTGACGGTAGAGGAAGGCCTTAAGGGGGGACATCTGCTGGTGATGCTCTTTCAGAAGGGCATCGGGAGAGTCGTAAACCCCGAAATCCTGAGTGATACCTTCGCTCTGGATGTAGGTGTTCCCGCCATTAAAATCCACCACCGGATTCCGGAAATCGCGGACTGCGACCCCATAGCCGCAAAATTCGCCGTGGCAGGAGGGAAAACGCCTCTGGAGGCTATCCAGATAGGGCCTATCCAGGATAAAGCCCTCCAGTTCCAGCCATTTCCCATCGTAGAAGACTTCCACCCAGCTGTGGAAGATGTTGCGCGGGGCGCTCCGGTAAACCAGGCCGGTCATCGCCCCCTTCTGGAGGCGCTTGTCTATCGTGAATCCGTGCACCCTGCAGGGAATGAGGCAGGCGCGAAGAAGCGCCATAAAGAGAGTTCCCTTGGTGTTGCACTGCCCGTAGCCGTCCCTAAGCACGCGGGAAGCCGGAATGGAGTCGTCCTCATTGTAGCCGAAGAGAATCTCATCCCTGACAAAATCATAAATGCTCTTTATGCGGCTGAATTCATCCATCTCCCGCCATCCGCGCTCAGCGACAAGACGGCATATCTCCGGGGAAGAAAAGTCCAGCATCGGTGTTTCCTGAAGGTAATTTTTCATATCGAGTGCAAAGTTACCTTTTTTACGTCATAACGCAATAAAGTTACTCCAGCGGAATCGTCAGAGTCTCATCCCCGATGCACACCTTCACAGGCACTGTGGAGCCTTCCAGCGAGCGGACAAGAATTTGGGCCCGACCGGCAAACGGCGTGATTTTCAAAGAGTTTCGCTCCTCCGGGGTCTTCTCCCTCGGGCGTTCCACACCCTTAAAAGCCGGGTCTCCGTTGCCCCAACCGAGAAGTTCCGCGCCCTCAACCCTCACGGAGAGTTCTTCCAAGGCGGTGCTGACATCAAGCACCACGACATCCTGTCCGTCGGGGCGGAGGGAGGTCTTGGACGAGGTTACCTGAAGGCGCGGAAGAGACTCCGGGAAGACGTCCTCGCAGACCTTCCTTCCCGCGCGGTAGCCTACTGCCTTAAAAGGTGCGGAAGCGGCCATCGCGGAAGAGACCTTCCACACGAGGTGCCCGTCAAGAGGCATTTTTTTCTTTCCGAGGGACCGCCCTCCGGCATACAGGCGAACCGCATCGCAGTTGGAATAGACCCAAACCTCTCCCCCGCTCGGGCCGCAGACGTGGACAAGCGGCTCAGCCGTATTCCAGGCCGCCCGGAGGTAGAACGCCTCGTCCTTAGGGAAACCGCAGTAGTCGAAAATGCCGAACTGGCTTCCCGTGGCAGGCCAGCGCATCGGATTCGGCTCCCCGCGGTAGTCAAACCCGGTCCAGTAGAAAAGCCCGAGTCCCCACGGACGCTCCTTGTAGAATTTCCAGCCGTGCTCGATTACATTCACCCTTCCGGCAGTGTCCGTCCGGTTGAGCGGGGTCATAATCCCCTTCTCTATCTCGGTCCTGTAATGTCCCCTCGTCCCGCAGCCGGTGGTTTCCTCAGTGCCCACGGCGCATTTATCCGGAAACAGGTTGTGATAAGGTTCAATGGGGTTCTGAACAATGTAGTTATACCCCAGCACATCCACTCCCTTCACCAGGGCGGGCCCGCCGCTGTTGCCGTAGGTCGTGGGACGGGTCGGGTCCAAACGGTGAACCTCTTCGCTCATTCTGAGAGCGATTTCCGTTCCCTGCGCGCTGTGTTCAAGTGACCACTCCTCGTTGCCGATGCTCCAGAGGATGATGCAAGGGTGGTTGCGGTCTCTGTCAATCATATTGCGAAGCTGTTCCGTCTGCTCGCGGTTCACGCCCAGCTGCCTGTTTTCGTCAATCACGAGAACTCCCATCTCATCGCAAAGAGAAAGCATAACGGGAGATGCGCAGTTGTGCGAAGTGCGGATGGCGTTGAAGCCGTAGTCCTTGAGCCTTTGGATTCTGTACCTCCACAGCTCCCGTGGGACCGCAACCCCCACTCCTGCGTGGTCAAGGTGCATATTCGCCCCCTTGAGCTTTACCGCCTCGCCGTTAATAAGAAGACCTTTAGAAGGGCTGAACTCGAGGGTTCGCACTCCGAAGCGGCAAGTGTACTCGTCCGAGAGAGCGCCTTCGTAGTTGATGCTCAAGCGCAAGGTGTAAAGGTAGGGGTCCGAAGGGCTCCAGGGGTGGTCCGCACGAGTGACTTCCCGGCCTTCAGCGTCAAAAATCCTTACATTTTTAGAAATCGCCACAGGACTCACTCCCGCATCCGCAAAGACATACTCCGCCTCTACGCAGGATTTGTCCACATAGACCTCCCTCGTCCCGTCCTCAAGCGTCCACGGCCTGAGTCCTGAAGTTTTGGGAGAGATTTTTACGGAATAGGGACGCAGAGCAACAGGACCTGCCTTGTGAAGATACACGCTACGATATATCCCCGCCCCTTCGTAGTACCAGCCTTCCTCTGTGGAGGCGTCACAGCGCACGGTGATGACATTGTCTGCGCCGTAGTTAAGGTATGGAGTGAGCGTGTAAACCCTTGATGCATAACCGCTTCGCTCGTGCCCCAGATAGAATCCGTTACAGAAAACTTCGCTATCCCGGAAAATGCCTTCGAATTCGATGCTTATCTGCTTCCCACGGTCCTCCTCAGGCACGAAAAGATGCCTGCGATACCACCCGACCGAGTTCTCCGGATATTTCCACCCGAGGCATTTGTAGCCGTGGGAGTGGCTCGCCTGGGCGCTGTAGGGCAGGTCCACCGCCCAGTCGTGAGGGAGAGTGACCCTCTGCCAGGCGGAGTCGTCGAAAGAGGGCATTATCGGAGAGTGGCTGTGGTCCGCGCTCCGGGCTTTGGAAAGGTAGGTAAAATACTCTGTCCCGTGAGTAAAATCCGCCTCCATCGAGGATGCGTTGCCAAGTGCAAACGTCCATCCCCCGTCAAGGGACTCGGTTCTCTGGGCATTGAGTCCCATTGTGCCGAGAAGGAACGCTGCCGCCGCAAGGATTATCTTTCGGTTCATAATCATATGGTTATAAGTCATTTCCCGCAGACCGTCTACAGGTCCAGGGCGCAGGCCGTCTACAGGTCCAGGGTCAAGGTATGATGTCCCGGAGTGTAGGGGATAAAGTGCGACTTGCCGGAAGCGGAGTTGCGGATTGTAAGGTCATAGACTGCATCGCGGAAGACGCGGTGAATGCGATATTCCTTGATGGCTGCAGGAAGGCAAGGCTTAATCAGCAGGCCGTCATAGTCCGGAAGGACGCCAAGAAGATACTCCGAAACGGTGAGCCAGTTCCAGGCCGCCGTGCCTGTGAGCCAGCTGTTCTTTCCTTCGCCGGGACGCGCCGCCTGCTTTCCGGAGACCATCTGACAATAGACATACGGCTCCACCTTATGAAGGGCCTGGTCGCGGGTGAAGGCCGGGGATATTTTGCAGTAGTGCTCCCAAGCGTCATCCGCACGTCCCGCAAGAGCCTCGCCGATGATGACCCAAGGGTTATTGTGGCAGAATATGCCTCCGTTTTCCTTGTAGCCCTCCGGGTATGAGGAGATTTCACCGTATTCGGGATAGTAGCTGGTGTATGCCGGATAGTTCAGGACTATTCCGTGTTCACTGTCAAGATGCTTCTTCACGGAATCCAGAGCCTTGTCGCAAAGACCGCTTTCCGCGCCGATGCGCGCCATCGTGCACCAGCCCTGACTTTCAATGAAAATTTTTCCCTCCTCGCACTCCGAAGAACCGATTTTGTTCCCAGCGAAGTCGTAGGCCCTGAGGAACCACTCCCCGTCCCAACCGGCTTTTTCCACATTCTCGCACATCCTGCGCACCCAGGAGGCGATTGCCGAAGAAGAATGCCCTCCGCCGAGGGTCTCGCTGCATTTTTCCGGGTTCTTTTCCAGATATTTCAGGATGTGGGCGAACTCGCGTCCCACCACCACATACAGACCTGCAATCATCAGCGACTCCGCCTTGCTGCCGTAGGTTTTGTTCTCCGTAGTCTGGAAAGATTCGTCCGGATTGGATGAGAAGCAGTTGAGATTGAGGCAGTCGTTCCAGTCGGCCCTACCTATGAGCGGAAGTCCGTGCGGACCGAGGTGATGGTTGGTGTAGTCAAAACTTATGAAGAGATGTTCCAGGAGAGTCCTCTCGCTGCCCGGGACATTGTCGAACGGGACCATCTCGCCAAGGATGGAAAAATCCCCAGTCTCCCGAATGTAGGCGAAAGTGCCGAAAAGAAGCCAGAGCGGGTCGTCGTTGAATCCGCCTCCGATGCCGTTGTTGCCCCGTTTTGTGAGCGGCTGATACTGGTGGTAGCACCCTCCGTCAGGGAACTGAGTAGCGGCGATGTCGAGGATGCGGGCACGGGCGCGGGAAGGAATCTGATGCACAAAGCCCACAAGGTCCTGGTTAGAGTCCCTGAAGCCCATTCCGCGGCCGATTCCGCTTTCGAAAAAGCTGGCGCTTCGGCTCATATTGAAGGTGACCATACACTGGTACTGATTCCAGACGTTCACCATCCTGTCCAGTTCAGGCACCGCCGAGCAGACGCTGTAGCGCCCGAGAATATCGTCCCAGTAGGCCCTGAGGGCGGCAAAGGCCTCGTCCACCTGAGCGTCGGTTTGAAAACTCAGAAGGATGTCATACGCTTTCTCCTTATTGATAAGTGCAGAGCAGGAATTGAGCGTCTCTCCACAAAGCGGAGTGCCTTCAAGGCGTTTTTCCTGTGTTGCAAGAGCCTTCGCGCTGAGCTGGTTTTCGAATTTTGACTCCTGAGGCATCTCCACATAACCGAGCGTGAAAATAAGGCTGCGGCTTTCTCCCGGGGCGAGGCTAATTTCAAGGCAATGAGATGCTATCGGACTCCAGCCGTGGGCGATGGAACAACGCGGAGTGCCCTCCAGAACAGTCTGAGGGGAATCAAAGCCATTATAAGTTCCAAGGAAAGTCTCGCGGTCGGTGTCAAAGCCAACCAGAGGGGCGTTCACCCCATAGAAGGCGTAATGGTCACGCCTCTCGCGATACTCGGTTTTGTGGTAGATGACACTTCCTTTCACCTCCACCTCGCCGGTAGAAAAATTCCTCTGGAAGTTCTCCATATCTGTCTCCGCATTCCAAAGACACCATTCGGCAAGGGAAAAAACGCGGAAGGTCTTGGGGCTTGTCCCCACATTTGTAAGCCTCAGCCGTTGAACCTCACAACGCCGCCCGAGAGGGACGAAGAAAAGAGCGTCCGCCCTGAGTCCCCCCTTCTCGCCCACGATGCGGGTATATCCCATTCCGTGGCGACATTCATAAAAGTCGAGCGGGGTCCGGGACGGTTTCCAGCCCGGGTTCCAAATAGAATCGCCGTCCTTGATGTAAAAATATCTTCCACCCGAATCCAGCGGCACGCCATTGTAGCGGTAACGGGTGATGCGGCGGAACTTGGCGTCACGGCAAAAACTGTAGCCTCCCGCCGTGCCCGAAATGAGGGAGAAAAAGTCCTCCGTACCCAGATAGTTTATCCAGGGATATGGAGTCGCGGGTGCTGTTATAACATATTCGCGGGTTGCGTCGTCAAAGTGTCCGAAAGTCGAAGCCATAGTCTGCCGAGTTAAAGAAATCCCCGAATGCCACAAGGGAAAGACAGACGGGGAGATTTATTAGGAAATTATTTCAAAGCTAAATTTCTGTCTATCAATTCATTAAGTCTTGCAACAGACTCTCCTGTCCTAAAACCGTCTGGAGCGGTGTGGAGGCAGTAGTCAACAAGGCGTGAGACAGTGCTTGTCGCAACGTGCATCCTCGTGTCGCAGGAAGCGTAATAGATGAACACCTTTCCATCCTCATCTGCAATCCAGCCGTTGGAGAAAAGGACATTCATCACATCGCCCACGTATTCCTCTCCTTCCGGCACCATCAGAAAGCCCGCAGGCTCCGCGATGACCTCAGATGGGTCCTCAAGCGAAGTCATATACATATAGAGGACATACCTCAGACCCGACGCGCAGCCCCTCACGCCGTGCGCAAGGTGAAGCCAGCCCTGAGGCGTTTTGATCGGTGCGGGGCCCTCGCCGTTTTTGAGTTCCTTGATGGTGTGATAGTGGCGGAAGTTGATGATTTTCTCCTCTTTCACCTCAGCACGGGTTATGTCGTCAATGAGTGCCCAGCCTATTCCGCCGCCCTTTCCGGCATCGATAAATCCGTCCTGAGGGCGAGTGTAGAGGGCATATTTCCCGTCAACAAACTCAGGGTGCAGAACTACGTTTCTCTGCTGAGAGGCGGATTTCAAATCCGGGAGCCTCTCCCAGTTCACAAGGTCGTGAGTGCGTGCGATTCCTGCGCAGGCTACCGCCGAAGAAAGGTCTCCTTCCGGAGCATCGGGGTCTTTTCTCTCCACGCAGAAAATGCCGTAAATCCATCCGTCTTCGTGGGCGGTGAGCCTCATATCATACACATTCACAGCCGGTTCGCCCCACTCCGGAAGAGTAATCGGATGATCCCAGAAACGGAAATTGTCCACCCCGTTCGGGCTCTCGGCAACGGCAAAGAAAGACTTCCTGTCCGCTCCCTCGACGCGTGCTACCATCACATACTTGTCGCCCCACTTGATTGCGCCTGCGTTGAATGCGGCGTGGATGCCGAAACGCTCCTCCAGGAAGGGGTTGGTTTCCCTGTTGAGGTCATATCGCCAGAAAAGGGGCGCGTGAGATGCTGTAAGCACCGGATTTTCATATCTTTCGTAAACTCCGTTCACATAGACGGGTTTATTCTTCTTTGCAATGAGAGCCTCGTGCTCTTCCTTCAAGAAATTCAGTCTCTGATTAAAATCCATAGCAAGTAAATTATTATCGTTCAGGAGTATTGCGTTTATTGAGTTTCATATAATCCTATTTCAGGAATACCGTTCTTTCGTTCTCGTAGAACTTGAGAAAATTCTCCGCATCGGCACTTCCGGGGAAAGGTGCATAGAAATGGTCCGGACGGTCGTGGGCGTTTCTCCAGGTGAGGACATAGCAGATTTTGTGGCCATCGATTGCCTTCAGAAGCACATCCGTCCACCAGAGAGGAGGCGTGATGCCCTCGAAACCGGTCTCGGTGAGAGCAAAGAGTTTCCCGTGGGAGGAGGCATAGTTCCCGATGTACTGAAGGTCCGTGGAAAGCACCTCGGCATAGTACGCGTCTGCCTTCGCGAGGGCAGCATCCCTGTCAGTTACGGAAGCGTCCACATACTCGTAGTGGTCAAGACCGAGAAGTTCCACATAACGGTCACCAGGGTAACGGCCGAAATATGCAAGAGAGTCTATACCGGAGTTCGGGGAGTAGGCCCAGAGGAGATTGTCCAGTCCGCGGTCATTTTCGATGTAGTCGCGGGTCAGTCGGTAAAGAGCCTTGTACTCATCCTCAGAGCAAAGGTTTCCGCCCCACCAGAACCAGCTTCCCACATTTTCGTGCCAAGGACGGAAGACGGCCGGGATGCGCACTCCCGCGGAGTCTCTCAGCGAGTCCAGAAAATCCGCCGTGCGGGAAAGCCATTCCATAAATTTGCCGTGATTCTCTCCGCCGTCAAGAACTGAGGCGACAACACCCTTCTGACTCACGTCCCAGGAGTCTCCTCCCGTGAGAGGATTGCGTGCGTGCCAGGAAAAAGTCACCACGCCGCCATCTTCCGCGTGTTTTACTGCGGCCCTGCGCATAAGAGAGAAGTTCACCCCGTCAAGATTACAAGGGGCTCCCAGTTCTATTCCGCCGAGGTCGAATCCCACCGCTGCAGGTTTTTCTCCGCAGACAGCTTTCACATCGCTCCGCGAGAGGTCGTCGGCCGCGGGGTCTTCAACCTTCCAGGTGTGGCCGTACGAGAGGTCGTCTTGATGGGCGTAGAGGACCTGCCCCTTTTCAGCAGAGGCCTCCAGGCGGGAGAAAAGTTCAGCAGCAGGGTTCGTCTCACCTGCATTGCATCCCCCGAGAGCAAGTCCCGCGGTCGCAAAGAGGATGGTATTTATTATCTGATTCTTCATATTTGGGAATTTAACTCACAAAACTGTCTAATTGATTATAAACTTCCAGATTCAATGCCAAGTGGAGGGCGATGGTTACTTCGGGGCTCCGTTGTAGACGGACCGGAGAGTGTAGGAGGAGGAAGTTGTGAAAACGGCGCGGTTCATCGCCTCGATTATCGCCTTTCCGTCGCGGACATATTCGCCGGTGGAGTGGTTCACGATGCCGCCCGACTCCCTGCCTGCGCCCTCTGAGCCGTTGTCCCAGTAGAACGGCGGAATGCCGTAGTTGCGGCAGGCCTTGTAGAAGAACTCAAGGTAGTAGGTCTGAAAGAGAGTCTCGCGGGCGGAATCGCGATTGGAGCAACCGGTTTCGCCGAAATATACAGGAATTCCCTTATCTACGTAGGCGGCCTTCAGACGCGCCATAACAGCAATCACATCTTTCTCCCCGCTCGGGCAGGCGTTATTTTTCGCCGTATGTCCCCACTCGGCATACTTGCACTCAAGGGTGTAGTCGTATGGGTCATAACAGTGGACTGCGACCATAAGGCGGTCTGTGGCGCTGTCCTGGGGAAGAGTGAGGTACTGCATCGTAAGGTCTGGGTTTGCGCAGTAGCCCGGGATGCCGAGATAACGGGTGGCGTTCTCCCCGCCCACAGAACGGACAGTGGTGACAAATTCCTGCACCCATTTATTGATGACAGCGTATTGCGCCCCGCCGTCCGTGCGGTTCTCACCCCAGCCCCAACCGCCGTCGTGCAGTTCGTTAAAAGCCTCGAAAATGAGAAAATCGCCCTTGTCCTTAAATCGGGTTGCTATCTGCTTCCATACGGATGTAAACTTCTCCGTAATGGCCTTATACTGAGCCTCGGATGCGGCCGCCTTCTTGATGTTGAGCCAATGTTCGCTGTTCGCCCCGTCGTGATGGATGTTCACGATGACGTTAAGTCCGGCCTCCTGGGCGAATCCCACGAGTTCCGCCACCCTGTCAAGCCAGGCTTGCTCCAGAGTGTATGAAGGAGCATCGCCGATGTGCCCCATCCAGGTGACCGGGATTCTGACAGAAGTGAATCCCTTTGCCTTCAGACCTTTGAATGTGGCCTCGGTCGCAGGTTTATTGCCCCAAATGGTCTCGTTAGCAATTTCATTGTCATAGCTGTCCATCTGGTTGCCCATATTCCATCCGAGTCCAAGCCGCTCGGCCATTTTCCAGGCCAAGTTGTCTCCGCGCTTTGTTTCCTCAAGAAAATCCTCGGGAGCTACAGAGGTCGGAGCCGTCTGAATGACGCTGACAAGGACTTTTTCGCTCCCCGAAAGGATGGAAATGGAGGCTTCGCGGGAGGCAGAGCCCGTGTTTTCCTCAACGCTCACAGTGACCGTGCAGGCATTGTCCTGAAGTGGCGTAACGCTGGCTCTGCACCAGGAGGAATTGGAAAGAGCCTTGGGCTTCGAGGAGGCCTGGACCGCAAGGTCTGCAGAAGCGGCCTCGGAGGTGAACTCCAGACTCTGGGGCGTAACGCTAAGGGAAACAGCAGGTGTGTTTTCCCCCGATGTGGCAGAATTGCCGTTCTTGGCGCAGCTGCACGCCGAGCAGACGCCCAGAAGAAGCAGCATCGCCGCGACAAATATTTTTTTTGAATGTTTCATAATCATCTCTCTATACGAGAAGTCTTCTTCCCCTCATTTTTCAGTTTTCGGCCCCGCCGCTATTTAAGAGAGAAGTCTCCCCTGTTGAGAATCTTCGCTCCCGAAAGGGCCGCCTTCCAGTCGTCGGCGGAGTTATTCCAGCTGTAGGACCCGTCGGAGTTCTTGCAGTAGAGCACCGGAGAGCCGTTCTCGAAGTTGCACCAGTTCATCATATAGCCCCACGGAGCACCTTCGCTGTGGGCGAGGGAGAAGTTCAGTAGGTTGCCGAATTCGCTGAGAACAACCATCTTGCCTCCTTTTACAGAATTATTCACAAGACGGAAAGCAGCGCTCTGGCTCGTTCCCTTCGCAACATAAAGGTCCGCTCCCACAATGTCCACGCTTTCGTCGCCAGGATACCACTTTCGAAGCGTTTCAAGGTCGGAACAGTTTTTCCCCTCGTCACTTGTCTGAACGGTCCACACCCAGACGAGATTGTTCAGAGAGTAGGTGGTTTCAAGTTCCTTGCGAAGGTATTTCCACAGCTGCACACAAGGTTCAGCGCCGCCTTCTCCCCACCAGAACCACGCGCCCCAGGTGTAGTCTCCTGCAGCTTCGTGAAGGGGACGGAAGAGAACCGGAATGCCGGCGTCCTGAAGAAGACTGAGGTAACCTGCGAGTTTTTCTATCTGTCCGTCAATAACATCCCTCTGCCAGGTGCCGTCCTTCAGAGCTTCCTTTATGTCGAAAGTGGTTTCACCGTTTCCGCCGCCTTTTCCCTTGGCGTAGAAGCCGAATTTATTTATGTCCGTCTCCCCATAAACAGAAGGTACGGACCAGTGCCAGCCAATCTGAATGATGTTTCCCTTTTCCCAAGCGGTCTTCACCGGGGTGATGTCGCCGTAGTCCGGGCAGCCGCTCCAGGCCTTAGCCGGCCAGTTGAGAAAGAGGTAGTCGAAGCCTACGATTGCAGGGTACTCCCCGCCTGCGGAAGAGGCCACATAGTCAGAATAGGTTGTCTCCCAGGCAGTTCCGCCCATTGCACCGCTAAAGGTTTTCTTGCCGTAATTTTCCAACAGCAGGGCGTAAAGCCTCTTCGCTCCGTCGGTGGCTTTGGCGTTCGTAAGGGAAGCGGCAGGGGTGAGAGGGTAGTCCTTTTCGCTTTCTTTCATCGAGAAGGTGTACTCAAGGCCCCCGAAAGGATTGTTCTTATAGCCGGAAATGACCCCTGATGGGATTGAGAGGGAGTAGCTTACGCCTTCCTGAAGGCCTGAAACGGAGATTGTCACGTCCTTATTGTAGGCAAAGACCTTGTCCACAGAGGCCGAATGGTCAATTGTAAACTTGCTGTGCCCCGACGAAGGACATTTCACATTCTGGTCAAAGGTGAGGACAATCTGAAGGGAAGTGCCCTTGAGGTCAGCGGCGCCGTTTTCCGGGGAGGCGGAAACGACTTCTGGAGCCTGTGCGAGAGCATCTTCGCTCCCCGCAGGATTATCCTTACTGCATCCGGCCGTGCCAAGGAAAAGAAGCCCCGCCACAGCCATAGGCCAAAATATATTTTTACTCTTCAACATATACAATACTTAAGTTTAGCGAGTGCTACCTCTCCCCTGTCGGGTTACAATATTATTTCTTGGATTCCGGCGTCAGTTTCACCCGGCGCCGGAATAAATGGGATTAGAGAACAGCCACCTTGGTAAGGGTGTAATAGCATCCTGTCAAAACCAGACCGCCATTTGCGACAAGGTCGTCGATATTGTCCTGAGTAAGAGGGACTTCCACTCTTGTCTGGTCAGCAGTGAGGTCAACGTGGACTGCATCAGGAAGATTTCCCCAGTTCTGTCCGTGACGAAGCTCAACCTGCCAGTATTCGGACGAAGAATCCGTAGTCAGATAGAGTACCAGAGACTGTCCTGCCTTTACCGTTGACCAATCATATCCGCCCCAGGCAAGGTCCTGATTTCCGCTCCAGTTTCCTGCGGCGAATGACCCGGTCCAGATATCGACCTCCTGGGAGATTTCCTCTGCAATTGTAATTCCAGTCAGGGTGTAGTTAGTTCCGGTCATAACAAGACCTCCGTTATTCTGGAGCTGGTCCACATCTTCCTGAGTCAGACGGATAGAGTAGCTCGTCGCACCATCCTCAAGAGCGATATTTCCTTCTCCACCAGCTATTGAAACGCCACTCGGAAGTGAAGACCAGCTGCCGTTTCCGAAACGAATCTGCCAGTAGGTCTGGTCTGAATCCAAAGTGAAGAATGCTGTGAGAGTTGTTCCGGCAGTAACTTTTGACCAGTCATAACCGCCCCAGGAGAGTGCTGACATTCCGCCCCAGCTTATATGCTCGGAGCCTTCCCAAAGTTTGGTAGTCTTAAGTTCAAGCAGAACCCCGATCTGAGTCGGGCAAACTTCGCTCTCACCGCTGAGGAGGTTGAACTTCAGGGAGTAGGTTCCCACCTTGTTGAACGGCATCACGAATGAAAGTTCGTTGTCGGTGCGGTTACCGTATGAGGTGACCTTCACGTCGCCCACGTAGACATTCTCAATCATCAGGAAGTTGCTTCCCTCCAGGGTTACGAGCTCTCCGATGTGAGCCTCGGAAGGCATAGAATTCACGATGATGAAGGAGTCATAGACGATGGTTATCTCGTTTGCGTACTCCACTTTCACGCCATTGTACTGGGTGAGAACGAGTTTTCCGGAAACGGAAGAGGCATCGGTTGTTATGAGCGCGCTGTTTGAGTCTGAGCCGAGATTGAATGCGACTGCCTTTCCGCCGAGAGTTGCGCTCTCGACGATGTCAAGGTCTGTTCCCTTGATGGAGAATCCTTCACCTGCAGTCACCTCTGTTCCACCTTCGGCGATAATCACCTCAGTGACAGTGGCTACAACAAGTTCGTAAGCGGCCGAAACGGTATCTCCGTTTGCGAGGGTAAGTGTAATGTCGCCTTCGGTTGCCTTCATAGGCACAGTGACGGTGAGGGCGGTTCCCTCTTTGTTCACAGAGAAAGTCTCAGCATCGGCGCCAGGGAAACTTACGGAAGAAACCAAATCCAGGTCCTTACCTGTGATGGTTATTTCCGCTCCGCTCTTCACAGCGCCAGCAGGACCTTTCACATCTGTAGGAACTACTGTCGTAATGGTTCCGGCCCTGAAACGGTTGCCTGCATAGCTGTACAGGTCCACGCTGCAGCTGTTCACCTCGGAAGGGAGAGCAAGCGTCAGGCTTTTGTTGTCCTGAGAAACAGTAAACGACTCGGTATCAAGAGATGTGTCACCAAAATCAATGTGCTGAATCATATCCAGATGCGCTCCGCTGATGGTGACCTCAACACCAGGTTTGCAAACGCCTCCGAGTTTAAGACCGCTCACGGTAGGGTCTCCGATCTGGAGTTCCTTCTCGGAGTAGATGAGGTTTGCGATTTCACCCTCGTCGGAAAGAATGATTTTTCCGGTAACGGCGGTTGAAGGGATGGTGAGAGTTGCGCTGTGACGGTCACTTGACTCTACGGCGACTTTCTCACCGCCTTCAAAAGTGACGCTCTTCACAAGGTTCATATAGTCTCCAGTGAGCGTAAGAGCATCGCCGGCGAAAGCCGGAGTGGCCTTCGTAGAGAAACTCTCGAGAACTATCGGCTCGGTGTACTCGAGCTCGGTCTTGGTGGAGAGAGTCTGTCCGTCGGAAGTCTTGAGGGAAATTGTTCCCACCTCGGGTCCTTCAACGGGAAGAATCACACGGATTTCGCTCTGCATTCCGGAAGAAACCACCTGAATGTCGGTAAGCGGGTCAATCCCGGGAACCTGAACCTCAACTACCCTGTCGAGGTTGCTGCCGATGAACGTAAGCGCTCCGCCCCTCATCACAGGGTTTGGCCCGTAGGAAACGAGCCTTACCCCTGAGGTGGTGTACTGTGCGGTGTCAAGGACATCTTTTTTGCAGCCCGTGAATGCGACGGATGCTGAAAGAGCGAGAACCGCTACTGATAAAATTGCGTATATCTTTTTCATATCAATTATCCTCCGCATTATTTAACAGGGACTGCCCTGATGTTGTCAATCTGAAGGAGCGGGTTGCAAGGAGTACCAGCTGCTTTTCCGGAAGCGAAGAAGAGCTCGAGTCCTGTGAACATATCAGGTTTGAGCTGTCCTGACGCCTTGTTTCCGTCCCAATACCATACGAATTCGGATGCGAACGGAAGTGAAACGGTAATCCACTTTCCGGCAGTGTCGAATGAGCCTGTAGCCTCCCAAGGCATATAGAGTGCACGCGGAAGTGAAAGCGCATCATCGTGGAAGTAGGTATTGTTCGCTGTTCCGAGAGTAATCTGGTCGTGTCCGGAGAAGATTATCTGCATAGGGCAGCCTGACCACGGATGATCCGAAGGAATGCGGAGCTCGAACTTGAGGGTCATATTCGCCCAGTCGCTGAAGTCTGCCTTTGAGGTAAGATCCAGTCCGTTAGGGTCGTCGAAGGTCTCAGGAGAGTTCCAGTTGCCCGGCCAGTACTCGAAGTGGTAGCCGGTGTCCTGCCAGTCTGTTCCGTCGCAAGCCATCTGAACTCCGTCAGCGAAGAGCTGGAGATACTTTCCGTCGAATGAGTTTTCATCGCTCTGAACAGTCTGGGCGTGCCAGCAGTGGGTGAAGTCTGCTCCGAGGTCATCGTCGAAAGTGAAGAGGATGCCGCGGTTGTCCTGATACATAAATGCGGACTGACCCGTGCCGGAACCTGTGGTGACTTTCACCTTGCCAGGCTGTGCTCCGGATGGAATCACCACGTCAAATGACGAGAAGGTTACATTCTTGATTTCAGTTGCCTCAGCTCCTGTGAATTCCACAGTCATAGGAGCGTAGAAGTAGTTTCCGCCGATGGTTACTGTCTCACCCGGCTTTGCGTACTCGAAGCTCATTGAGCTTACCACCGGAGTCGGAGGCAGCACCTTGAAGTCGAATGTGACGGTGTCCTTTGCGGAGTTTACCATATAAATTTTGTCTGTCTGAACAGTCGGGAGCACCTTAGGCACGGCTACAATCAGAGTATTGGAAGTGATGTAGCTGGTGTTGAGAATGGCCTTCTGGTCATTGAACCAGAGTTCCTTGATGCTGGTGAGATTCTCTCCGAGGAGGCAGATAACCTCGTCCATATAGGCCTCGGTGATGGTGAGGTCCCTGTCGGCATACCTGATGGAATAAACCGTCGGAACTCCGTCCGTGACCCTGTAGCGGTCCGGATAGTCCACCCTCTCGCAGGAAGAGAAGCCGAGAGCGGAAAGTGCCGCAAGGGCAAGAGTAGTCAATACTTTACTTATAGTTTTCATAATCATTGCCGATTAAAAGTTGTAATGGTAGGTTCCGCGTACGTCAACTTCGATTGCCTCTGCAGTGGATGCCATATTGCCGTTGAAGACAACGTCCTCTGTCGGGAACGGAAGTGTGAAGCTTGAAATGGTCACGTTAGGGTTGTCGTACTTGGTGTTGTAGGTCACAGCGGAAGCGTCCCAAGAGCCTGAGTAATCGAAGTCCTCGCCTATCCAAGTCTTGTAGACTTTGTCAAGGCCTTCCCAGTAGGACCTTTTCTGAGCCTTGAGTTCAGCAATGCTTCCTGCCGCATCGTAGTAAGAGCGGCGAACGAAGTCGTACCAGCGGTCGCCCTCACCTGCAAGCTCCAGACGGCGCTCCTTCCAGATGTCCTCCCAGGTGACGGAAGTAAGAGCTGCCGCTCCTGCCCTCTCGCGCACGAGGTTGACATATTTAAGGGCCTCGGCGTTATCCGTATTCACAACCGCCTCTGCATAAATCAGATAGATGTCTGAAAGGCGAAGAATGTGTGTAGGAAGCTGATTTGCCATATTTTCAGGAGTGATGCCGGTAGCTGCGACGTGGTCAGCGTTGTCTCCGTAGAGGTGCTTCACGTTGTTTGAGCCGGTGTTGCACTGGAGTGTTCCGCCAGGGCCTCCCTTTCCGTAGTCGTTTGAGTCGTAGATGAAACGGAGGTAGTCGAACCCGGTCTTGTTTCCGGAGTAGGTTTTGTCTGTCCAGAAGTAGTCGTAGGTGTCTCCAGGAAGCATCATAGTCGCGTGACGACGGATATCGCTGTTGTCCCTTGCTGAAGGGTTGTCGATTGCAGAGCATCCGAATGCCGCCTGAAGGTCAACAGAAGGTCCGCCATAGCCGCCCCAGCAGTCACCGTTTTCATCGAAGCCGACCATAGCGAGGTCGCTCTGGAGGGTGTTCTGCTGAGTCCACGGGTTACGGCCGCATTTCCAAAGCCAGGAAATGAGGCATTCACCTGTCTTATTGAAACCGGTGAGGCGGAAAACATCCTCATAGTTCGGAGTGAGGCTCCTACCGGAGTTCAAAATTACGTCTTTTGCGTATGACGCCGCCTTTGCAAGGTCCTCTGAGTCGAGTGTTCCGCTGACTCCTGCCCTGGTAAGATAAACCTTAGCGAGAAGTGCCTCCGCAGCAAAACGGTCGATTCTCTCGTAGTCAGAGAAGCCGGAAGTTTTCTCCGGAAGGAGTTCAATAGCCTTCTCGAGGGTCATAATTATGTACTCGTAGACATTCGCCCTCTTCACCTTCTGAACGGTGTTCACTCCGCCGGAAGCGAGAAGTTCGGTGTTGTTGTGGATGATAGGCACCTCACCGAATGTGCGGACCATAAAGAAGTAAGCGAAAGCTTTCCACACCAGAGCCTCTCCGATGCATTTGTTCTTCGCCGCCTGAGACGGTCCTTCTGATGCGATAAGGTTGTCAATCACGGTGTTGGCGTGGCCGTTCACCGCCCACAGAGAGTAGGACATATTCACGAGGTCGGAGTCTGTTCCGTTGGTCGTAAAATCCAGGTACGGGCAGTCGCCCCAGTACATATTTCCGGACATAACCTCACCGATTTTGATGAAGCCTCTCTGGAAATCGTACCACGGAGAGTTGTAGAGATAGTTCACACCCTGCTCGCACTGCGCGTCAGTCTTGTAGAAGTTGCTCACGTTGTAGTTGTCTTCAGTCGGACGTGTCAGGAATTTCTCGCAGGAGACGAGAGACAGACCAAGGGCTCCGACAGAGAGAACTTTCAGTATATTGCTAAGTTTCATAATTCCTTTAATCTTAGAAAGTTATATTGAGTCCGAATGAATAAGTGGTCGGAGAAGGATAACGTCCGTTGTCAAGACCGTAGGTAAGACCCGTAGAGTCCTGAGTACTTGCACCCACCTCAGGGTCATAGCCTGAATACTTGGTGAAGGTGTAGAGGTTCTGAATATTCACATACAGACGGAGGTTGTCAATCCGCGCCTTGCTGAGAAGTTTCTTCGGGAAGGTGTATCCGAAGGTTATATTCTTGATTCGGAGGTAAGATCCGTCCTCGACATAGCGGTCGCTGATGCGGTCGTTGTCGTTAGGGTCCTGGATGGAAGTGTGAGGAGTCTTGGTATCAGGATTCTTCACTCTTACATTGTCAATGTGGTCATACCACTTGCTGCCGTCAGAATAAACGATGGACGGGTCGATAGGCTCAAGTCTTGCTCGACCGGAAACCACGCTCTGAAGCTGGTTTGTCCAGGTGCTGTTCATATGGGTAAGGGTCAGAGCATTGTAGTTGAAGACCTTGTTTCCATATGATCCGTTGAGGAAGATCGAGAGGTCGAAGTCCTTGTAGCGGAAGGTGTTGGTCCAGCCGAAGGTGAACTTAGGAAGCGGAGAACCGATGTCGGTGCGGTCGTTTTCATCAATTACGCCGTCGCCGTTGATATCCTCGTATTTAAGGTCACCGACCCAGACTGTGTTTCCTCTTTTGTAATTTCCGTCGGAAGGATATTTCTTAGGCTTCGCGGAGTTCTCGATGTCTTCGAGGTCCTTGTAAACGCCGGCAACCTTGTAGCCGTAGAAATTATAGAGGGATTTACCGATTTCGGAAACGCAGACAACGTCGCTCCACTGGCCGTAGCCGATGAGGGATGCGTTCTCAGTGTCTGAGAGGCTGAGGAGTTTGTTGCGGTTGAAGGAAATCTGGAAATTGCTGTCCCAGCTGAAGTCGCGGATTTCCACAGGAGTCGTGTTGAGGGCAATCTCAAGACCCTTGTTCTCGATGCTTCCGTAGTTTCCCTTAGGCGCCTCGAGTTTGGATGAACCGTTACCCTGAGTACCCATATATGAAGGGAGCTGCATAGACATAAGCATATCGTCTGACCTCTTGTAATAGGCGTCCACAACAAGGGCGATGCGGTTTTCGAGGAAGTTCAGGTCGAGTCCGAGGTTGAACTGGCTCTGGCTCTCCCAGCGGATGGAGGTGTTCGGGATGTTAGCCGGACGATAACCCATTCCAAGAGCCGAAGGCATACGGGAGATGGATGCGCCCCAAGCGTATGAACCGATGTTGGAGTTACCGGTCTGACCCCAGCCGAAACGGAGTTTACCGTCGTTGATTACGTGCTTGATTCCCTGGAAGAACTTCTCGTTGGAGAACCTCCAGGCAGCAGCCACGGAGTGGAAACCTGCCCAGCGGTTTTTAGGGCCGAAGTTTGACGAACCGTCGTAACGGAAAGTGTAGGTAAGAAGGTAGCGGTCGTCGAAGTTGTAGGTTTCACGGGTGAAGAAGGACGCCATAGCTGCAGAACCGAAGCCGGAGCTTACTGAAGGGGTTCCGCTGGCAAGGGCGATGTTGTGAACCTCGTCTGAAGGAAGGTTGGTGTTGGATGCACCGAGGTAGTTCCATCTTGACTCCCAGCACTCCTGACCGAGCATCGCCGTGAGAGAGTGGCGTCCCCACTTGTTGGAGTAGGTGAGGTAGTTCTTGAGCTGCCAGAAAGTGTTGCTGTTCTTCTGAGTGCTGATGGAATTGGCGCTGCGGACCCATCCGCCCAGGTCAACCATAGGCTTGTAGCGGTCAGCGTCGCTTTCGCTTGCGTCGAATCCGACCTCAGTCCTCCAAGTGAAGTGCTTGATAGGGGTGAGTTCGGCATAGACATTAGCCGTGAGTTTCTTCCTCTTGAGTTTGATTTCATCCATCATCGCAAGAGCGACAGGGTTAGGGTTTGTGTAACCTTCGCGGATGGTTGAAGAATAGTTGCCGTCCACATCATAGACAGAGATGTCAGGGATGGTGGTGAGGGAGTAGTAGATGAGACCCGAGTTGGAGTCGGCAAGTTTAAGGTCGTCCTTTGTCACGGCATATGTCGCGCTAACTCCGAGTTTGAACCACTCCTTGAGCTTCGCGTCGACGTTGGTGCGGAACGAGTAGCGGTTGAAGTTGGAACCTATGATTGTTCCCTGCTGGTCCATATAGGAACCGGAAACATAGTACTGAACCTTTTCCGTACCGCCCTGCGCGCTGAGCTGATGCTGGTGCTGGAGCGCCGTGCGGAAAATCTCGTCCTGCCAGTTGGTTCCTTTTCCAAGAAGCTCCGGAGAAGCGTAGTAGGCGTTGGTCTCGTAGATGTCGCCTTCCTCAATCATCTCGTTGTAGTACTGGGCATATTCGCGAAGGTTCATCATATCCAGCCTCTTGGTCTGCTGGGAAATAGCGAACATTCCGTCGTAGGAGAACTTCGCCTCGCCGGCCTTACCGTGCTTGGTGGTGATGAGAACGACTCCGTTCGCACCCTGAGCACCGTAGATTGCAGTTGCGGAAGCATCCTTGAGGATCTCCATACTTACGATGTCGGCAGGGTTGATGGTGGAAAGAGGGGAGATGGTTGAAACCGTACCGTTTCCGAGAGCGTCTCCAAGACCGAAGTCCGCGCCCTTGTTTCCGCCGCCCTGAACTATCACTCCGTCAATCACATACAGAGGCTCTGCGTTGGCATTGATGGTTGCCTGGCCCCTGACGCGGATTGATGAAGACGAACCAGGAGCACCTGAAGTCGTGACTGCGGTGACACCGGCTGCACGGCCCTGAAGGCTCTGGTCGAGGGAGGAAATGATGGAGCCCTTCAGGTCCTCTTCCTTCATTGAGACGGAAGCTCCCGCGAGGTCGCTCTTTTTCATTGTACCATAACCTACCACAACGACCTCGTCAAGAAGCTGACTGTCTTCCTTGAGAAGGATTGTGAAAGTGGTCTGGTCTCCCACAGCGATTGATTGGGAAAGATAACCGATTGACGAGATTTCAATCACCGCACCTTTATTCACAGAAAGGGTGAAGTGACCGTCTATGTCAGTCGTAGTACCATTGGAAGTGCCCTGTTCGATGACACCGGCGCCGATTACCGGACCGGCCTGGTCGCTCACTGTTCCCGAAACGGAGACTTTCTGAGCGAACGCGCCAACGCTCACCAAGAGCATTAGCAGGCACGAAAGTATTTTACTTTTCATACTGTTGAGTATAGTTAAACATATATTGGTTATTAAGTATTTTCAGTGTACGTGATTTTGACTGGATTAAAAGGAATACAGTCCAACTCAACGGATGCAAAGATACGGGGAGTGAAAGTGTCAAACAAATACTATTTTATCCAATACTTGTATCTTTTACCAATACCTGCTATATAATTGATTTTCATTCTAATTTTGCAGCGTGCACGGTTTCCCCGTGCCGTGGCGAACAAGTAATTAATAATACCACTTGATATGAAACGAACACTAAGACTCGCTGCCCTCGCGGCGCTTACGCTTTCCGCAGCAGCCTCCTGCTCCCGTTCTTCTTCCCTCACCGTAGAATACCCGGAAGGAAAAACCAGGATTGAAGCCTATTCAGACAACATTCTTCGAGTAACATCCGTTCCGAAGGGGGCTGAATTCGTTGACGGAAAATCCCTTATGGCTCTCCCTCAGGGGAAAAAGGTGAAGGCGGACATCACCAGGAACGACTCCATCGCCACCATTTCCGCCCCGGGGATAAGCGCCCGAGTGCGCCTTAGCGACGGAAAAGTTAGTTTCTTCCGTCCGGACGGCACACCTCTAACGAGTGAAGAATCAAGAAGTTTCACTCCAATCGAAGTGGACACGGACAGGGCCTGGAGCGTTTCGCAGAGCTTCCTCTCCCCTACCGACGAGGCGTTTTTCGGCCTTGGACAACATCAGGCTGACGAATGGAACTACAAGGGGAAAAATGAAGAATTATATCAATACAACACGAAAGTATCACTTCCGTTCGTGGTTTCGACCAGAAAATACGGACTCCTTTGGGACAGCAACAGCTTCTGTCGCTGGGGCGACCCGAGGCCATACGAACAAATAGGCGATGTTTTCACTCTTTTTGACAAGGACGGAGCGGAAGGGGCGCTGACAGGCACCTACACCGCCGCAGACGGGGCCCGGCTTGTCCGCCGCGAGAGCTCCCTAGCACAGGAATTTCTCGAAACTCCCAAATGCGACAGGGTGCGCAATGCCCCTGATTTCCCTTTCAACGGGTCTTCTGTGCTTTTCGAAGGCGAAATTGAGCCGCACGAGAGCGGGCTTTTCCATTTTTACATCTACTACGCGGGCTACACCAAGGTATTTATAGATGGTGTGCAGGTTACTCCTGAAATCTGGCGCACCGCCTGGAACCCTAACGGCAGGAAGTTCGCTGTGAGACTTGAAAACGGCCGCAGAGTGCCGCTCAAGATAGAATGGAAGCCGGACGGAGACGTTTCCTACTGCGCCCTCAAGGTTCTGAGTCCTTGCAGCCAGCAGCAGAAGGAGCAGATGCGCTGGTGGGGAGAGATGCAGAGGCAGATTGACTACTACCTCATTGCGGGAGAGTCCATCGACGGCGTCATCGGAGGCTACCGCACAATCACCGGAAAATCCCCTATCCTCCCCAAATGGGCGATGGGCTACTGGCAGAGCCGTGAAAGGTTCTCCACCCAGGAAGAAACACTCTCCACCCTCCGGGAGATGCGCGAGAGAGGAATCCCGGTCGACAACATAGTGCAGGACTGGAGATACTGGAAAGACGGAGAGTGGGGCAGCCACTCTTTCGACCCCGAGCGCTACCCTTCTCCGAAGGAGATGGTGGACACAATCCACGCTCTCGGAGCCCGCTATATGATTTCAGTCTGGCCGAAATTCTACACCGGCACCGAACATTTCAAGGAACTGGACTCTCACGGCTGGATGTACCGCCGGGCAGTGGTGGACAGCGTAGCGGACTGGCTCGGTTATCAGCAGTCCTTCTACGACGCATACTCCGAAGGTGCACGCAAACTTTTCTGGGCTCAGATGAAGGAGCATCTTTTCTCTCTCGGAGTGGACGCGTGGTGGATGGACGCGAGCGAGCCGAACATCCACGACTGCACGGATATGGACTACCGCAAGGCACTATGCGGCCCGACAGCACTGGGCACATCCACTGAATACTTCAACGCCTACTCTCTTATGAACGCCCAGGCGATATACGAAGGACAGAGAGAGGCCGCCCCGAACCAGAGGGTCTTTCTTCTGACCCGCAGCGGTTTCCCGGGACTTCAGAGGTACTCGGCCTGCTCGTGGAGCGGGGACATCGGCACCAGATGGGAGGATATGAAGGCGCAGATTAGCGCAGGACTCAACTATTCCCTTTCCGGCATCCCGTTCTGGACCCAGGACATCGGAGGCTTCAGCGTGGAGAACCGCTATATGGCGGCCCAGTCCCTTTATGAGAAGACCGGAAAGATGAATTCCGACCTTAAAGAATGGAGGGAACTGCAGACCCGCTGGCACGAATGGGGCGCATTCTGCCCGCTCTACAGGGTTCACGGCCAGTGGCCGCTCAGAGAGCCCCAGAACCTCGCTCCGGAAGACGACCCGACCTACAAGGCCATTCTCAATGTGGACCGTCTCCGCTACAGCCTGCTTCCATATATCTACACGATGGCCGCCCGCGCCCATTTTGAGGACTACACCCTTATGAGGGCTCTGGTGATGGACTTCACCTGTGACCCTAAGGCCGTGGAGACGAGCGACGAATTTATGTTCGGCGACGCCATCCTTGTCTGCCCGGTCTATGAGTACGGCGCCCGCAGCCGCGAGGTCTATCTCCCGGAAGGCCTGTGGTATGACTGGCACACGCTCTCCCCGGTCGAGGGCGGCAGGACCTTCTCCGCTCCGGCTCCATACGACAAAATCCCTCTCTACGCCCGTGCAGGGCAGATTGTTCCTCTCGGACCGGACATCCAGTACACGGCAGAGGATAAGGGCGATTTTCTCCGCATAAGGGTCTTTGCCGGCAAGGACGCCCGCTACTCCCTCTACGAAGACGACGGAGTAAGCTACGGCTACAGCCGGGGAGAGTTCTCCCGGACGTCTCTGGAGTGGAACGATGAGGAAGGGGTGCTCACAATAGGCGCACGGGAAGGCTCATTCCCCGGGATGGCCCGGCAGAAGAGGATAGAAGTAGAGGTAGTGAGCCCGGAAGGAGTACGCCACGCCGCCCCAGCCCGCTACGACGGCACCCGCCTCGAAGTCCGGCTTTAACACGTTTCGGCAGAAAATCGAGTCAAAAACAAGAGAGTGACCGGGAGCCTTTCGGCCCGGCCACTCTCTTTTGGTATCAATTCAGTTTTCCCTACGCAACTACGCGCAAGAAACACTAATCATCTGTCATAGATTCTATTCGTACATAACCGTAATGGTAGCGAATGATACAGTATCGCTTATAGTAAGTTTTAATGTCTGCGTAGACCCTGTCCAAGTATAGCAATTGGAGGAGTAACGTTTTAGTCGAGGTAGAGCCAGTTGAGGTCCACGCGGCCGCTCTGGAGGCCGAGGCGGAGAGTGTGCCGGCCTTTGCTGAGTTTCAATCCCTCAACCCATTTGCAGCCCCACTGGGAAGACGCGGGGAATTCAACGGTCTGAGCCTCGCCGCCGTCTATGCTTAGAGCCATCTTCGCTCCGTCGCCGCTGTAGCGGGCCGCAAGGGCGTAGGTGCCGTCTTCGCTCACTTCCACCTGATACTCCGTCCACACTCCATCTTCGTCAAACTGCGTCATCAGCGCTCCGAAATCATCAGTGCAAGGGCGAACCTTGACTGTATTTTCCCAGTGGGAGGCATCGGAAAGATTGCAGGAAGAGTAGTGCGCGGCTGGGATTGGCTCCCTCCTGGTATAGAAGCAGTTCTTATCGAAAGAAGAGAAGTTCACGTAGAGTTTTCCTAGCGGAGTGAGGGCCGGCTTTTTCGCATCGTCATTAAACAGGGATATAGCCTCCCAGTTTCCTGAAGCCCTTGTCTTAAACCAGCTGTAGCCTCCGATTGCGGAATCCGTCTCAAGCAGATTAAGGGCATCGGACATATAGGAAATCTGCTTTTCTTCGTCATTTGTCACCGTGACGTCAAAGTGGCAGAACTCTGTGATATAGAGCGGCTTGGAGTATTTGTCGAAGCAACGGAGAATCTCCCGCATATCGCTCGCCTGACCGACAAAGCAATGAAGAGCCACAGCGTCGAAAGCCTCATTACCGACTTTGTCACAGGAGACGAATTTGTCAAGCCACGAAACCGGGTCGCCATATTCCGGAAGGGTGCCGTTGCTGCTGAGGACCGGTGAGCTGAGGCTCATTCCCAGCCCCTTTGCGAAAGTGCGAAGTTCTTCCCAGGAGGCAGCGGCAGCAGTAGGGGTCATATTGGCTCCGTCAGCGGAGTTTGGCTCGTTGTAGCCGAAGATCCATCCGTTCTGAGGGTAACTGCTCTGAATTCGTGTTATGTCGGATTTGTTAATGTCTGTCCCCGACACCATCGGATAGAACGCCATATTGCCGGCATAAAGGCTCGTCGCGTAGGATGGATAATTCTGAGTCCCGTCGTAGTTCCAACTCACTCCGGCACCAAGTTTCGCGGGGTCTGAGGACGTTGCCATAGCGCCAAAAACTCCCCTCCTCGAGCTCCGAGACTGTTTTGTCGGAATGGCGACGATGTTGAAATCCTCCGGATGGCCTTTGGGGTCAAGAGAGCCGACAGCGGAAGAGGTATTGAATTCCTTGATGGATGAATATCCGCTCTTGAGCGCGGCCACTGCATAATAGTTCACGGTAGGGTCCAAATCCGTCACTGTGAATTCCGCGTTTCCCCTGAAACTTTCCGCGCTCTCCGGGATGACGGAAGTGCGGTAGTCTGCCTTAGGGGTCACATAGAACCGGCACAGGGAGTCCGAATCGGAGGCTGTTGCCACGATTGTCACCGAAGTCGGCGCAAGGGAAGCGACAGCGAGTTTTATGCTGAATCCGCCCCACTGTGGAACGGTTGTTTTCGAGCAACTCAGAGAAGATAAAATCAACGCTGCAAGCAGCAGCTGAGAAATCATTTTTTTCATAATCAGCAAATATACAACATATTGGAATAAATTCTCCAAAAAGATTAACTTTGCCGCGCAAATGTCCCGGCCGCAATGCTCTTTCATTCGGCCGGGGGAATGGAATTCTTCGAAAAAATGAAAATTGGGAACATAGATTTGGGAGAGCAGCCGCTCTTTCTCGCTCCGATGGAGGATGTGACCGATCCGTCTTTCAGGTGGGTCTGCAAGGAATATGGGGCGGATATGATGTACAC
>CAVJRU010000006.1:0-52275 GCA_963652025.1 bacterium
GAAAACTCCCCGGAGTTACGTCCTACGAGGACGGTAAACCCCTCAACACCAGCGATAAAAGGCAGGACAAGCAGAACAATTCCTCCCACGTGGGAGGCCTCACTGCGGGGGATGAAATGGTTACGACAATGGAGCTCAACCGTTTCGGCCTTCACGCTTTCAAGACCACGTTCTTCTTCCCCGACCTGATAGTTTCCCTCGGCTCCGACATTCGAAGGGGCCGCTCGGATATATCCCGCATAACTTCCGCAGTGGACCAGAATCACCTTGGCGGCAAAGTGACAAAAGGCACCGCCAAAAAGGACGAAGCCCGCGCAGAGTGGGTGCACCACAGGGAAAGAGGTTATGTGAGCCTTGACGGCGAGAGCCTAAAAGTCGAAAAAGCTCTGCAAAAAGGCAACTGGCACGCTCTTGCCCCGTGCTACGACCGCCCCGACAGCGGAATGGTATTCAAATGCTATTTCGAGCACGACCCTCTGAAGACCTCATCCTACGCCTACGCCACTCTTCCGTGCTCATCCGCGCGCGAGGTTAAGGCTTTCGCCAGGAATTACCTCAAGGGTAGAAACGCAGGCACGGCGACCCCGAAAGTCCTCTGCAACACCCCCGCCCTTCAGGCCATCTCCTACCGCGGCAACATCTACGCCGCCGTCCACGCAGCAGGCGAGTACCCACTCGGAGAAGAACTCATCCAGACTTTCTCTGCCCCAGGCATATATATAATAAAGGCCGACGAAACCTCTTTCACCGAGTTCCCCGCACCTGCGGCTGCCGCGGACATTCCGGGCGTGTAGGTTTCCGCGACGATCTGGCCCCGAACTACTATTACTCGGTGAACATAGGTAAAGTCCATTATGTCGTTGTTGACAACTTCTACTGTACGAATACCACCGGAGGCACTGCCTCAGACTTTGACACCTACAAGTAAGACAACGCGTGCTGGGATTAACGGGAGAGCGGAACCGCAGCGGCATTTTTCAGCCGTGAGGATTTCGCTCTCTCGCGTTTTCAGAGCGCAAGGCTTTTTATTTAACCTCTTCTTTATGGAGAGCAATGAACTCCTTAGGCAGAATGCCGAACTGCTTGAAAAAGCAGGAAGTAAAATAAGACGGAGTGTTGAATCCGCACATATAGCAGACCTCGTTGATGCGGTAGTTGTCACTTAGAAGCAGCTCTGCGGCCTTCTTCAGTCTCACAAGCCTCACATACTCGTTAGGCGACATCCCCGTCAGCGACTTCATCTTCCTCTGCAGATTGCTCCTGCTCACGAACATCTCGTCAGCGAGTTGCTGCACCGAAAATTCCAGCGAGGAAATGTTAGCGTTGATAATCTGATCCACCTTGCCGAGCCACTCAGTGTCGAGAGCGCCGTATTTCAGAAGATTGAGGCTCTCGTCCGGCGATGAAGCGAACTTCTCCATAAGCGCCTTGCGACTGCTCAGGATATTCTCCACCACGGCTCGGAAGTGATTGATTGAGAACGGCTTCTCTATGTAGGCGTCCGCCCCGCAGTCAAGCCCCCTGATTTTGGACTCCACCGAAGACTCCGCCGAAAGAATGACAAAAGGAATGTGGGAGGTCATAGGATTCTCCCTTATCTGCTTCAACAGTTCAAACCCGTCCATATTCGGCATAGCGAGGTCCGAGACCACGATGTCCACATTGTTCTTCTCAAGTTTTGCAAGCGCCTTCTGCCCGTCCGCCGCCTTGAGAACCTTGTATGAGCCCTTCATCTGGTCTGCGATGAATGAAAGTATGTCAGTGTTGTCCTCCACGACGAGAATTGTGGCTATTCCCGCATTTTCTCCATCCTCCGCCGCGCTGTTCTCGGATAAAACTTCAGATGGCGCTTCCGCCCTTTTCCACGGCAGCTCCACGCAGAAGCGGCAGCCTTCCGTGAAGGTGTTGTCCACCCAAACCTTTCCGCCGGACTTGTCCACCAGAAGGCTTACCAGCGAGAGACCTATCCCGAAGCCCGGTTTGCGCGAGCGAGTGTCTCCGGAGTCAATCTGATAGAAAGTGTCAAAAATCTTAACTGCCTCCTCCGGCGGGATTGCGGGACCATTGTTCGTTACGCTAAGCCGCACCGTGTCCGATCCGTCCTTCAAGGCGGTCTCCCACCGCACCTCGATTGAGTCGCGGGTGTATTTCTGGGCGTTCTCTATTAGGTTGCTCAGAATTTTGGAGATGGCGTCCGGGTCAAACATCCCCGTGATTGCCTCCGGGCCGGTGTACCTTAGCGTTACGGCCTTTTCCGAAGGCTTTTTGAACCGCGCGATGACTTCCCCCGTCACCGCAACTATGTTCACGGGCTCGGTATGTAGCAGATATCCCTCGTTGCTGACTTTCTTGAAGTCAAGCAACTGGTTCGTGAGCTCCGAGAGTCTTGAGGTGTTCGCCTCTATAATTCCCAAGTTCTCCTCTGTTTCCTTGTCCCACATCTTGTGCTCCAGGACAATCTCCAGCGGAGCCCTTATCAGAGTTACGGGGGTCTTGATTTCGTGGGCGATCTGAGTGAAGAATTGAATCTTCGCGTTGTAGGACTCCTGTTCGCTTCTAAGTTTCATCTCTTCCAGCCTTCTCCGGTTCTCCCGACTCTTGAAGCGAATGAAATAATGTATGCCAAGAGCGATGACCAGCGCGAGAAGAGCGGCGTAAATGCCCAGGGCAAGCCCCGTTCTGTACCACGGAGCGTTGATTTTTAGCGTCATCGTGAAATTCTCCAAGCTCACCAGACCGTCCGAGTTTACTGCCCTCAGAAGGAAGGTGTAGCGCCCCGGAGTGAGGTCGGAGAAACTTACCGAAGGCTGCGAGGTCCTTGTCCAGAGCGGGTCCTTGCTGAAGCGGTACTCGAAAACCGTCTTCTGCGGGCTCACATAGCTCAGGCAGTCAAAGTCGATGGAAAAATTCTTCACCCCGCTCGGGACTGAGAGCTCGCTGCCCGTAGCGACATTGTCAGCGTAGCGGAGCGAGGCTGTGACCCTCGGGGCAACGGAGTTGTCACGGATATCCTCCGGTCGGAAGGCGTTGAACCCGTTCACACCGCCCCACCAGAACTTCCCGTCGGAGGTCCTGTAGGCGGCCTTGAAGTTGAACTGGTTGCTCTGCAGGCCGTCCTCGTGAGTGTATAGCCGGCACTCTCCGCTTAGCGGGTCAAGGCGGATGAGACCCGAATTGGAACTCATCCAGAGTCTGCCATGGGCATCGTCAAGAAGGCCGAAAATCACGTTGCACGGCAGTTTCCCGTCAGGGGTGTTCACTTTCGGGGCCGCGAAAGAGTCGGAGGCGTAGTCGTAGCGGCAAACTCCGCTTCCTTCCGTGCAGAACCACAGCTGCCCCCTGCGGTCGCTGTGGATGCCGATGACCCTGTCGCTGCAAAGACTCCCGGTGTCGGCCGGGTCGTGGACATATCTCTTCCACGTCCCGGTATTTTTGTCGCAGCAGAAAAGCCCGTCCTCAAGGCTTCCGAACCACAGTTTCCCGGTGTAGTCCTCAAGAATGTCGTAGATTATGTGCGAGTCCAGCTCGGAAATAGGGCTCATCACTCCTGAGGCGTAGTCAAAGACGCTGCAGCCCCTTTTTGTCCCCACATAGAGTTTCCCCGCTCCGTCCTTTTCATTGTAATAGAGTGAATAGACCGTATTTTCCGCATCCGGACGGTTACCCGGGGTCATATAATAGTAGCGGACCGTTCCTGTAGTGAGGTTGATTCTTTTAAGACCCGAGGAGAATGTCGCCACCCAGAGGTCCTGCCCCACCTGCTGAATCGCGTGGATGTTGTCGTCGCTGTCGTGCCACCGTGTCGGGATGAATTCCCCGCTCCTGCGGTCCAGTAGACTCAATCCTCCGTTTTCCGTCCCTACCCAGAGACGGTCTGGCCCGCTTTCGCAGAATCCGCTCACAGCAGTGCCGGAGAAAAGCCCGGAGGGGTCGGCGCGGTATAGCTCAATCTCGGCTGCACGCGGAGAGACATAGAAAACCCCGTTGAAATAGGTCCCGATCCAGAGCCCGTCCTCGTTGTCCTTGATGCAGGAGTAGAAACTGTCGTTCGGAAGACCCTCGGAGAGGATGAGGCGGCGGAGCGTCCCCCGGCTGCAGTCATATTCGAAAAGTCCGGAATTGGCACAGAGGATTATCGTGGAGCCTCCGTTGTGCCACATCTGGCGGATAAGCGGCACCGGAGTGGCGCTGCGGTGAGGGGAGAGAAAATTGTGGACGCTGCCGTCGGCGGGGTTGATGCTGTAAAGACCGTCATCCCAGGTCCCCGCCCATATAATCCCGTTTTCGTCCTCCCGAAGGCACATAAAGTGCTCTCTCCTCGCTCCGTCTCCTGTCTCAATGGAGGTGAATCCACCCTGTCCGTCATAGCGCACAAGCCCGTTTTCGGTTCCCACCCAGACTTTTCCGCTGCGGTCGCAAAGCAGTGCCCCCACATTGTCGCTCGGAAGCGACCGGGGGGCGGAGTCCGAGTGCTTGAACACCTCCTCGACGCTGTAGAGCGACGCATCGGCGTAACTTCCTTTCCCGATTACAGCAAGCCCCTCGTTAGAGCCCACCCAGAGCCTCCCATCCGAGTCATAGCAGAGCGCCCTGAAACCCCTTGTGAGCCCAACGGAGGCAAGGCTGAGGCTTGAAAGCTTTCCTGACTCCGCGTCCAAAAGGCTCAGGGAATAGCGTGAAGCAATCCAGATTTTGTCAGAGTCCGCGTGCTCCAGAAGGAACTCCACATTGAGGGAAATCTCGTCCGATGAACTCCCCAAGACCTTGAACTCTCTGCCATTGTAACGGCTCAGCCCGTCCTTTGTCCCCAGCCATATATATCCTTTCGAATCCTGGATTATGCTTCGCACGCTGTTCTCAGAAAGCCCGTCTCTCACGTCGTATCCCCTGCACGGGACAAGGGCTGCGCGGGCGCTGAAGCGCGGGAGGCAGAGTAGAAGAAGCAGGGAGAGAGCAGTGCGTCGGATGGCCCTCCGGCAGGGAGAGAGAGTGGCGCGCATAACGAAGGTATATATGTTCATAAACAACGGTATATATGCTCGGGAAACGAAAAAAATCCGTAACTTGCGAATAAATGCAAATGTAATAAAATTATATGGTCAACATCTTCTCCAGAGTCATCTAAAAGGGTTCGTGCTCAAAAAATGAAATTCTATGCTTAATTTCTTGCACGGGGTATTGACCTAATTTGCGAAATTTGCAAACGATAAAACTATATAACCAATCGTATGACACACAAAACGATAATTTCTCTTCTGTCCGTGGCGGCTTTCGTCGCAATTTCGACTTCGCTTTCGGCACAGAATAATCAGACAATCAAGGGTAAGGTCAGCTCAGAAACTGGCGAACCCCTTCCGGGAGTGGTTATAATGCCGGTAGGGGGTGGCAGCGCAGATGCCGCTGTTTCCGACGAGGAAGGGCGATGGACCATCTTCGCGTCTCCTTCCTCAGTCGAGACTCTCGAGATTTCCTGTCTCGGCTTCAACACCGTAAAGGAACCTGTCGCAGGCCGCTCAGTAATCAACGTCGCCCTCAAGGAAGACACCCAGCTTCTTGATGAAGTGGTGGTTGTGGGTTACGGCGTCCAGAAAAAGGGCAACCTCACCGGCTCTGTTACACAGATCAATTTCAACGACGCGCTAGACAGCCGTCCGGCGATGACAACATCCTCAGCCCTCGCGGGACTTTCTGCCGGTCTTCAGGTTATGCAGTCTTCAGGCCAACCGGGAAGCGACTCCGCCACTCTAAGGGTCAGGGGTAACACAAGTATCAGCAGCAATTCTCCTCTTGTCCTCGTGGACGGAGTGGAGTGGAGTATGGATGACGTGAACCCAGCCGACATAGAGAGCATCACGGTCCTCAAGGACGCATCCTCAACTGCCATCTACGGTTCCAGGGCGGCGAACGGAGTCATCCTCATCACCACCAAGAGAGGCTCCGGCAAGTCCAGCATCACCTACTCAGTTCAGGCGGTGATGCAGACCCCGTACAACAACCTAAGCTGGCTCAGCGACTACGCCACCCATATGGAACTTGTAAACGAGGCCGCCGAAAACGTCAACCAGGCTCACATATTCTCCAACTCCACCATCGAGGCGTGGAAGGCGGGGAAGGTCAATCCTGACGGATTGAACGAGTACGGAGTGAAGAACAGCATCGCCTATCCTAACACAGACTGGTTCAATGAGATTTTCTCCACAGGCTTCTCTCAGGAACACAACCTCACCGTGCAAGGCGCGGGCGAAAAGGTGCGCTACCACCTTTCCCTTGGGTATCTTGATAACAACGGTGTGATGACCCGCTTCAAGGAAATCGATTCTTCCACAAACAAGTTCAACTTCAGAACCAATGTGGAAGCGAAGGTTACTTCGTGGCTCACGTTGGGTACCCGCATCTTCGGACAGAAGCAGAGCTACGGCCTCGCCAATGTCTCCAATGCCTTTTCTTACATCTATCAGACCACCCCGGGCATCTATCCCGGAGAGCCTGACAAGTGGGGAAGGAAAGTTGCCACAGAGGAGTCCAACAGTGCCAACAACGTGTTCGCGCAGATGGCCGGTCCGGCCGGTCACAAGACCACCTACCGTCTCAACTCTTCCGTCTATGCGATTGCCCAGCTCTATAAGGGACTCACCCTTGAGGGAACAGGCAACTACTCCCAGATTTATACGGACCAGAACCGCTACTCCCGTAAGAACGGCTACTGGAACTACACCAACGACACCCGCTACAGCGAGTCCAATCTTGCGAACGCAAGCAACTCGAACTCCTACAATATGAACTACCGCGTCAATACCGAGCTGCTCCTGCGCTACAACAACACTTTCGCAGACAAGCACGAAGTTGGTGCCCTCGCGGGTTTCACATCCAACTACTACAAGGCGCGCAGCTTCAGCGTGGAGAAGAAAAACTCTCCTGACTGGTCAATCACTGAGATGGATAAGTACGCTGACTACTCCACTTCAGCCTCTTCCACAAGCGAATGGTCGCTGATGTCCTGGTTCGGCAGGGTCAACTACACCTACGACAGCCGCTACATCTTCGAGGCCAACCTCCGTGCCGATGGTTCTTCACGCTTCGCGAAAAAAAGCCGCTGGGGTATCTTTCCTTCAGTTTCCGCCGGATGGAGAATCAACCGCGAGGAGTTTATGAAGGGAGTGGACTGGCTGAGCAACCTCAAACTCAGGGCATCCTGGGGCATCACCGGTAACAACGCTGTGGGCAACTACTCCTGGCAGAGCACCTATCAGAGCGTGAACGTCGTGACTGAAGGTGTCGGCACCACAGGTCTCGTGCAGACTGAGCTCGGAAACGACACTCTCGAGTGGGAGACCACCTACACCACCGATGTGGGCCTTGACTGGGGCATCTTCGATAATATCCTCACCGCCGAGATGGACTTCTACGTCAAGAACACCAGCGGCATCCTCTATCGTCCGACGGTTTACGAAACAATGGGTAACGTCAAGGGAGCCTACGCCAACCTTGCGGCTGTGCGCAATACCGGATTTGAAATCACCCTTTCCCATAACAACACCATCGGCTCAGATTTCCACTACGGAGTGAGTCTCAACCTCGGTTTCAACAGGGGAATCGTCACCAAATATCAGGGACAGCTCCAGCAGTACTGGACTGAGAATGGCGGCAAGAGAACATACGTCAACAACCTCGCTCAGGTTTCCCAGGGCAGCAACACCGCGAAGATTCTTGAAGGCCACATCTACGGCGAGCACAACATCTACCAGGTTTACAAGGGCTCCGGCAAGGGCTACACCGGCGGGACAGTCGACATCACGGCAGGCCCTAAAGACGGTATGATCCGTACCGAGGCCGATATGGCGTGGGTGAAGGCTATGATCGAGGCCGGCTACACCTTCTGTGGAGTGAAGAAAGTCGGAAAGGAGACCCTCTGGTACGGCGACCTCATCTACCAGGACGTCAACGGAGACAAGAACTACGGAGACTCCAACGATATGGTCCTCAATGGCCACAGCAACAACCCTCTGGTGAACGCAGGCTTGAACCTCAGTTTCTCTTGGAAGGGGATCGACTTCTCGGCCGTGTTCACCGGAGCGTTCGGCTTCTGGCTAAACTGGGGCACCCAGTACTACAACACCACTAAGGTCACCAACGGTCACAGCATTTCATCCCGTATCGCTGCTGACCACTACTTCTACGACCCGACGAACCTCACGGACAGCCGCACCAACGTTAACGGTGCCTATCCGCGACTCACCCTCAACGACGACAATAGCAACTCTCTCACGAGCGACTTCCGTGAGTATAGGGGTGACTACGTGAAGCTCAAGAACATTCAGCTGGGCTACACTCTCCCGGATAAATACAGCAAGAGAATCGCGATGCAGAAGTTCCGCATCTTCGTTTCCGCCGAGAACCTCTTCACTATAACCAAGTACCCTGGTCTCGACCCGGAAATGGGCACCAGCATCGGTTATCCGCTTATGCGCAGCGTGAGCCTCGGTGCTCAGATTTCATTCTAACGGTCTGACTGATAAAAGATGAAAAGGTTATGAAAAAGATATATACTCTTACAGCGCTTCTCTCTCTTATGGCCCTCGTCTCCTGCTCGAATTTCCTTGACACAGTGAGGACGGACGCGATTTCCACCGCGAATATGTGGACCGACGAGTCTAAGGCGGACGCCGGAATGGCCGGCATATATTACCCTCTCTACAAGACCAACCTCACGAGAACCCAAATCCGAATGGAGGACTATGACGGACTCAACCGCACCGGTATGGAGGGCAACGGATTCACATCCGACGAATATTCGAACAACTATCCTCTTCAGTACCTCTACCGCTCCACCAAGCAGGCGATGGACTTCCAGGGCCGTCTGGAGTGGCAGATAATCTTCCGAGTGGTGCACAACTGCAATGACGCAATCGCGAACCTCTCCCGTGCGGGGCTTTCAGAGGAAAAATACAACCGTTATGTCTGTGAAGCAAGGCTTCTCAGGGCTTGGGCATATTCCCGTCTCAATATGATTTACGGTGGAGTTCCGCTCTATCTCGAGCCGGTCACCAATGAGGAGTGCACAAGGGTTCAGTCCTCATTTGTTCAGGTCTGGCAGGCGGTAATTGACGACTGCACCTACGCGATCGACAACGAGTACTGCCCTGACAATACCCTCACATCCAACTACGGAAAGCCTTCCAAGGGCCTTGCCTACTCCCTCAGGGGTATGGCCTATATGTGGCTTGCCGCCGACCTCGGAGTTTTTACAAGCGGAGTCATCAGTGACCCGAGCGACGTGAAACTTACTCCGACCGAGTATTACACTCTCGCCGAGGCGGACTTTGCGAAGGTTGAGGAGTGCGGCTACGGTCTCTACCAGGGCACTTGGGGCGACCTCTTCACCGAGAAAAACGAGAAGAGCAGAGAGATGATTTTTCCTCTCCAGTTTACTACCGATGAAGGCTTCTGCCACAACTGGCAGCAGGTTATCGGAGCTACCGACCAGTACATCGGCTGGCAGCATCTAACTCCGTCTTCTGACTTCGTGGATACCTTCCAGAACGCCGACGGCACTCCGTTCAAATGGTCCGAGGTTCCTGGTCTTGAAGACTGGGACGCTCTCAAGCCTTCCGAGCGCGAAATTTTCTTCGTCCGTGACGGGATGAACGATGTTCAGGACTCTGTGAACGTGTATGATGCAAAAATCGCTGCGGTAAATGCCGACGCCTCCCTTTCACAAGAGGAGAAAGACTCTCAGATTTCTGCTCTCAACAAGAAGAAACTTGTGTTCACCGAGCTTCGCACCCGCAGGGAAGACTGCATAAAGAGAGTGGGCCAGACCATCTGGGACACCTACTACCTCAACTCCGGTAACGAGGAGCGTCTTCGCGGCGCCTACGACAACCGCGACCCGCGTATGGATCAGGCGGTCATCACCCCATACAAGGTTACCAATTCCTTCAGCCCGTATAGCGAGCCTTTGAGAGTGCTGAAAAAAGTGCTCCGCTGGCCTCTTTCCGTGCAGGACAATACCCAGGACAACACGGACCTCTGGCCTAATAAGCAGAGTTCATTCTTCTACATCTGGAAAAAATACAATGTCCTTGACGCCTCTCTTCCGGGAGGTACCGCGGGCCGTCAGCGCTGCGGCTACGACTGGCCGCTCGTGCGCTATACCCAAATTCTTCTCCAGAGGGCCGAGGCGCTTGTATATCTAGGCCGAGAAGGCGAGGCTAAACTTCTTGTGGACCAGGTTCGAGCAAGAGCCGGAATGCCGGGCATAACTGCTGCAGGTCAGGAGGCTATGCTTGAGGCCATCCGCTACGAGGCTCGTGTCGAGCTCTGCGAGGAGGGTGTGAACTACTTCGATGAAATCCGTTGGGGCACATACAAACAAACCAAGTTCCAGGGTAAGACGGAGCACGGCGGAACAAATATGTGGGGTGACACCCAGTTCGAATACACTTGGTACTACACCGACACGATGTGGCCTTGGTCCATCTCCGACCGTGAGGCTCAGAAGAATCCGAACCTTATCCGTCGCGACGGCTGGTTATATTAAAAAGATGTCGACAAAAAAACTGTCTACTGCGTTCCTTTCTGATATTATGAAAGTAAAAAGAATCATATCACTTATTTTAGTTTCGTTGCTCCTGGTGAGCACAGGGACTTCGGCTCTGTCCTGTTCCAAGACTGAGCCCACTGAGAACGGAGGAGGTGAATCAGGCAAAACTGACCCCGCGCCGGAGCCTCAACCGGAACCCGAGCCCGAAAAGAAGGACACTCTTCTTTACGACCCTGTACCTGATGGCTTCATTGAGGAGAAGAATGCCACCGTGGCAGACCCCAAGGGCACGGCTGACCTCGCTTCGCTCCTTGAGATGGGCCATCCCCGGGTGATGATGAACAGGGCGGATTTTGATCGCCTCAAAAGTAAAGTGGGAGGAGCGCGCTTCCAGAATAAGACGCTCTACAAACTGCACAAACTCTTGCTCGGCGTCGCGGACGAGGCGGTTGCGGACAATACCGTGATAGTCCATCAGTACGATGCTGCAGGAAAACGCATCCTGGAGTGGTCGCAGCTTGCTCTTAAAAGAATTGGCTCCTGCGCCTACGCCTATCGTATGACCGGCTCCCAAAAATATCTCGACAAGGCTATCTCCGATTTGGAGGCAGTCACCGCCTTCGACGACTGGAACCAGGGCAAGCATTTCCTCGACACCGCCGAAATGACTTTCGCCGTGGCTCTGGGCTACGACTGGCTCTACTACAGCCTCCCGTATGCTCTGAGAGTGAAATGCCGCAAGTGCATCACAAACTATGACCTCGCCTATGCCGGAAGCCAAAGTTTCCGAACCACCATTGGCAACTGGAATCAAGTCTGCTATGGCGGCACAGTGGCGGGAGCGGTTGCAATTTACGGCAAGGAGAAAACCAATGCCGGCTCGCTCATCAATTCCTGCATCGCCGACAACGCCTCTGTAATCAAGTCCATCTACGACCCTGACGGAGTTTACCCTGAAGGATATTCCTACTGGGGCTACGGAACGGGCTATCAGGGTGTCATCTTCACTGTGCTTGAAAGCGCTTTCGGGCAGCTTTTCGGGATGGACAATTCCGAGGGTCTGAAGAAAACCCCCAAGTGGATGATGATGATGGCTGGAGTTGGCAGCAGAACCTACTGCTTCGGCGACTCCACCGGCTCCACAGCCACCCCTAAGATGGGAATGTGGTGGTTCGGGAAGCATTACGCGGACCCTTCACTTCTGAGTTCAGAAGTCTCTCTCCTTAACTCCGGAGCCTACACCACCACCTTTGACGAGGTGCGCCTTCTCCCTATGGCTGTCGCCTGCGCGAACGACATCGAAAACCTTGATTCCGCGTCTTCAGGCAGCGCCACAGTGAATATGTACTCCGGTGGAGGAACAACCCCGGTAGTGCTTTTCCGTACACTCTGGGACAACTCTGATGAGGACCGCTATCTCGGTCTTAAAGGTGGACAGGCCAACTCCGCCCACGGTCATATGGACGCGGGTTCTTTCGTGTATGACGCACTGGGCCTGAGGTGGTCAGAGGACATAACAAGGGAATCCTATGCACGGGTTGAGAATGCTCTCAAGGCAGCCGGCGGCAATTTCTGGACACTGACCCAGTCATCCCTCCGCTGGCAGGTTTTCCGCCTCAACAACAAGGCTCACAGCACCCTCACGGTGAACGGCGCGGACCACAATGTGAACGGAGCAGCGACGGTTGAGTCGGCCTCTTCCGCCGGCGGACAGTATACTGCCCGGCTCAATCTCTCCGCTACGCTTTCCGACCAAGTGGCCTCGGCATACAGGACTTTCACTCTCAAGGACGGAGTTCTCACCATAGAGGACGAAATCACGGCTAAAAGTTCGCTTGACGCTGCGGTGCAGTGGCGAATGATGACTCCCTCTGCTGTCATTGCAGCTTCAGACAAGGAAACGTTGACCCAGAACGGAAAGACAATGTACCTTCGGACCACTCCTTCAGATTCCTCTGTGAGCGTGAAATATACTTCCTGGGAGGCCAAAGGAACGAACTCCTGGGACACGGCTTGTACGGGCTATACGCTTGCTGGCTTTGAGGCCACTGTGCCAATGGGCAAGACGGTGACTTTCACTACGGTGCTCTCTCCGACGCTTTAAAATTGATTTTACGGGAGGCTTCCTTAGGGGAGTTCCCCCTGGTAGATTGACACAAATTACTAATTAATAACAATTTCAGTTATGAAAAGATTTCTTGTTTTATCATCAATCGCATTGCTCTTCGGGGCATTTGCTCTGACTTCCTGCAACAAAACGCAGAAGGAAGACCCTACTGAAGTTCTCATTGAGGTGACTGACATCACTGCCACCACGGCAACGGTGAACGTCGCTGTTACGGGTGCAACCCCGCAGATGGTGCGTTACATCGCTCCAGTCTCAGTTGAGAGCCTCGACTTTGACCTTGAGGATGACGCCGCTCTCTCGGAGTATGTCTCAAAGGGCTCTGCCATCGGTCTTCCGTATGTCGACAAGGTTACCGGACTTTCTCCTGTCACCAAATATGTCACTGCTGCTGTTGCTTTTGACGCAAACTTCAAAATCGTGTGCGTCGAGGCCTACACATTCACCACCGCCACTCCAGAAAACGCAATCGGTGATGAGGCCGGTGCGGGCACCATCGGAAATGAGCGCTGGTAGTCTGAGTTCAACCCATTAAAATGAAGTCAAGTATGAAAAAAATAATGCTTTTCTGCGCTGCCGCACTCACTCTGGCAGCCTGCACAAATGACCTCAAGGAAACGGCACAGGTCTCAACCCGTCCGTCCGTAACCTTCGAGGGCGGTTTCGCCGGTGTTGATACAAAGACAGCGTTCACCGATGCTGACGCCGCTTCAGACAAACTCGTCTGGTCAAAGGACGATGCAATCGGAATTTTTACGGTTTCAGGCGACGAGACTGCAAACGTAAACTGCAGGGCTGACCTTCTCCGTTCTTCCATCGGCTCCACCAACGGAATATTCATCCCCGAGGAGTCCACTTCTGAGGAATTCATAGGTCTTACAATCCCTGAAAAAGCCACAGAGACGTTCCTTATTTACTATCCGTTCAGCAGCAAGACCGACATCAATGTAGATGACTTCAAGATTCACTCCGCTGTCGCTGCAGAACAGACTCAAGCCGCTGTGAACGATCAGGAAATCGGAAAGAATGGCTTTTCCTACGCATTCTCCAAGGTTGAGCCTTCGGCAAAGAAAGTGAACTTCACTCTCACCCACGCTCTCTCGTATGTGCGTTTCGTCGTTTCCACTTCAGACTACGCCGAGTATATGCTCAAGTCAGTGCAGATTTATGACGCCGACTCCAAGGCTGTCATTGCCGGGGACTATGCTTTCGACGTTGAGAAAAAGGCTATTGAGGTTTCAGAGACTGCAGACGGCCACTCTGCAAGGATTTCCCTTTCTGACGACGCGGCGTTCCAGGCCATCGGCACAGGCAAACAGGAACTCTACCTTACCCTTCTCCCGGGCGTAGACCTTACTTCAGCCAAGATGTATGTCGTCGTAACTTTCATCAACGAGAAAGGCGAGACAGTCAGCATCCCTATGGAACTCAAGAACAAGGGCACCCTCAAGGCTGCCACGATGGCTACGGTGGACCTCGGTTCAGTCAACGCGTCAAGCAACACCTTCGCGTGGTATCAGCCTGTCGAGAAGAGAAATCTCGTGGGAGGATGGTGCTATGGCGCCCAGAACTCCTACTTCGTTCAGCGCAGCGAGACTGAGAACGAGTGGACTTCTATAACCTTCGAAGTGAAGGCCCGCGGTGATTTCTCACAGGTTGCTGAGCCTAAGTATGTTGGAATCATATCCTCAGGCGACGTCGGAAACAACGGTCTTATCCGCCTTACTGATGGCACAATGGCTTACAACTCACAGCCGACTACCGAGGTATCTTCCGCATACGAGGTGACTGTTGAAATGGCTCCGACATCCAAAAATTGCGGAAGTTCCGCATATGGAGTAATCTCCATTTATGACGCCAAGTACAATCTTCTTTGGAGTTATATGATTAACTCCTACCTTTCCGGTGAGGCACCTAAGGCAAATGCCTACCCGAATATCGGCAAATCCGTTATGGACAGAAATCTTGGTGCAAAAAGGCCTGCAACCAAGGAACTTATTCCTGAGAAGGGAACCTGGGGCGCCTGGTTCCAGTGGGGACGTCCGACTCCGCTTATGTGGAGTAACTCCAATCAGACTCATTATGATGGTGCGCTAGTAACAGAAGACACAGACCTCAAGGCGGCTCTCGCAAAACCGTACATCAAATGGGGAACAGCTAAAGGTGACGGCTGGAATGCCTCCGGCAAATGGTATGTGGGAGAGGCACGCAATCTCTGGGGCTGCAACAACTCCGAGGACGGCAGTTATTTTGACACCACCACTGATATGGGCAAGACTGTCTATGACCCGTGCCCTGCAGGTTACAGGGTCATCTCCGGAGATGTGGTTGACTACGCAATCAAATACGGAGTCCGCAATGAAATTGACCATACCGACGTTACCGCTACCGATGACATTCTCTTCCCGGGTGTGGCTTCTGTGGTGCAGATTCCTCTCGGTTCGGACTCTTATGACTACTGGATTTACCAAGGAGCACATTGGGGCTCTTCCAACAAGTGGGGTAACCGTACCTCCAGCACCAATAAACACGGCGCTCTCTACTGGTCAAATTCTCCGGTCGGCAACAATGGCTACTGCCTTGAGCACTGCTACTTCTCCGCAGGTTACGGCGGAGTGGACGGCGATAAGGACGGCAAGAAGACTTACACCGGCAACCAGTGTCACGGTTTTTCAGTTCGTTGTATGGTCGACACCGACAATCGCTAATTCTTGAAACATGTTATTCTCAGCCTGCAGGACCTCGGAGTCCTGCAGGCTGATTTATATGTTTTATTAAATAGTCGCATAAATTAATGATAATGAGAAAATTACAAGAAAATTACAAGAAAATTTCAAGGTAAATGGGGGAGGGTACGCCCCACCTGATTTCTCCATTTTAACCTCCGTCACCGAGAGCGGATTTGCCCACTCTGCCGCCTTTTATGATAAATGGAATAACGGTTCCATTTCGGATGAAGATGTAAACGACTGGGGCGAAATACTTTAAGGAGGAAAGACTATGAAAAACACAATCCTTTGGGCCTCTCTCGCCCTTTCAACTCTTGTTGCCATCCTCCCTCTCGCATCCTGCCAGAAGGAAAACTTCGCTAAGGACCAGTCCATCACGCAGACCATAACCCGCACAATCTCCGCCGATGTCGAAGCCATCCTTCCTCCGAAGGATGATTCCGCCGCCGCTCAGGAGTCCGGAGCAGTCACCTCCCCTGAAACCAAATCCGTCTATGAAGCCGGAGTAGGCGTCCACCTCACCAACAATGAGTATATGTCGGTGTTCTATGCCAGCAACAATGGAGACAAACCATTGCCTCAATGACCAGAGTTCTTGGCACTCCTGACGGAAAAGGGAAATGGTCGTTCAGCCATAGCTCTACCGCAGAGACCTCCTACGACTATGCTTTCCTTCTGCCGCACACTTCGAAGAATGATATGCCGAGCAATAAGTCTCAATTCAAGATTCGTCTCTACAATGTTCAGTACCCTACCGCCACCTCATTCGATTCGAATATGGACTTCCTTCTCGGAAAAACTCAGTTTGGAACAGATCCGGCGACAGAAGTCAAGGACATTACATTCAAACGCCTGTTCGCTCCGGTGAAAGTTGAAATCTATGACAATGCGAATATTCTCGGCGAGGAAAAGGTCCACGCTGTAACATTCTCATTGTCAAAAACTGCGACTACCACCGACGCGTTGGCCGGTCTTATCTATGTCACTCCGGGCTCCGACGATTACAGCTCTGCCGGAGCGATTAAATTCGGTACTGACAAAAACAATAATGCAAGTGCCAACAATTTCAGCAATGCAGTTTCTGCTCTTAATGCTTCCGGAATTGAGAAAACAGGCGGCTGTTGGAGCGTATGGTACATTATGAATCCGATGCAAATCCCATCCGGCACCGCTCTTACTCTCACAGTCACTGCTGACACAAAGACCATTACGAGAACCGTCAAACTCCCGTCAGCCAAGGCAATTGAAAGAAATAGAATCAATAGGATCAAGTTCAACATTTCGGGCGATGGGTATAGCGCTGAGACATCTTCTTATTGCGATTTTTCTGCAATGTCAGAAGCCGACCTTTCCGATCTCACGGCAAGTGACGGAACCACTCCGCTTTCTGCTGTCGGCAGTACCGTTTGGAAAGATTCCGGGAACTCTTATTATCCTCAGGCGCTTCGAGTGGCTAATGACAATAACACAAATGGCGTAATAACCATCACCCCGGCAACAAACAAAACTCTCAGTAAGATTCGCGTCTATACTCATCCTGTAATAGCCTTTTCTAATAGCAAATTGACCTTGAATTCTGGTGAGACAGCCGTGACTACAAAGAATGTGGTGTATGCGGAAGCCGCAGCGACAGCTGGCTACCTGGAGTTCGAGGTAGATGCCGACAATGCAAATTCAAAACTCACTCTAAGTAGAAAAGATTCAAATTCCTGGCTCTCCGGCATAACACTGTTCTACAAATAACTCCCCTTCGGAGCAGTTCCTGCCGATCAAAGGCACAACCCGATAAAATTCTCAGCCGAGAAGCGCAAGATTTCGCGCCTCCGGCTGAGATTTTTTTTGTAAAACCGCGGAATCAATTCTGCAGTTTCTATCAAAAATTGTGGAAATGTTTCCGCGATTTGGGAATTTTTCATAACTTTGCCCCGGATAAAAACTGACAGAATATGGAACAGCTGTTTGAACTTTACCGAGATAAACTGCGCCGGACAGACCTCGGTTTTGTACGCTATCTGCACGACGAGATTAACTGGAACACCCAGTTGATGGTTATAGTGGGAGCCCGGGGAGTGGGGAAAACCACTATGCTCCTTCAGCACATCCGCCTCACCGAGGCGGGAGACAAGTCCCTGTATATCAGCGCGGACCATACATATTTCTCATCTCACTCCCTCTATGACACCGCTTCCGCATTTCACAAGGGTGGAGGAGAAATCCTCTACATAGACGAAATCCATAAATATGAAGGATGGTCTCGCGAGGTGAAGATGATGTACGACTATCTTCCGGACCTGAGGGTTGTCGTAACCGGCTCTTCCATTCTTGAAATCATCCGTGGCGCGGATGCGGATCTTAGTCGTAGGGCCATCCCATACACTCTGGAGGGGCTTTCATTCCGTGAATACTTGAATTTCCGGTTCAAACTTGACATCCGCAGATATTCTCTCGACGAGATAATCTCCGGGAAGGTGGAGCTTCCTTCGGAAGTCAAATATCCGTTGGCTTGTTTCAAAGACTATCTTTCCAACGGCTATTTCCCATTTTTTAACCAGGATGACTACCGCCTCCGGTTGGAGAATGTCATAAACCAGACAATGGAAATTGACATTCCGGCCTTTGCCAAAATGAACATATCCACTGTCGTGAAATTGAAAAAATTGCTCTATGTAATCTCCAAGAGCGTCCCGTTCAAACCGAATTACAGTGAAATAGGCAGGGCGATATCAGTGGACAGAAGCACTGTGGCGGACTATATGACCTATATTGAGAAGGCGCGTCTTGTCCGCCTTCTGCGCACTCCATCAGAAGGAATGGCACAGATGGAGAAAGTGGAGAAGGTGTATTTGGGCAACACCAATTTTATATATGCCCTCTCCGACGGATCCCCGGAAACGGGAAATGTGAGAGAAACATTTTTCCTGTCCTCTATGCTTTTGAAAAACAAAGTCACTTCATCTCCTGTCTCCGATTTCCTGATTGACGGTTATACTTTTGAGGTCGGTGGCAAGGGCAAGACAAGCAAGCAGGTAAAGGATGTCAATGATTCCTTCATCGTCAAGGATGACATAGAGTACGCCTACCGGAACATCCTTCCGCTATGGTCGTTCGGAATGAACTATTGATTGGGTGACGCTATCGAAAAAATCAATTGAGGGCGCGCATCTAAACTTTGGGGACTAATTTTTGTCTAAGCACCGGCGTTTCGTTAGAGCGCCGGTTTTTTGTGGCGCACAAATTTCACCATCCGATGGAGAGCAAGGAACAGCAGATACGCGAGGCGATGGCCCGTAGAGCATACAGGGAGGCATTCAACCTTCTTGTGGACTCTTACGGAGAGCGTATGTACTGGCAGATCAGGCGTCTGGTTTTTTCTCACGACGACGCCGACGACATCCTCCAGGACTGCTACATCAAAATCTGGAAGGCTCTTCCTCTGTTCCGCTCCGAGTCGGGCATTTACACCTGGCTGTATCGGATTGTGACCAACGAGAGCCTGAATTTCCTTCGCCGTCAGAAGCTCCTCTCGCGTTTTTCTTCCGTTGACGCCGAAACTGCGGCCCTCAAGAAAATTGATGAAGACCCCTATTTCAACGGCGACAGTCTCCAGCGTGCACTCTACAAGGCCATAGCCCGTCTCCCGTCAAAACAGAGGCTGGTTTTTGAGATGCGCTATTTCGACGAGGTGGAGTACAAGGAAATGTCGCGCATCCTCGGCACGTCTGAGGGCGCGCTGAAAGCCTCCTACCACATCGCCTACAACAAAATCAAGGACGAGTTGAAGGGCTTTATGGATTCCGGAGCACAATTTATTGACGGAAAATAGAAAGCGAGTATGCAAGGATTAAACTTCCCGAAAATGGCGGTGTCAAATGGATGTTTGATCTTTGAGAGGCGGAGAAGAAGGCGATGAATTCTGATGACGAGAGCATCGCAACGTTTTTTGATAAAGAAAGTTAGTAGTTACTTAATATATTTAATTGGACGACGAGAATATGTTGACCGAAAAGAAGAACATATCGCAGGAAAAGGACATTCTGAATGAGAAGTCTCAGCATCTTCAGGAGAACCCGTTCGGAGTGCCAGAAGGCTACTTCTCTTCTATGCGGCAAAAGGCTTCGGCCCTCGCGGAGAAGAAGGTTCTGACTCCTGTCGCAAAAGTTGTCCGAGTGCTGGCTCCGACAGTTTCGGTGGCAGCGGCGGTGGGGTTGTTCTTTGTCGGAAGGCAGCTCTACGAAAATCATCAGAGAGCAGTGGACCAGCAACTCTATCTTGAGACGTTCACTTCTTCTCTCAGCTCAGGCGAAATAGTTGACTATCTTATATATACTGGCGCGTCAGTGGAAGAGATTGCATCTTCTGTCCATTAAAAACAAATTTTCAAGAGAGAAAGTTAAATTTGAGATTATTATGAAGCGATTTAATACTTTAAGGCGCCTGGCTCTGACCCTTGTGATGGCTTTTTCTGCCATCGCTCTGAGCGCACAGCCGCAGGGAGAGGGGGACGAGCCTCGCAAGGATTCCGAATTCTGGAAAAAGGCTCAGGCTGAGAAACAGGATTTTATCGTGCGGAGACTCGGACTCAAAAAAGCTGAGAAAAAAGCTTTCCTCAAGGTTTATAAAGAGAATGAGGAAGAAAGAGGCCGCCTCTTTGATGCCCGCAATGACGCTTTGAAAGCCCTGAAGACTGCCGTAAGGAAACAGGAAGAAAGCGAGGAAACAATTGATATCCAGCCGCTTCTTCAGACATACCTTGATGCCAGGGACGCAGTTGAAGCATTCGAGAATTCAGATTGGAAGAGATTTTCCGAGGTTCTTTCCACAGAGAATGTCGCAAAACTTATTGTTGCGGAGGAAGATTATCGCAAGGCTCAGATTCATAGGCTTCGCGGAGGAGCTCAGGGACAGGGCGGTCCTCGTCCTATGGGTCAAGGCGGTAGGCCGCCAATGGGCGGCGGAAGACCTCCTATGGGAGGAGGTGACCCCGGAGGCTTCGGCGGCGGAATGCCTTTCTAGCCTTTCTGGTCTTTTGGGTCTAAATCTTCCTTCTTCATCGGTCAAGTACTCCAGTACACTCCCTCTTTGAGTGAAGATTTATCCTCAATTAGAAAAGACTCTTTATTTGGAGATTAACAAAAAGTCGGTAACTATCGTGAGATACTGATCCGAATACTTTCCATTCATATTTATTGTAACGTTCTCCCGTAGCGGCTCAATTTTCTGATCCCCGCTGCGGGAGAATTCCATTACTACCCTGTATGGAGGTTTCCGGTCCGACCCTTTGATGGAAACTATTCTGCTGAGAGAGAGTCCCTCGCAGGCGGCTTCTCTGCTTGCCGGCGTTTCCTGAGATGCGGGCAGAATAAGGCTGAGACGCCCTCCGGGGGCAAGATGCTCCGAGGCGAAACGGAAGATTTCTTCAAGCGGAAGCGAGTCGGCGTGACGTGCCCTGGCCTTGCGCTCATCGGGGGAGTGGAGGTCTTCCGTGAAGAAAGGCGGATTGGAAAATATCGCATCGTACGGCGCCTCGGGGGCGAAGTTCTCAAGGGCGCAGTGATGTGCTTTCAGATGGGCTCTCCAGGGCGAGGCGTCAAAATTCAGCGCGGCCTCATCTGCGCTGTCCCGGTCGATGTCGATGCCCTCAATCCGGATTTCCGCATCGTCAATCACGTCAACTTGGCTCTTGCTTGGGTGTTTATCGGACAGGCACTCTTTTGCGCCGCCGAGCAGCCTCTGCGCTGCCATAAGGGCGATGGCTCCGGTCCCTGTGCCGATGTCAAGAAGCCGATGGTCTTTTCCCGGCCGGAGAGTCATTAGTGCCCCGAGAAGCACTCCGTCGGTGTTGACTTTCATCGCGGAGCGCTCATTCCGCACTTCAAACTGCTTGAACTTGAATACGCCCATAGTTTATGCGTAAGATTTATAAACGGGAAATGGCTGAAGATTTTCAAATCTCTCTTATTTGGAAGAGAGGACGCTTCTATTCAGCCTTGAACAGGCCGTCTTTCATTGTCAAACACCTGTCGCACATCTTCGCCAGCCCCTCGTCGTGGGTTACGATAACAATCGTCTGACCGTGCCGCTCCCTCAGTTCAAAGAAAAGGCTGTGGATTTCCTGTTTAGTGGCGGAGTCCAGATTTCCTGAAGGCTCGTCGGCAAAAAGCACAGCAGGGCTGTTCGCCAGGGCACGCGCGATGGCGACTCTTTGGGCCTCTCCTCCTGAGAGTTCGGAGGGTTTGTGTGAAGCTCTGTCGGCAAGTCCCACTTCTTCAAGCAACTCCTCTGCCCGCCGCGTGGCCTCTTTACGGCTTTCTCCCGCGATAAGAGAGGGAATCATAACGTTTTCCAGTGCCGTGAACTCCGGCAGAAGATGGTGCGACTGGAAAACGAAGCCTATGCGGCGGTTACGGAACTCGGAAAGTTCACCGCTTCTCAGGCCCAGAACATCGCGTGAATCAATCTCAAGACTCCCGGAGTCGGGCTTTGAGAGCGTGCCGAGAATCTGCAGAAGGGTGGATTTTCCTGCGCCGGAAGCTCCGACAATGGAGACGATTTCTCCCTTTTCAATATGCAAATCAATGCCTTTGAGAACCTGAAGGCTCCCGAATGATTTGGTGATGCCGTGTGCTGTAATCATATTCTGCCGTATTATGGAGCGGGATGTTTTGTGCTCCCATCGGACTCCAAAGGTAACAAGAAAAAACAGACTGCTTGCCCGGATAAAGAAAAAAGTGAAAAAATTTTGCGAATTTCAAAAAGTGGCGTATCTTTGCAATCCCATTTGAGGGAACTCGGGGTGTGGCGCAGTTGGCTAGCGCATCTGGTTTGGGACCAGAGGGTCCTGTGTTCGAGTCACAGTACCCCGACAAAAGAAAGAGATGAGCAGTTTGCTCGTCTCTTTTTTTTTGGCGGGGTACTGGAGTGCGAAGCACTCCTTGTACCTTTTATACACCCCCCCCAACTTTTATGGTTGGGGCATATCCCCAAACCCCTGCGCCCTTTTCTCCTTTTCGTATTTCTGACATCGCTTCGCGCTGACAGAAATACCCGGACCGGGCGGTCCGCTGATGCGAACTTTTCCACCGCACGTGGTGCTCCATCTTCCCTATCTCACATCGCCTCGCTGCTACCGCAATAGGCCCAGAATAATAATTGCCTTTTTCATAATTATTCCAGTTCCTGGAGGGAGAGTCCCAGGAGTGTGAGTTTGCGGCGGATTGCGGGCCATTCGTTGCTGAGGAAATCTTCCCTCAGGCTTCCGAGCACCTTTTCCCGGGCCTCTGAAGCGACGAAATAGCCGATACCCCTTTTATTGTAGATTACCCCCTCGTCGGTGAGTTTTTCGTAGCTGCGCATTACCGTGTTGGGGTTCACCCCGATCTGGGCGCCATATTCCCGCACAGAAGGAATCCTGTCCTCCTCGCTGAGTTCCCCCGAGAGGATTTTCTCGCAGATGCTGTCCGCTATCTGCAGGTATATAGATTTGTTGGCGTTAAATTCCATAATTCATTTTCGTAAGTATATTAATTGAACTTTCGCAATGCTTTAACTTTCGCAATGCGAAACTCTTACCCAAAATCCCCATTCCCTCTTTCGAGGGAGGGGAGACGGAACTAATACTTCACTTTTTTGACGCGGAAGTAAGTCCACACGAGAAGGGCGGCGTTAATCGCAATGCTCAGAGAGTACATCACCCATTTAAGCGTGCTCACTGCCTGCTCCGCGTCCGGATTTGCCTCAATCATCTCTATGAAACTCTCTCCTGCATTGAAGAAAATAGGGGTCGTGATCGTGCTCATAACCATAGTGAAGAGAATCACAACGAGAATTGTCTTGCCGATTTTGTTTTTCTTGAAATAGAGCGCTCCCAGAAGGAAAGTGAGCGTCCAGCAGAGGATGTTGAAGAACAGTCCAAGGATGAGTTCCCCAATGCTGAAAACGTTGAATCCGGCGCTGATGTTCAGCTCTCCAAGGCCCTTGTTGAGTTCGCTGGCTCCGTTGAAGACTGCAGATACGATAGGTTGCCCGCAGTTCGGGTCCACAAGGCACAGGAGGGCGTCGATTCCGAGGGATATTACAAGGTAGGCGAGAGGTGCAATCACAACGACATTTATGATCATTGAGAGTGTCTTCTCAAGCGCTGAGGCTGGAATCAAAGTGTAGAACGAGCCTCTTCTCTTGTCTGTAAAAAATCCGTAAGCCTTTGAAGGAACGAAGATTATGAGAATATAAAATACGACGATGAAGGTGATGAGACGGCCTATGAGAGGATATGATATCCAGCTCCCGACCGTTATGAGCTGCATTACTCCGCAGAAAAGGTAGGCAATCACTTCCGTGATGGAGGTGATGAGCACCGTGAGGTATGTATTGTTGAAGGCGCTGCGCAGGTCGCTGACGAAATAGGTCCCGAAGCGCTTAAGGTCGAATGTGTTGTTCATATTTTCGATGTTTAGGTTTCGCGGTGTGCGAAACTTGAGTCATATATTTAACTTCGCAGGTGCGAAATTTGAATCCGATGTTGTTGACTATCAATAACTCCGAGCCCAGTTTCTATTCGCCTGCGAACATTGTTGCGAACAGGTCCTTGTTCTTATGGACGGCGTTGAACAGAGCCTCGATGTTCACCTTGCTCTCGCGCCCGTCCGGGTTGGGGATGACCTGGATGCACCCGCCAGGGATGAGTTCGCTGTAGAGCGCGGCGGGGTTGATTTCGGTGCCGTAGTCAAAGTAAACCTTGCGGGAAATCTCCTCCAGACTTGCGCTCAGAAGCACCCTCTGCCTGTCCAGAATGATGACCGGGTCGATTACATTCTCGAGGTCCTTCACCTGATGGGTGGAAATTACAACTGTCGCCTCCTCGCTGGTGTACTGCATCAGGGCCTTGCGGAACTGCGCCTTGGACGGGATGTCAAGTCCGTTGGTGGGCTCGTCCATAAGGATGTACCGGCATCCGGTGGCAAGGGCGAAGCTGATGTGGGTCTTCTTGAGCTCTCCGGTGGACATCCTGTCCATCCTGTTCTCCTGCGGCACCTCCAAAAGCGAGAGCAGCTGCGAGAATGCCTCCAGGGAGAAACCTTTCCAGAACTTGCCGTAGTTGAGGGCGAATTCCATAGGCTTCATAGTAATCTCAGCCACATCTTCCGGGAGATAGTAAACCTCCGAGAGCAGCTCGCTCTTGCGGTCGAAAGGTGTGAATCCGTCAACTGTGATGCTTCCGCCCATAGGTTTCTTGAGTCCGCAAAGAAGTGTCAGAAGCGTAGTTTTTCCGACTCCGTTCTCGCCGAGCAGCCCGTAGATATTCCCCGGCCGCAGCTCCATCGTGATGTTCCTAAGCACGGCATTCGCCCCGTAAGCATAGGACAAGTTGTTGATACTGATCATTTTAACAGGTATTAATTTAACAAATATTTTCCTTCTCAATCTCCCAGAAATCAGTGCCTTGCAGACGTGTCTGACTTCAATTTGATAGTGTATTAGTGTTGTAATACACCGCAAAGGTACAACAATAATCCAAACCTCAAAAACTTTTTGAAGATTTTTTCGTACGAAGTAAATTCCGCGTATTCCGGCTGCATCGGTGAGCGGAAAGTCTCTTTTCCGGGAGCATATTCCCGAAATTTGCTATATTTGTTAGATTTTCCCGGGCGGGGGGTGAGGTGCGATGGTGAAGAATTTGCGCGGGAATGGTGAGTTTGAAATATATAGCATTATGAAAGTAGCGGTAGTTGGTGCGACCGGTCTGGTCGGAACACGGATGCTGGAGGTGCTCGCCGAGAGAAATTTCCCGGTTACGGAGCTTCTTCCTGTGGCATCGGAAAAATCAGTGGGACGCAAGGTCCTTTTTAACGGTAAGGAATATGAGGTTGTCTCGGCCGAGACGGCAATTGCGGCGCGTCCGCAGCTGGCGCTTTTTTCCGCAGGAGGCTCGGCTTCAGGAGAGTTGGCGCCTAAGTTCGCCGAGGTGGGATGTCGAGTGGTGGACAATTCCTCGTTCTGGAGGATGGACCCGACGAAGAAACTTGTCGTTCCTGAAATAAACGGAGATGTCCTCGAAGAGAGCGATATGATCATCGCGAACCCGAACTGCTCCACAATCCAGATGCTCATCGCCATCGCTCCGCTTCATCGCCGCTATGGCATCCGCCGCATCGTAGTCTCTACCTATCAGTCAGTTACGGGCACAGGCTACAAGGCCGTGAACCAAATGAAGGCCGAGAGGGAAGGAGCCAAGTGGGGTGAATATCCTGCGGTTTATCCTTGCCCGATTGATATGAACATCCTTCCGCACATCGACACTTTCCTTGACAACGGCTACACGAAGGAGGAGATGAAGATGGTGAACGAGACCCACAAAATCCTCGACCCTTCCATCCGTGTCACCGCGACTACGGTGCGTGTCCCTGTTATGGGCGGGCACTCGGAGTCAGTGAACCTCGAGCTTGAGAGGCCGTTCTCCCTGGAGGACGTCAGGGCGGAGATTGCTGCCTTCCCGGGTGCTGTGGTGCAGGATGACCCAAAGAACAACGTCTATCCGATGCCGATTAACGCTCTCGGAAAGGATGAGGTTTTCGTGGGCCGCATCCGCAGGGACGAGTCTGTGGAGAACGGACTCAACCTCTGGTGCGTTTCGGACAACATCCGCAAGGGCGCGGCCACAAACGCGGTCCAGATTGCGGAGCTTCTGCTGAAAAAAGGATTCCTCAAATAGGCCGGAGGGCCGTACTTATTGAATAGCCCGTGGGTGCGGAGGGGCAGATGAAAATGTGTGGAATTTGAGAGTTTGATTAGAGAGACAGGGCTTATAAAAGAAGAAGTTAGACACTTAAGTTTGATTATACTATGTTCAGTAAAGATATATATGTAGCGCGGCGTGCAGAGTTGCTGCGTCGCCTTGATGGTGAAAAGGGTATCGCGGTGTTCCTCGGAAATGTGGAGGCGCCTGCAAACTATCGCGGGAATGACTACAAGTTCCGTCAGGACAGCACATTCCTCTATTTCTGGGGCATTGACGAACCGGGTTTTGCGGCCGTTCTCGACCTTGAAACCGGAGCGGAGACTCTCTACGCTGACGACGTTGACATTGACGACATCGTCTGGATGGGCCCGCAGCCGTCGGTCCGCTCAAAAGCTGAACAGATTGGAGTGGGGGAAAACTCAGGAAGTACCGCGGACGGGATTTCCGCACCTTACGAAAAGTTTTTTGCAGCGGTGAAAGCGGCAAAGGCCGCCGGCCGCCCCGTGCACTATGTCCCTCAGTCGCGCTACTACAACGCCACCCGTCTTGGCGAAGTGCTCGGAGTGCATCCTGATAAGGTCGCTTCACGCCGCCTTGAGGACGGACAGGGAGCTTCCCTCGCGCTCGTTAGGGCCATCATCGCGATGAGGATTGTGAAAAAGGCAGAGGAAATTGAGGCGATTGACTCCGCCTGCGACCTCGGCATCCGGATGCACACTGTGGCCCGTCAGGGCTGCAAGCCGGGCACTCTGGAGCAGGAAATCGTCGGCCGGATGGAAGGCATTACCCTTTCCGGGGGCTGGGGCGTGTCGTTCACGACCATCCTCTCCCAGAACGGCGAGACCCTCCACAACCACACCCACCACCAGATTATCACTCCGGGCCGCATCCTCGTGGTTGACGCCGGAGCGGAAAGCAACCTTCACTACGCATCGGACTTCACCCGCAGCTACCCTTGCGGCGGCAGTTTCACCCCGAAGCAGAAACCAATCTACGACCTCGTGCACTCCTGCAATGAGTTAGCCTTTTCGATGGTTCGTCCGGGAATCACCTACAAGGAGGTTCACATCGCTACGGTTACCCATATGCTCGAAGGCCTCAAAGCTCTTGGCATCGTGAGCGGAGACCCGGCTGAACTTGCAGCTGACGGGGTCGGTGGGCTCTTTATGCCTCACGGCCTGGGCCACAATATGGGTCTTGACGTTCACGATATGGAGGATTACGGCGAGGACTATGTGGGCTACGACGACGACCAGAAGCGCGAGGGCGGCGTGGGCCTTGCTAACCTCAGAATGGCCCGCAGGCTCGTTCCCGGAAACGTCATCACAGACGAGCCGGGCATCTATTTCATCCCTGCGCTCATCGCCCAGTTCAAACGCGACGCTCTTGACGGCGGCCGGGTGAACTACGCTCTTCTGGAGAAGGAGTACCTCAATTTCGGCGGCATCCGTCTCGAGGACGATGTGCTCGTAACCCCAGAAGGCGCCCGACGCCTCGGTCACGGCCGTCTTCCGATAGCCTCCGCTGACATCGAGGCGCTTATGTCCAAGGAATAACACCTTCCCACTTTTTTCGACACCGGCCGCAGTGGCCTTAAGCTATCGCAAGAAGATGAAAAAGTACAAAAACAGTGAAGGCAAAAGAGTCGTTGAAGTGGACTCCCTTGCCTTCCTCTATCAAAGATACGGCTACAGCTGGCTCCGTCGGCACATCCTGAACCGTCGCCACAAGCGCGCCCTGAAGCATTCCGACATAATAGAGGCCCCAGACGCCGAGGTCGCCTACGAAATAGAAAAGTACTATTTCATCCCCAAAGAGCGCGTAAAAATCCGCCGCGATTAAACCGATAGCAGAGCCGTAACTCCCAAAATTCAGGAGTTACGGCTCTACTATCGCCGATACTTCGTCCGTAACTCCATTTTTTTGCCACTTACGGCTCTGTTTTAGAACGAGAACTTGTAGCCGACGGCGAGGGTGGCGTACTGCTTTTTCTGGGTGGTGAGGGACTTCAGTTTGGTGCCTTCCTTGTTGGTGTCAATCTTCTTGTCGGAGCAGTAGCTGTACATCCCGGTGAAGGTGATGCCGTGCTGTTTCGTTATTTTCCAAGTTAGACCCAACGCACCGCGGAGGCGATTGACGTATGCGTCACCATAGCCCAAAAACTCGTAATCTGAGTAGGTGGCGGTCTCTGCGCTGTATGTTGCCGAACATCTTGGAGCATTGAAAATGTTCCTTAATTCGAAATATACGAACGGCTCCAACTTCTTGAAACCCTCATACTTGACTGTTATCCTGGACTTGAGCTGAAGAGGATTCTGCACTTCCTGATAAGGGTTTATTTCGTACGAATTGTGGGTGAGCTGCAGCCTCTCCTTTAGAGAAAACTGCCAGTCACCAGCCTCGTAAACGCCAGTGAGATTGAGCGAAAACCTGTGGCGCGGACGGAAAGTGTTTGAGGAATTGTAACCTCCGATGAAGATGTAGTCAAACCCCGCCTTGAAATAGGGGCAGACCTTGTATTCGAGTCCGACGGTGGCCTGATGACGGTCCACTCCGCTGAAGGAGTCCTTTCCCCTGAGCTCGTATTCCACGCCAAGATGCAGTCCCTTGACGATTTTCCAGTCCGCTCCGACGGATGCTCTCGCGTTGAATCCAAGATCCTGTGCCTGAAGCCTATTTCCTGTTGCGACAAAAATTCCTACGGCCGCAAGAGCCGCGAATATATATCCTTTTATATTCATAAAATGCGTTAATGTTCAGTGAGTTATATGTATGGGACCTGAAGGGGGATTGAAGCCCTTCCCTGGGAAACTTAAAAACTCCTAAGGTCCTTCGGCCGGGTGACGCCCCCTATCGTTGAGGGGGTCTTTCCGTCAGTGAGGTAATATACCTTTATATATACGGAGTCCTTCAGAAGGTCTATGTTGCCGATTTCTACTTCTGTCGGAGTGATGCTGCAGCGTTTTTCGATGTCGCTGAAAAGCTCTTCGCGGCGCTCTGGAGCAAGAAGGTCCAGACGGTCGTAGAGGATGAGTTTCGAGGCTGTGCGGCTGGCCTTATCGCGGCTTTCAAGCACCCATATCAGAATGATTGACAGGGCGTTTGCAACCGCAGCCACAAGAAAGTCTCCCCACTGGAGGGAATAGCGAACCTGAGGCGTTCCGGCGTCTTCAAGACGGAAAAGCGGAGTAAGGCCGTTGACGGCAGCGATGGCGATGATGACGAAAAGGTAGGTCATCTCGCGAATCGGAACGGTCTCGGTGCGGTAGCGGATGACTCCGAAAATGGCGAAAAGCCCCAGCGTGAGACCCACTCCGACATCCACCCTGCCCATCGCGTAGAGCAGAAGGAGCATCGCGGAGGAGAACAGCAGGAAGGTGAACGCGTAGTCCTTGCGGCGGCTCTTCGGGAAATAGAAAAAGTGCACTATAATCCAGCAGGACAATAGGTTGAGGCCGAAGCGAAGGGCAAGTTCAAGAAGGCTTTGAGAAGTGGTCATCACCGGGTCCGCCAGTGCTCCCTGCACCCCGAGGAGTTCCCCGTCGTCAAGCGATGCAGCGCCGCTGATAAGATTCTGAAGTAACATTGTCGTCATATTTTACATCCCCTGCGGGAGTTTTCAATTTTACAAAGATAATCTTTTTATCTACACTATTCTTTTTGTGGGGGGAGTTCTGTAACCCCAGTCAAGGGCTCTGAAGAACTCGCAATCTTACTAATCGCCCTCATCTTCTCCTTGAAGCGCCCCGGGTGCACGGAAGGGTCTGTTGAGACCACTCCGATGCAGTATTTGCTGACTCTAAGTGGCTTCACCCTGCAGCGAAGAAGGATGTCCTGAAGGGGGGAGTGAAGCCTTCCGTCCCTTTTGAGCTCAATAATGACTGCTTCCCGCTGTTTCAGAGTGCCGGAAGATGCCATTTCTGAAACACATTCGTCCGGTCTCATTCCTCCCAGCTCTGCCTCCGCCCCGTTTCGAAGGTTGCGGAATCTCACATCAAAGTCTATTGTGGTTCTTTCCGTAAGGGCTGGGTCCACAAGGGTTATCCTTTTGAAAATGGTTTCCACCGAAGGGGAGAGGGCGGAGGCGGGGTAGGGATATACTCCTGTTATCCACTCCAGGGCCTCGCCTTCTATCTTCGCTCCGCTAAAGTCCTCCGCACCGATGGAGGTCCGCTTTTTCTTTGTCCTCGAGTGGTTGTTTTTCCGTTTGACCTCGAGAAAACACTCTCCGGAGTCGGTGTAGAGCCTTTTTCGCACTTTGAACCTCACGGCTTTCCCACGGCGGTGTTCGGTGAACATCCAAAGAGATGGGGTGTCGAAGTAGATGCTGTCGTAGGTGAGAAGCCTTCTGCCTCCGTTTTCGAAAATGCGGTAGCCCGCTTGGACAGCATCCCGAAGCACTTCGAGAAGTGTCTCTGAGTCAGTGAGATACTTCGTGTCAGTGCGGTTCATAAGCCGAATGGAGTCCATCTCCCCGAGGCTGATGGACGGGAACTCGGCGGAGAGCCGAAGCAGGTCTGTATGCTTTTCAGTGGGCATATTCTTATTTGGCAAACTGCGTAATGCAGCAAGGGCATTTATGTGTTGGGGGGAGGGGGTAAATAAAAAGATGGAGTGCAAGCTGCGTAACGCGGCAAGCCGCTTTTTATTTAGCCCCGGGTATATATTCGTATATCTTATACTTTTTGAGCCGGCCCTTCGCATCGTAAATGTACTCAGCCTTTTTGCGGCCCAGCTCGTCATACTCGAACTTCCGGACATTGTCCAGCTTGTTGTTTGAGTTATAGACCATCTCGCGGAGCACTTTGCCGTTCTCCCCGTGCTCGTAGCGTTTTCTCCACTGCATCCCCTTGCTGTCATACTCGGTTTCTTCCACTTTCTTCCCATTTCCATTGAAAATGGTGAGGTGGTCGAGAATTTTTTGCCCCGTGGCCGCATCGACGTTCCACTCCTTCACGGTGAGGTTGCTCTTGGGGTGTTGCTTAGTCGTCTCTTCCTGTGTCTGGGACGAGTCTAAGTCTTGAGCCGCAACATTCACTGTTCCTGCAAGGAGCAGCAGAGCGCAGAGAATTATGGATGATGTTTTGAATTTCATAAAATATGTTGTTTTTCTTCTAATGACGTCCGCCGGGGCCTCCATTGCCTCCGGTCCAACCGCCGCTGGACGAAGCAGAGAGCGAAGCCGTGACGGTGGTGCTAGTAGAACCATATTTCAAGGTGTAGCTGCTCCCGCTCACAAGGTCGGGGTGGGAGAGTGTCATCCCGCTGCCGCCTTTGGCCGGGGAGGTGAAATCAAGCAGCAGGGAGTCCCCGTTGTAGAGTTTATACTGCGTGTTTGTGCTCCAGGAACTGACGCTCACGACCGGCTGGGTGATGCTCGCACCGCTTTCAAGTCCTCCGAACGCCACAAGGGAGCCTCCGCTCACATAGAGCTTGCACCTCTGCTCCGTGTTTGCGTCAAGCGCGACCTCGGGGCTTCCGCTGCCCACGGCATAGACATATCCTCCTTGGATGTACATATTCCCGTTGGCGTCCAGGCCGTCGTTGCCGGAAGAGAAGGCGTAAACGTTTCCTCCGCTCACCGTCATATCCCCGCCGGAGTTCACCGCGTCGTCACTCGATGTGGCTGAAACGCTGCCGCCGGAGATGGCGATTTTGCCTTTGGATTCTATGGCTTCGTGTGAAGAGGCGCTTGCTGTGACGTCTGCTCCGCTGAAATAGAGGTCTCCCTCGAATTTAATAGCTTTCGCTGATTTGGATGAATCGGAGGAGGACGATGAACCGCCGCCCCAGTAACCCCATCCGCCAGGTCCGCCGCCTGAAGAACTGCTTCCGTAGTTGGAGCCTGTCGCTTTTACTGTGACTGTCCCGCCGGTGAAATGACCTTCTCCGTCGCAACTTATGCCCTTCGCACCGCTTCCGCTGACGCTCACAGAGAGTTCTCCTCCCTCGATGGTGACGGCGCCGTCGGCCTTGATGCCGGCCGCTCCGGTAACCTCCCCGTCAACTGTGCCGGCGGAGCTTGTGGAGACAATAGTGACGCTTCCCCCGCTCTGCGAGTAAAGCCCGTCGGTGGAAATGCCTTTCTTTCCGGTCGCCGAGGCGGTGATGCTGAGCGTTCCGCCTTCAACTAGCACTTTTTCCTGCCCCCTAAGTCCGTGACCTCCCGTGGAAGAGATTGTGATTGAGGGAGTTTCGGTTATGCGGATATAGTCGTCGGAGGTGATGCCGGCTTTGCCTGTGGCGGTGACTTTAAGGCTTCCGTTGCCGCTGAAAATCAGCTGCCCTTCACTGAAAAACGCCGCCTTCATATCCTCGTCCGAGTTCTGGTCCGGGTATGTCCCATCGCTGTTGAGGGAGCCGTCGCAGAGGAAATTTTCTCCGTTAACGATGACTGAGGTGTATTTGTGGCTCTGGTTGTTGATGGCCGCCCCGGAAGGGTTTGTGAGGCTTAGCCCCTGAAGGACAATGACCTGTTTTGCCGAGCTGTAGAGTTTGAAAAAGCCGTCTGAGCTTGTCCCGCTGAGGGTGTAGGTGAACATTTGCTCAGTGCCGTTGTTTACGGTGACGTCGTTTCCAGTGACTTCCACAATGCCGAGCTCATCGCCTGAGACCTTCGCTCCGTTTGCGGAGAAAACAATGCTGATGTTCCCCTCGCTCTCTTCGGGTGTAATTCCGCCCTCGTCGGAGGGGTCTTCGGTGATGGAGGAGTCGGTGTACGTGATGATATTACCCCTGCAGGCGCAAACTCCGCCAAGGGTTCCTGCCGCCATCAGAAGATAAAGCCCGGCGTGCAAAAGAACATTTTCTCTTAAAGCGTTTCCCCATTCTGTCGGGGTCTTGAATTTAAAATCTCTCATAACTACCTGATAACTAACCGAAATTTCAAGTGAGAGTTTAGACACGGACAGCTGGCCGAGGTTTAGTCAAACCGCTGAATGTCGGGGATAACTTTCCAAAGTGAAAGCGCAAACCGGGAGATTTTCCCCTTCTTTTACAGTTTTACAATATCTTCTCGAATCAGATATGCTGCGGGGCCGATGACCGTGCCGTGGTTGAATCCTTTGATTTCGTAGAGCTTCACAGGATGTCCGAGATGCTTCAGGATGGCCTCCAGGTGGGCGTTTTCTTCGTAGCGGGCAAGCATTTCAAGGTCGCGGTCGCCGGTTATGAGCATAAGCGGAGCCCCTTCCTTGCGGCTGCAGAATGACGGAGCATATTCGTCGATGAACGGGATGTCGGGGTTGAGTCCCCTTTCCTTTTTGATTGTAAAGTGGGTCGCGGTCTGTCCGCTCACCGGGTAAGCTTTGGCGATGCGGTCGGCGTCCACTCCGTATTTTGCAAGATATTTTTTGTCGAGCGCCAGCATAAGGGTGAGATAACCGCCGGCAGAGTGGCCTCCAATGCAGATTTTTTCCGGGTCTCCGCCATATTCTGCGATGTGTTCAAATACCCAGGCAACTGCAAGAGCAGCGTCATCGATGTAAAGGGGGCATTTCACTTTCGGGTAGAGCCTGTAATTTACATCCACCACAGCGAATCCTCTTTCGCGAAATTCGGCCTGAAGGTTCTTGTTGCCGCCTTCCAGTCCGCCGCCGTGAAACCATACGAGGGTCGGGAAAGACTTCTTGTCGGTGGGGCAGTAGATGTCCAGTTTGCAGCGTTCCAGGCGGTAGGAGTCTTTTTCGCCGGGTGCTGTGTAAGGGATGTCCTTAATGTGTTTATACCCTCCGGCGTATGAACTGATTGCGATTGAAAAAGTAGTCAGAATAAGAAGTAAGCGTTTGAGTTTCATTTGTTTGGTGTATTTATGCGGAAATTTCGTGTTTTTTGGGGGCGGGCTTATATGAATTCAACTATTCCCATTGGGCGAATTATACGACTCCGAGTGTGGCGACGCTGATGCGGACTTGGTCTCCGAGTGCCTCGCGAAGGGGAAGGTAGCAGTTGTAGAGGGTGGAACCGGTGGTGAACACGTCGTCCACAAGAAGAATATGGCGCGGAGAAGGAGTCTTGGGGGAGCTTTGCCTCTCGTTTTGCTCTGCGAATCCAGGGGTGAAACTGCTCTGGTCAAGCTGCGCGGAAGACCCCGGGAAGCCCTCCAGGGCCCTTTCCCGAAGGACGAACGCCCCGCGCACATTCCGCTTTTTCTCCTCCACTCCCAGTTTTGTCTGAGTCCGGGTGATTCGGCCTCTTCGGAGAATGTCGGTGCGGAGCGCGGCTCCTGTTTTTGAGGCGATTTCCTTTGCAATTACTTCCGCCTGATTATATCCTCTTTTAAGCCGGCGGGTCCAATGGAGCGGCACCGGAATGACGGTGTCAATGTCTCTAAGGTGTTCCTCCCCGGCGATTTTCTCTCCGAGCATAGAGGCAAAATGACGCCCCAGGGCGACGTCTCTGCCGTATTTGAGGCGATAAGTGATGTGGCGGAAGCCTCCCTCTTTGCTGAAATTGAAGAGCGCGACGGCGTAGGAGTAGGGGACTGGCTTGGCCGCATCTTCGCCCGCTATGAGCGCGTTGAACCGGTCCGCCATAGGGTTTTGCGGCCTCTTCCAATTGTAGGTCAGCGGCAACTGCGAAAGACACCCCAGGCATATATCCCTCTCCATCATCCCCAACTCATCTCCGCAGACGCAGCAGAGCCGTGGCAGAAATAAATCCGCTACCGCTGTGAGTTTCTGAGAGATAGTGATATTCATAAATCGGGCAGGGCGAGAAAGTGGATTCTTAATACGCTCAAATCAGCAGCTCATTGCTCCACATACGCTGATTACCTGTCCGCTAACGTAGGAGGACAGCTCGCTGGCTAGAAATAGCGCGACGTTCGCCACCTCTTCCGGAGTGCCGCCACGCCTCATCGGGATGCTCTTTTCCCAGGCCGTGCGCACGTCCTCAGGCAGCGCCGCGGTCATATCCGACTGAATGAAACCGGGGGCGATGCAGTTCGCTCTGATGCCTCTTGAGCCCATCTCCTTCGCGACGGATTTTGCAAGAGCCATCATCCCGGCCTTGGAGGCTGAGTAGTTGCATTGTCCGGCATTGCCGTGCAGACCCACAACTGAGGCCACATTTATGATGCTTCCGTTCCTTTGCCGCATCATTACAGGCGTGCAGGCGTGAATGAAATTGAATGCCGATTTGAGGTTCACCGTGAGCACTTCGTCCCATTGCGCCTCGCTCATCCGGAGCACAAGAGAGTCCCGAGTGATGCCGGCGTTGTTTACAAGAATGTCAATGTGGCCGAACTCCTTTTGAACTTCGGTGACGACTTCGTGTGCAGCTGCAAAGTCTGCGGCATTGGATGCGTAAGCCTTTACGCGAACTCCGAACGCTTCCAATTCTCTTACTGTCTGCTGCGCCACGTCGTTCAACTCGAGGTCTGTAAATGCTATGTCAGCGCCCTCAGAGGCGAATTTCAATGCTATGGCTTTCCCTATTCCCTTCTTCGCTCCGGTGATAAGAGCGACTTTACCAGTCAAAAGTCCCATAATATAAGATTTATCAAGTCCCGCAGGGGCGGAACGTAAGTTCAATTTACAACAATCCCGCTAATTTAGGAATTATTAAGAATAACGAGTTCAATTTTTCCAAATATATTTCCTACCTTTGCGCTAGTTAAAATCTCAAGGCGCTACAGCGCCGTTTGTTTTTCAGCTATGCGTAGCATTAATGAAATACGAACGGCGGGTAGGCTTAAAAAGATGGGATGCGAGGCTCGCGGTGAAGCCAAATACCGGAGCAACCTTCTGGTTGTGAGGATTTTGGCAAGCCGCACAACGAAGCAGACCGCTTTTTAAGACAGCCGCCGCCTGCGCTTTGGTGGTGGAATAGGTAGACACGCGGGACTTAAAATCCCGTGGGCAGAAATGTCCGTACGGGTTCGATTCCCGTCCGAAGCACAAAAAAGAGGAACGATTTTTCAATCGCTCCTCTTTTTTGTGTATTCCCGCAGACCCGCGTCTGCGACCCAACTAGAATAAAGCTATAATTTTATCATACACCATCACGGTGAGCCCGGCCATCACAATCGAAACCATACTCATAAGCTTGATGAGAATGTTGAGTGACGGTCCTGACGTATCCTTGAACGGGTCGCCCACGGTGTCGCCCACGACGGTTGCGTGATGCGCCTCTGAGTTCTTTCCGCCGAGGTTGCCCTCTTCGACGTACTTTTTAGCATTGTCCCACGCTCCGCCGGAGTTCGCCATAAAAATCGCAAGAACGAATCCTGCACCGAGTCCTCCGATGAGAAGTCCCATAACGCCGGCAGGTCCGAGAAGGAGTCCGACAAGAACCGGAACTATAATCGCCGTGAGTGACGGCAGAAGCATCTCCCTCTGGGCTCCCTTGGTGGAAATCTCCACGCAACGGGCGTAGTCCGGAGTCGCCTCCTTGGTGAGTATGCCTTTTATCTCGCGGAACTGGCGGCGAACTTCCTCCACCATCTTCTGCGCTGCACGGCCAACCGCGTTCATTGTAAGACCGCAGAAAAGGAACGCCATCATAGCGCCGATGAATACACCCACCAGAACAATCGGGTTCATAAGGTCGATGTGATACATATTCATAATGTCAGGAATAGTCGCTTTGGACGCCTCAATCACCTCTCCTGCAACGTTCTTCACTGCAAGTCCGGCGTGAGAAAGCCCAATCTTGATTTCCTCGATGTAGGAAGCCAGAAGCGCAAGGCCAGTGAGCGCGGCAGAACCGATTGCAAAGCCCTTTCCTGTTGCTGCAGTGGTGTTTCCGAGCGCGTCAAGGACGTCTGTCCTTTCCCTGACGATTGGGTCAAGTTCGCTCATCTGGGCGTTGCCTCCGGCGTTGTCGGCGATAGGTCCGTAAGCGTCAGTAGCAAGGGTGATTCCGAGAGTGGAAAGCATTCCCACTGCGGCGATACCGATTCCGTACAGTCCGCTGCTGAGGCTTTCGGCCGAGAAACTGAGGTCAAAGCCATTGGCGCACAGGTAGGCAAGAAGGATGGCAATGGCGATGGTTATCACCGGAATCGCAGTTGAGAGCATACCGAGTCCTACACCGGAGATGATGACGGTAGCAGGGCCGGTCTCGGCGCTGTGTGCGAGCTTCTGAGTCGGTTTGTAGGAGTGGGAAGTGTAGTATTCGGTTGCTTTGCCGATTATGACTCCGGATAGCAAACCGACAACGACAGAGAAGGAGAGCTGCCACCAGTTCTCGAATCCGAGGCAATACATAACTCCGAATGTTGCCGCTGCGATGAGAACTGAGCTGACGTTCGTCCCGACGCTGAGAGATTTCAGCAGCTGGCTCATTCCGGCACCTTCCTTCGTCTTCACGAGGAAAATTCCGATGATGGAAAGAACTATTCCGATGGCGGCGATGAGCATAGGGGCGAAAATCGCGCGAATCTGCATCTCCGGGCCCTGAAGGAAGAAGGCTGATGCTCCGAGAGCTGCAGTCGCGAGAATGGAACCGCAGTAGGACTCGTAAAGGTCGGCGCCCATTCCTGCGACGTCACCCACATTGTCGCCCACGTTGTCCGCGATGGTAGCCGGGTTGCGCGGGTCGTCCTCAGGGATGCCTGCTTCCACTTTTCCCACAAGGTCAGCTCCGACGTCAGCCGCCTTGGTGTAGATTCCGCCTCCAACGCGGGCGAAAAGAGCCTGAGTGGATGCACCCATTCCGAAGGTAAGCATAGTCGTGGTAATCATAACTATTGTCTGGGCTTCACCCATTTCTCCGGCATAAACCGCCGTGAGAATGAGCCACCACAGGGAAATGTCCAAAAGACCGAGTCCCACAACGGTGAGGCCCATCACTGCGCCCGAGCGGAAAGCTACTTTAAGACCCGCATTGAGGGAGCGTGAGGCTGCGTTTGCAGTCCTTCCGGACGCATAAGTGGCAGTTTTCATACCCACAAATCCGGCGAGGCCTGAGAAAAATCCTCCCGTGAGGAATGCGAACGGAACCCAAGGATTCTGAATTCCGAACCCGTACGCGAGAACGGCAAAGAAAGCCGCGAGGATGACAAAAACGATTGTGACCACCTTGTACTGCTGCTTGAGGTAGGCCATCGCTCCTTCCCTAACGTGGCGGGCAATTTCTTTCATAGTCGGTGTGCCCTCGTCCTCCTTCATCATCCGGCGGAAGAAGAAATAGGCGAATCCCAGCGCAATGACGGCTGCTGCGAGCACGAAATAGGGAACTAATTGGATAATTTCCATAGAATAAATGGTTTATGTGTTGATTTTATTTCAAAAGTCTATATTCATTCATTTACTTTCGTTTCGAAAGTTATGATTTCGAAACGCAAATGTAGGCATATTTTTATATATTCAAAAATTTCGTGGACATATTGCTCAAATTTTTCTTCAACGAGATATTCGCCAAATCCTCAAAAATCCGTATTTTTGCAGCTCACTAAAAAGGTTTATTCATATGCCACACTTTACTCTTCCAAAGGACGGCGGTCTCATCCCTGACAGCGTTCCGGAGGATATTCTTCACAGTTACGAAAAAATCCCTACAGAAGTATTTGACGAGCAGCAGGATGCCAGCGAAGCCATCGCAGAGCAGATAATCGCTGCAATAAAATCAAACGGCGGACATTTGCGTCTTGGTCTGAGCACAGGGTCTTCTCCAAGGACGCTTTATAAGATTCTTGCGCAGAAATATGCCGCAGGGCAGGTTTCGTTCAAGGATGTTGAGGTTTTCAGCATCGACGAGTACTATCCTTGCACGGGAATCGAGAAAACCAGCCGCAATGCCGCTCTCCACGAGGACCTGATTAATCTTGTGGATTTTCAGGAGAAAAACATTCATTTCCCCGACGGCACCGTCGCCCGCGACAAGGTGGGCGAGTACTGCCTGGAGTATGACAAGGAAGCTCGCGGACTGGATCTTCTTGTGATGGGAATCGGCGAGAGCGGTCAGGTCGGTTTCAACGAGGCCGGTTCATCCGCGAAGAGCCGCACCCGCACGGTGCTTCTTGGCTACAAGTCACGCAACCGTCAGGCGAAAAATTTCAAGGGCAATGTGAACCTCACGCCGCACACTGCCATCACTATGGGCATCAGCACGATGCTTTCAGCAAAGAAAATCATCCTTATGGCCTGGGGCGAAGACAAGGCCGGCGCGGTGAAGGCTGCGGTCGAAGGCGAGGCAACATCCTCCTGCCCTGCATCCCTTCTTCAGGAGCACGACAACATAACCTTCTACACCGACGAGAACTCTTCAGCGAACCTCACCAGGTTTGTCGCTCCGTGGCTCGTGGGTCCTTGCGACTGGACTCCCAAGTTCATCCGCAAGGCGGTCGTATGGCTTTGCCAGACCGTCCACAAGCCGATTCTCAAGCTCTCCCACAAGGACTACCTCGACAATTCTCTTGGAGAACTGCTTGAACTTTACGGCCCGTACGACCAGATAAACATCCGCGTTTTCAACGACCTCCAGCACACAATCACGGGCTGGCCGGGCGGAAAACCAAACGCCGACGACAGTACAAGGCCTGTCGCTTCCTCTCCGTTCCCTAAGAAGGTCCTCATCTTCTCCCCGCACCCGGACGATGACGTAATCTCTATGGGCGGCACGTTCATCCGCCTCGTTCAGCAGGGGCACGACGTTCACGTGGCCTACGAGACTTCCGGCAACGTGGCGGTTCACGACGACGTGGTTCTCCAGCACCTGGACGCCATCCACGAGTTGGGCTATGCCGATGATTTCCAGAAAGTTAAAGACATAATTGCGACGAAGCGTCCGGGAGAGCCGGAGCCTCGCGCGCTGCTTGACATAAAGGCTGCAATCCGCCGCTCGGAGGCCCGCGGAGCAGTCCGCTCGTTCGGTCTGAACCCTGACACCAACGCCCACTTCCTCAACCTCCCGTTCTACGAGACGGGCGGCATCAAGAAGGGTGAGAGGACTCAGAAGGACATAGACATCATTCTGGACCTTCTCCACAAGGTCGAGCCTGACCAGATCTATCTTGCCGGCGACCTCGCCGACCCTCACGGCACCCACCGCGTGTGCACGGAGGCTGTCCTCGAGGCTCTGCGTCAGTGCGAGGGCGAGGATTGGCTTGGCCGCTGCCACGTATGGCTCTACAGGGGCGCGTGGATGGAGTGGGAGCTCGGAAGGGTGGATATGGCGGTGCCGTTCAGCCTCGAGGAGGTCATAAAGAAGCGCCACGCCATCTACCGTCACCTCAGCCAGAAGGACATCGTTCCGTTCCCTGGCGAGGACAGCAGGGAGTTCTGGCAGAGGGCCGAGGAGCGCACCCAGAACACCGCCCGCCTATACAACGAGCTGGGTATGGCTGAGTATCAGGCCATTGAGGTGTTTGTGAAGCTGTTCTAAGAGTCTTTGTAAAGAGGCTGACTAAAAAGGGGGGATGACCAAAAAGTCACCCCCTTTTATTGTGTGCGGGAAAGAAGTTTTTTATTCCGCGGCGGTAGTGTCTGTGTCAAGAGTGAGGTTCGCAATGATGCTTTTTCTCTGCTTCTTGAGGTCGAAGAAGCCTATGACTGAGATGACGAGCGAACCGGCGAGGTCGAGCATCAGGTCCTCCATCGTGTCGCGCAGGGCTTCGTGGCCCTGGAGCGGAACTGCATTGTCAAATGTCCCCGGGGTGGTGAGGTACTGCTGGGAGTTGAGCCCGAAGATGTCGTCGGTTACGAACTCCAGAATTTCCCATAGAGCACCGGTCGAGAGCGCGAAACAGATTACCCACAGCGAAACGAATACCGGGGAGAATTTCAGCTTGTTGCCCTCCACCTTGTTGAAGGTGTTGATGATGGCGTAGCCGAGCACTCCCAGCAGCACTCCGGACATCCCGTGTTCAAGGGAGTCCCACCATTCGAATTTTCCGTAGAAATCCGCCACGTCGCCAAGAATCAGAGCGCAGAAGCAGAATGCCACGAAGATGATTTCCATAAGTTTTGGAATCTTCACGTGGATGACCCTGTTAACGAACCTCGGCAGGAAAATCAGGACCATCATCAGCACTACTTCGAAGGTCTGGAACGCGAGGCGGCTCTGGGTGGCGTCGTCCTTGATGATGCACAGCGAGGCGATGCCGGCGGCAAACAGAACACCGCAGAGCGAGAGGATTACTTTTGAAAACAGGGTGAGCTTGGCTCTTCCGGGCTTGGTCGTATTATTCATAATTTAACTTTCGCAAGTGTGAAACTTGAGTTTCTTATTGTTGGCCACTCTTGTGGCCTTGCAGTCCAACGACAAAAATAGTAATTTTCCGCAAATTAAGATTTCCCGCTGAAAAAGTCGATAGGCTCCGCCAAAATTCTAAAAAACGGTGGATATGAACAAATCGCCCCAAAACATTTGGTGGATATGAACAGTTCTGGCGCCAAAATCATAAAAGTCGTTGGAAAAAATGCGATAGAACATAGAAAAGTCGTTGGAAAAAATGCGGCGAAGTCCTCGAAAGTCGTTGGAAAAAATGCGATAGAACATAGAAAAGTCGTTGGAAAAATGTAATTTTGCGGGAAATTGATGCCTGTTATGCTGAAAAGGAAAATAGAAAGCGCTCTCTTGGACTGGAAATCCAGACCTGGACATAAACCACTGGTTATTATGGGAATACGCCAGTGTGGCAAGACATTCATCGCAAAGCATTTTGCTGAGCAGAATTACAAAAATGTCGTTTATATGAACTTTATCAAAGAGCCAGAAAGAATCGATGCTTTTCTCGGCTCAAAAAAAGTGGACGACATTCTCCTTAATCTCTCCGCCCAGATTCGCGGGGCAAAGTTTACTCCTGGCGAAACTTGTCTCATTTTCGATGAAATTCAAGAATGTCCCGAGGCGAGAACTTCTCTCAAGTTCTTCTGTGAGGACGGCCGCTTTGATGTAATTGCTACCGGTTCACTTCTTGGTGTTCAAGGATATGGCGACCTTCTCAAGAAAACCCATCGAAAACTCGTCAGCAAGCGTGAACTCGGAGTCAATTCCGTACCTGTAGGCGCTGAGGATATAATGGAAATGTATCCTCTTGATTTCGAGGAGTTTCTATGGGCCAATGGCGTGAATGGGGAGGTGGTGGAGGCTTTGCGCAAGTTCCTCTCTGAAGAAAGGCCTGTCCCGGAAGGGATTCACGTTGCGATGAAAAAGTATCTGAATCTCTATGTGGCCGTAGGCGGACTTCCAGCTCCGGTCAATGCGTTTCTATCCACGAACAATATGAATGCTGTGAGTGCGCAGTACAGGAGCATATTGAGTGAGTACCGTGACGATATGATTAAATATGCCCCGGACAGGGATAAACCGCACATTCGGGAATGTTTCGATTCCATTCCCAAACAGTTGTCCAAGGAAAACAAAAAATTTCAGTACAGCAAAGTGAAGCCGGGAGGACGTGGCGAAACCTTTTTCGGCTCACTCCAGTGGTTGGAGGATGCCGGAATCATCTGCCGATGCTACAATACAGACATAACCGGTCTTCCGATGGGAGGCAATGCCCGTGAGGATATATTCAAAGTCTATACTGCCGATATCGGTCTGCTGATAGAGATGCTGGGGTCTGGAGCCAGAGCGGATATCCTTCAGGGGAATCTCGGCGGATTCAAGGGGGCAATCTACGAGAATCTAATGGCCGACACCCTTTACAAGAAGCAGCAGAAGCTGTATTATTTTCAGAAGGATTCGGGACTTGAACTGGATTTCCTTGTCCGTATGAACGGAGAATGTGTGCCGATAGAAGTTAAAGCAAAGTCTTCTCAGGCCAAGAGCGCAAAGACAGTCTTGAACCATCCGGAAAAATACGGGGTGAAGAAAATCATCAAATTCGGCGACTATAACGTGGGCCGAGAAGGGCCGCTGCTGACCTTACCGAATTATATGCAGTTCCTTTTGGATTTCGAACCTGAAAAGATAATCCTGCAACCGGTGGACGCGGACGCCGTCAACGAATGGGCAAAGAATTTTCTGCATAAGTAGTAATACCCGAATCTCGGCGAGGAGCGAAAGTCCCACTGAAAAAGGCGATAAAATTTGTACTTTTGGAAAAATCATTGCATCTTTGCCGTTACGGAAATTATGAAACGGAATTTATGTAATATCTGAATGGCTTATGAAAAAGGTGAAACTTGCAAATCCATTTGTGTATCAGGGATATGAGAGCCCGGAATACTTCTGTGATAGAGAAGAAGAGACGGAGCAACTCCTTTCTCATCTTCGAAATGGTCGGAATGTGACGCTCATTTCTCCTCGAAGAATAGGGAAAACAGGACTCATTAAAAACACATTCTATCGACTTAAAGAAGCCGACAAGAATGCCGTATGTCTCTATTTAGACATCTATGCCACTAAAAATCTTCGTGACTTTGTGGAGCAGTTCGGCCTGCTGGTGCTAAACGAACTGGAGAAAAAGAACGAATCTCTCCTGAAAAAGGCGGCGAATTTCTTCGGCTCGCTACGTCCCACACTATCTGTGGACCCGCTCAACGGTGAACCGACATTTTCTGTCAGAGTGGAAGCCGACCAGGCCGCTCCCACAATTCAGAACATTTTCCAGTACTTGAATCAGAGCAACAGGGAAGTGTATGTAGCCATAGATGAGTTCCAGAAAATAGCGGAATATCCCGAAGATGGCACCGAAGCTCTTCTGCGGTCATATATCCAGTTCTCGCAGCATATTCATTTTATATTTTCCGGAAGCCGGCAGCATCTTATGACGGAGATTTTCGCTTCACCGAAGCACCCGTTCTATCAAAGTACTGAAATGATGGGGCTCAGTCCTCTTGACGAAACGGTTTATTATGAATTTTGCCGGAACTTCTTCCAGAAAAAGGGCGGTGATTTGTCAAAGGAGGTTTTCGGTGAGGCATATCGGCGCTATGAGGGGCACACCTGGTACATCCAATGTCTTATGAATCGTCTTTATGAGAGAGAAAAGAAAGTCAGCGAACTGTCCCAGTTGAACGCTGCAACGATTTCTGTTCTGAAGGGCAGGGAACCGCAATATGAGAATTTGTCCCAGTTTTTTACGGAAAATCAGATGAAACTTCTCAAAGCCATAGCGAATGAAGGCGTGGTGGCGCAACCCACCTCAGCAAAATTCATCCGTGACCACCGTCTTATGGCGGCAAGCAGTGTAAAGACTGCTCTCGAAAGTCTGGAAGAGAAGGAACTTGTGTACCGCACGGCCGAAGGCTATATGATTTACGACCGTTTTATGGCACTCTGGCTGCGACAATTATAAAAATCGCCCCGGAGCGGATGGCTTCGGGGCGATTTTTCATTGTTTTCGAAGATTTGGCCTACTCGGCATCGGGGAACCTTTACTTTAGCAGTCCGGCTCCACGGCCCTTGTAGTAGTACCAGAGAAGATGGTCAAGGCCGTTTCTGCTGATTTGTTTGCCAGTTTGTTTTTCTGCTGAAGAGTGTCGCCTTTGACATCAAAGTCTTCTATGCACATCTTCTGTTCTTTAACTCTTACTACGACTTTATATTTGATTGGCTTAATCCAAATCAGTTATTTCATCTGCTTGGGAATTATTGTGTTTTATCTTTAACAGAGTAATGCCATAATCGTCGTAATCTTCCGGTTCTTCCATTTTCAGGCATTGGTTGTCGTAGTAGAATTGATTAAAATCTACCATATCCTCACCGCAAAGTGCTGATATCTCTTGGTTATTACACAAGCAAAACTTTGATGGATTAAAGTTATCTGTTTCAAACTCGCCTGTCAGTGTGAACCATTTCAGTTCATCAATAGATACGAGATAAGTACCATAGTCTATTTCGGGAATTTCCTGTTCCGGCCATTCTTTGTCATAAGAAAATATAGACTCTGGATCTTTAGTTTCGTAAACGACATTGCCAGCTTCATCAGTCACTTTTAAGTTAAAGCGATCACCTTCTGTAAAGGAATCTTCATTCTTTGTTAAATCCCAATGGGTATCCCGCAAATCGAACAAAATATCCCCGATATCCGATGAATCACATGTACCCACCATGGATTCTAACTCCTCAAGATGCTCAGCGTCTAACTTCGCCCAATGTATTTTTAATATGCCCTTGTCAGTTAGTTCAACGGTATATTTTTTCTCAAAAGTCACATCGCTACCGGCTAGCGTTTCTGCGGCATCATCTTAACGCTGATAAGCAATCATATCCTCCATGTCTCTTTTGCGGGCCATATTCTTTACTTTGCCGGTTGACTCGAGAGTCAGACCTTCGAGAACTTTGACATAGTAGTCACGGGTCCAGATTGTAACTTTCAGACCACGCTCTGCCATACGCTCAATGAATTTACCTGCCGTAAGGCTGCCGCGACATTCAATATCGCCATTAGATTTGAGACCCAACTCGCTAAGGTTAGTAGTGTCGTCTGCCTCACTACTTCCTTGATACACTTTAATCTGTGAGCCGAAAGCATCATTGAAAGCTTTCTTCAATTCGGCAACCGTAGTGTCGCCCCTTAGATCAAATTTTGCCATAAACTAATACAGTTTTAGCGCCTACTCTTTGATGGGATTTTCGGCTTCTTCCCTGAGAGAAAAAGGGCTCCCCGTCATCCTATTTTTGAGGGTCCCGTCTATCCAATTCTTGCTGAATGACTTCTTTGGCTACGCGATATGGCGCCATCTTTTCCATAAATTCAGCACCGTTAGGTTCCTTGGCCATTTGCGGTATAGTCATAAGTCCGTCATAATGCAATGACAGGATAACATCATATGGAGAAATGAATAAGTAAAGACGAGCCGTTAAGTCGTTTGCCATCCATTTCAACGTGTCCGTATCAATGTCTTTGATTTTGCCATAAATGCGGAATGAGAACTCCAGTCCTTTATATTCAGCTGTCGGAAGTGAAAGACTTAGGTGGATGTTGTCCAATAGCCCAAACGGAATGACCATTTCTCCCTCATCACTGTATATGCCCTCCGTCCACGAGAGCTCGCCATCGATAATTTTACGAGTTAAGACATAATGCCCATAGAAGGCGTTCTCGTTAAGCCACAATATCCCCTCATCTACCAGCACATCCCCATACTTTGATATTATAACGCTACTCCCACAGCTCCTTTGGGTCTCTATCACAGCAATCTGATTCCTGCAGCACCAGTCACCGGGCTCTGTGCCGTACATTTGAGCAAAGACTGCGCATCTTGAGAAATTCTGGATATCTTTATCCTCAATACAGTCGGCTTTCTTTAAGAAATCAAGAGCATCGAGACTGGCCTCCAGTAAACTCATTACTTCATCCAAAGACTGTTCGAGATTCTCTTTTTTGCGTCTTGCCAGGGAAGATAAATCACGCTTGAACTCAGCCTTATCAATTGACAGCGTTCTAATGTTCATAAATGGAGATTTTATGGTTGTTGAAAACTCTTGTTGATAATTATCCTTTGGCTTGGAACTCTTTCTTTAGCCAGATCAAATATTTTGTCCTAAAACAGGTCGGATTAAACATCCGATAAACCTCCCTTTTAAATTCGGACATCCCAATGCAGGTCGTCTACCGGCGAGTGAATTTTCCAGATACAGATATACTGCCTCTATCGGCTCACATGAAGGATCCTCATAAGGTGCATAATCCTGGTCACTTGTAGAAGACCAATAGTAGCCCATCGAATCCTCATCATATCGTTCTTCACTCATTAGCCCACCAGCCGGCAAAAAAATACTATTGCCATTAACGCCTATTACCTTGACACCTTTTTGGCCTTCGTATGTTTCATCGACCACTTTGCAATTATGGCAAAGTTCTTCCCAATCCTCTGAAGTTGGCATACGCCAATCCCCGCCCCAATTTACGCGAGCCGCATCATCGGAAGGAGATAGCCTGTCCACATAATATTTCTTGTAAGATTTGTCACAATGATAGTTCTTCTCGGTGAAAATCTCTTTTTTCTTTATCTCTCCCCAGGCAAAATAATCTCCACATTCGCCAGGCGTCTTCGCGCCAACATTGCAAGTCGCCCACTTTAGCCCGGAAGGAAGGCCAAGGTCTACATAATCGTGACCATTAGGTTGCCCAATCTTGTCCGATGAGTCCATATCTGTATCATTCGATACTCCATCGCAATTATCCATAGATTCCAACAGAAAAGCGAGGTTGATTTTATCTTGTGGACTTAACAGCTCAGAAAATACTCTACTTCCACTTTGATACTCAATTTTGCATCCATCGAATTTTGTTATTTTGTCTATTTTATATGTTGTTTCGGTCTCGATGCCAAAATCGGATTCGTTAACATATACAGCCGTAACCGGGTATTCGTCTGCTAAAGGATGATTTTCCAATGAAATGACGTTACTTGCAGCTAGCTTTTCTTTAAGCAACTTATTTGCGTAATCAAAAATTGCCCTATCACGTTTCACTCCCCATTTGTCAATCATCACTTCTTCCCCAGCCTCTTTTAATATTTTTTCAAGTTTGTAGATAATCACATTGAGGACACCGGAATACTTGATGTCATATAAATCGAGTGCCCTGTCTTCTTCGGGCATTTCCCCTTCAGTTTCTAATGTGCCACCTTTAATCCCGGCATCCACTTTATCAACGACAAGGCTATAGTCATAGTCATCATCAATGAAGACATGCACAAGACGGAGACGTATGTGGCCGGTGTCTATCCATCCATCGAAGTCATCGTAGATATCCTCTGAGAGGGCATCGGCGAGGCTATCGAAACCATTTTTTTTAACCGGTTTCTTCTTTCTTGCGACTCTACATAATGCTCTGTAGTAGTTATATTGTCTATCGTGCGATTTTTCAAATCTCTTGTATAGCTCAGCAGCCTTGCTGACATTGCTGTCAGAAGACTCGTTCTCCTTAGCGGAGTCCTCTGGCACATCTTCAGCAAGTTGATTGATGACATAACGGCCTGTGCGTTGAGTATTCCAGCTCGGATTTAGCTCTATGCCCTTTACCCTGGCAATTTCTTTCAGCCCGGCCATAACAGAATGGCATCCAAGATCTTCGAGATTCTCAATTGAGATGGAGCCATTCTCATTCTGGATGACAGTTACTGCCTTTCCATTGATTATGCATTTCGCGGATTTCATAATATTAAATTTGATTGGTTAATTTTTTTTGATAATGTTATTAAGTCCCATAAATTGTTGAGTTGTAGTTATTTCGTAAAGACGAGGACAAGAAGAAGGACAATGATTAGGATGAGGAGTACGCCGAAAGTGACGAGGATTTTGAAGACGCTGGTCTTTTTGAAGAGGCTCCACGCTATGCCTTTGCGCGCTTTTCTGACAGTTGCTGATTGTATTCCGCGCTTCCCTCATCGGAAGTGTGCCCCTGAATGAGAAGTTTAATCTCAGGGTGTTTTTCCATCACCTTTACGAGGTCGTACAATGCGAATTTTGCATCATCGTTCAATTCCCAGGAATTGACGCCAAACTTCGCGGCATTGAAATTCTTGGCGATTTCTTCGACCTGCTGGACATACACCGTGTCGATTTTTACAACGGTCAGAGTGTCCCGCTGGATGACGGTGACAACCTCTGGCTTCTTGTTTGCAAGTGTGAAAATGGTCGCGAGAAGTGCGGCGATGACGATGGCCGCTATGATTATCCAAATCAGGAATTTAGGCATCTTCTTTTTCTGGTTCGGGAGCGGTCTCAGGTATTCAAGATAATAGCCGCCTTTCTTCCCGAATCCTTTTTCTGCTGCTTCGAAACTTGCGATGACGATTCCGTATTCCTTAGCGCGCTCTACCAACCTGTCGAAACTTGGTTTTGTCCACATTGAAACAACGGCCACTTTTTCTCCGTTCTTGAGCTTCAGAAGGCAATCTTCATCGGTGAAATACCCTTTCCAATCCATTTCCGCCATCTGTTTCTGGACCTCAGCCTGCGTCTTGAAGTTGACTTTTACTCCCGAGTCGGGGTTGAGTGAATCCGGGAAAGCTGCTTTAAGATCAGCCAGAGTGCAGTCAGGATGAATCTCCAGATAGGCGTGCATAATTCCCAGCGCCGTGCGGTTCTGGGCTTTGCCGTGTACTTTAATTAATGCTTCCATATTTTATTTGTTATTAAGAAAGTCGACCAGTTTGCTTCCGAAATGGCGGGTGTTCCAATTCGGGTCGTACTCAAATCCTGTTTTCTCGGCGACTTCACGAAGTGCCCCTTTAACATTGTCGTAGATGCGGTAGACTTCTATTCCTCCGTCATCCTTTACGGAGATGACATACTCTCCGCTTATTGCTGATTTTTTTAGCCATAATGTGTGTTGTTTATGATATTGGTTATTTTTGTCTGGATGCTTCTCCAATTGTCAAGTTGTTGTCACACAGCTTCTTGTCAGTGTAGTCGGCAATCTGCACATTCACTCCGAAATGTTCCTTGAATTTCTTTTCGGCATCTCCGACTTTGGTGCTGGCCTTTATCTTCAGCGGACCTGCCTTTGTGTTGAGGTCGGTTTTGGTGGAGAGTTTATTCAGTTGAGCCAGTGTAAGTTCACCGTCGGCTATCACCTGCCCTTTGTAAACTCGCAGAGACAATCCGAAGTTGCTCTTGAAGTTCTTGCAGACAGTCTTGATTTTTGTTTGAGGTGCCACCTCGAAGTCAGCGGCCTTGAAGTTGTCTCCGATTTTTTTGATAATGTTATTAAGTCCCATACTTTTGGTATTAGTGTCAATCAATTCCCTTTGTTCCGGGCTCTGTGGTTACGAGCCTTGTTCTTCATCTTTTCGGGCAGGGCCCCTGTGGTCTTGCGGGGCAACAAAAAAGGACACGAACTTTGGTTCTTGTCCTCTTATCAGGTCTTAGACTACCCTCCTTACGAACAAGTAACAAGGCTCGTGTCCTGATATCGGGTATATTGACCTATACCAATACCAATGGACACAAGCGTTGCTGCTTCAGCCGATAAGGAATCAAAGTGTCTAAGTTTGATAAGATGGCTGAACGATGAAACGCTCTATGTCAATGCGGCTGACGGAAATCCGTGCAACCTCTATTTTATTCGGGCGGTTATGACCCGAATAACTGCGTAAAGTTACATAAGGCTTTTCACAAATCCAAGAATTTCAAAGAAAACTTTTGCAAATGTCTGAAATCGCGCCCGTGGATGAAAGTCTTTGCTGGTCCTTGTTAGTCCATAATTTGGAAATTGCGGGGAATGGGAATATCTTTGCGGCGTTATGACGAGTACTTCACCGGAAATATCGGAGCTTTGCCGCAAGATTGAGACTGCGGTGGGACGCGATATGCACACCCCGGCGGACTTTGATTTCCTGAGCGGGGAGATTTATTCGCGGACCGGGGAGTATATCTCGTCCACGACCCTCAAGCGCACCTGGGGCTATCTGAAGGGGGTCCGGAACATACGCTATTCCACCCTCGAAATCCTTTCCCGCGCCGGGGGTTACCGAAGCTGGGAGAATTATCTTGCCGAGAGAAAACTATATCTGGAGCCCGACTCGGGGTTCGTGAGTCGGGGGATTGTGGAGGCGGCCTTGCTCAGCGAAGGGGACATCGTGGAGGTCGCCTGGAAGCCTGACCGCCGGTGCGTTTTCCGGTATCTTGGAGGCGAAAGGTTCGAGGTGACTGAGGCGGAGAATACCCACCTCGCAGCGGGTGACACGGCTTCGGTGAAGACTTTTGTGCTGGGGGAGCCGCTGATTCTGAGCGGCCTCAGCCACCGGGGCAAGTCTGGGCTGACTTATCTTTGCGGAGCCGGCGGCGGTTTGACGGCACTCTCTGCCTATACGCCCACTTATACCCCCCTCCCGTCCCCTCTGTAGGGGGAGTGATGCTCCATCTTTCCTGCCCTATTTTATTCTGAGCAACGGCTGTTGTAGACGGCTATCCATTTGTTGTACTCCTGCACACACTGCTCGCGGATGGCGGGCGCGAGAAGCTGGAGGGTCATTGCGTCGAGGTCGTACTCGGCGCCGTAGCGCTGAACGGTCTCGTTGATGAAGGTCTCCAGAGGGTGCTGAGTCATATACTCCGAGGCGAAAAGCATAGTCTGGGTGGCGTCAAACGGGCTCCCTCCCACCTGCTCCACGAGAGGAGCGTAGTAAGCCTCGACATCCTTTTTAATCTGCGCCATAATCGCCTCGAAACTCCTGCCAGAGTCCTCCTTCCATTGGTTGAATGTCTCGGGGGCGGTGGATTTGGAGAGTGTGTAGGTGCCTAAGGAAAGCAGCGAGAGAAGGACTATGAGGGCTGCCGCGATGCCTCCGCTTCTCCAGCGGCGTAGCTCTGAGCGGATGTCCTCAATGCCTGAGTAGCGCCTGCGCGGATTGGGGCTTGAGGCCTTGCGGGCAATGTGGCGCCACCTGCCGCCAAGGTGCAACAGGGGGAGGATTCTGCCGAAGGAGTATATGTCGCCCCGTGAGGCATCGTCGGGGTCTATGGGGGAGGGGGTCCCGCTCATCTGCTCCGGAGAGGAAAAACCAGGGGTGCCGGCGGGGTGCTTGAGGATGGCGAAGCGGTCGGAGTCGGACAGCCCGAAATCGATCAGCTTCACGTTCGCGCCGTTGTCGGTTATGAGAATGTTGGAGGGCTTGAGGTCACGGTGCACTATGCCCTGAAGGTGGAGATAGCTCAGTGCGTCCATAATCTGCTCCGCCGCCTTCAGACGTGCTTTTCTCGACGGGCGCGCCGGGCCGCCGAGCCACTCGTCCAGCCTCATTCCCTGCACATATTCCTGCACTATGCAAAGCCCCAGCTCCGGGTCGGAGATGAGGTCGTAGGTCCGCACAATGTTCGGATGCTCAAGAGGATAGCCCAGTTCGAACTCCTTCTGGAGAAGAGTCTCGTGCAGAGCCTCTCCCCGGCAACCCTCCCCGAGGGCCTTCAGTTTGAACCATTTGCCTCTGTTCTGAGCCTTGACAAGGAGGAAATCCCCGTGGCGCGAAATTACCTCGCGGGAAGTGTAGCCCCGCGAGAGCAGGGGAAGTTCCGCCCCGACAAGTCCGGAAATGCTGTTTTCAACTGTGTCCATCATAGTGCAAGCGATTTATGGGAAAAAGGGCGTGTCCAAGTTCCGCTCAGCCACGCCCAACAAAATGCAATATTAAGAGAGGTTAAAGAAAAAGATGGAATATAAGGCTCCCGACGAGCCCAATACCGGAGCAACCTGTCGGTTGTGAGGATTTGGGCAAGGAGAACAACGCGGTTGACCGCTTTTTATTTGACCTCTCGTGTGATTTTACAGCACCAGCCGCCGCCCGGCGCCATCTTT
>CAVJRU010000007.1:0-51636 GCA_963652025.1 bacterium
TAACGGGCTGGCTTGCTCTTTGATTTTTGGGGATAGGTTCTTTGACTTTTGGAGCCCCATCTTATGGGGAATCCGTAGTTAAGGATTTAGATTGAAAAAATATAATTTAGATATGAGCAAGAATAAGAACAAAATGGAAAAGGCTGAGGAACAGACTGTTACAAATAAAGAAAAGGAAACTATAGAGACAGAAGAGACTCCTCAGGAGACCCCGAAGCAGAGCGAAAAGGCTGATGAGAAAGAGGACGAGAAGCCTTGCGATGAGGCAAATGAGCTGGAGGAATTGAAGAAGGAGAAGGCAGAACTTGAGAAGCAGCTCGCCGAAAAGAGTGACAAACTTGCCAAGACAGAGGATGCCTATGTGCGCCTTATGGCAGAGTTTGACAATTTCCGCCGCAGGACTTCCCAGGAAAAGCTGGATATGGTTGCAACAGCCGCAAGTGACACCATCAAAGGCCTGCTTGTAGTTCTTGATGACTGCGAAAGGGCGATGAAGGCGCTTTCGGACTCAACTGATGTTGCCGTAGCCAAAGAAGGTACCGAATTGATATACAACAAATTGATGGGTTATCTGAAGGGCAAGGGACTCAGCGCCATCGAGGCTTTGGGAGCACCGTTTGACACCGACGAACACGAAGCTATCGCGCAGGTTCCGGTGGAGGAGAAGGAAAAGAAAGGCAAGGTCTTCGATGTGGTTCAGACAGGCTACAAACTCAACGGAAAAGTCATCAGGTTTGCTAAAGTAGTTGTAGGAATATAGCAGATGCGGATTGCGGGCACTGGCTGTTCGCAATTCATTTGTGTAAAAAGACTAGGCGCAAATCATTTTGTAAAGGAGAAAAACTATGGCAGCGAAAAGAGATTATTATGAAGTGCTGGGGGTTGCAAAAACAGCCACGGCAGACGAAATAAAGAAGGCATACAGGGCACTCGCCATCAAATACCATCCGGACAAGAACCCGGGCAACAAAGAGGCCGAGGAGAAGTTCAAGGAGGCCGCTGAAGCGTATGCAGTGCTCAGCGATGCCGACAAGAGGGCAAAATATGACCGCTTCGGACACGCGGGACTCGGTGACAACCCGGGACCTGACTTCAGCGGCGGATTCGGCGACCTCAACGACATCCTCAACAACCTCTTCGGTGGCGGATTCGGTGGGTTCAGCGGATTCGGTGGCTTTGGAGGCGGCTTTGGCGGAAACTCCGGAGCCCGCGCCCAGGAAAGGGTCGCCCGCGGCAAGGACATCAGGGTTCACGCCCGCCTCACCCTTGAGGAAGTAGCCAAAGGAGTTGAGAAGGAAATCACGATTGAAAGATATGTTCCCTGCTCCGACTGCAGCGGCAAAGGCGCGAAGTCCTCAGCAGACATCAAGACCTGCTCAGCCTGCAAGGGCACAGGCCAGTACAAGAGGGTCGTACAGTCATTCCTCGGACAGACCATCAGCGTGTCAGTCTGCCCTCAGTGCAACGGTGAAGGCAAGGTGGTTACGAATCCGTGCCGCAGCTGCGGCGGAAGCGGCCTTGTGCGAAAGAGAGAGAGCGTGAGGGTAAAAATCCCCGCAGGAGTGGAGGACGGAATGCAGCTCAGGGTTACCGGAGCGGGCAATGCGGCCAAGAATAACGGAGTTAACGGCGACCTTCTGGTTGTAATCGACGTTGACGCCCACAAGGACTTCACCCGCAAGGACAACGACCTCTACTACACAAAGGTAATTTCCGTGACAGATGCTATCCTCGGTTGCGAGGTTGAGATTCCGTCTCTTGGGGGCGGCAGCCAGAAGATCAAGATTGACCCTGGCACCCAGTCCGGTTCTGTCATAACGGTGCGCGGCAAGGGACTTCCTTCGCTGAACAGCTACGGAAACGGAAACCTCTATGTCAAGGTTGGCGTCTGGATTCCGAAGAAACTCAGCCGCGAAAGCAAGGAGCTGGTTGAAGCTCTCAGCCGTTCGGAAGACATCAAGCCAAGCAGCTCAAAAGAAGACAAGTCATTCTTTGACCGCCTGAAGAATTTCTTTGAATAAAAAAAGAATCAACTAAGGCTTTTAGCAGTCCGCTCATCCGCCAGGATAGAAGGAAAGTGAAAAGAAATGTTGCGGAAAGTTGCTAAAAAATTTGCAGGTTGAAAAAATATTACTACCTTTGCAATCCCAAACGAAAAATGATGGTGTCATAGCTCAGTTGGTAGAGCAAAGGACTGAAAATCCTTGTGTCCCTGGTTCGATTCCCGGTGACACCACAAAAAAAAGCAGCAAGAAATTGCTGCTTTTTTTTTGTGGTGTCACCGGGTGACCATTATATGCCCCCCTAGCCTTTATACACCCCCCAGCCCCCTCTGCAGGGGGAGTGGTGCTCCTTCTTCCCTATCTCACTTCCCCCCCTCCCTTCGAAGACTCCGCACGGCGCTTTAGCGCCTGAATATCCACGCCATTCTTTATATTGGGGCTCCGCCCCAAACCCCTGCACCCCTTCCGCTTTCCCTTACTCACCCAGTCTCTTCCATAGGCGGCACTGAGTCTGATGATGATTTTTTCTTGTTGATTTCTTCCTATTTCCTTAATTTTGCAGACTTATGGACGGAAGCGTTTACATATCGGTGATCGTGCCTCTCAAGATTGATTGGGAGCCCCTTTATGCTTTGCCCTGGGGGATGGAAGCTGTGGTCGGAGATAGAGTGAAAGTGAGGTTTGCAGGGAAAGAGTATGTGGGAGTTGTGAGCGGAGTGGGGGTGGAACTCAGCACAGCACCGGAGAAAGTAAAACCCGTCGGGGAAGTCCTTCAGCTGCCTCGTGTTCAAGAAATTGAAATCCGGCTCTGGAGGAAAATCGCGGAGTACTACCTCTGCTGCGTCGGGGAAGTTTACAAGATGGCGTACCCGGTTCAGAGAGAAGCGGCAGCGGACTGGAAAAGGATTCAGACGCTTTTAGAGCGTATCGAAAAAAGGCGTGAGAGCCTCTCGCGGGCACGAAAAGACAGCGTACGGCTGAGGCTTTCGGAGGAAATCTCAGAACTCGAAAGCGAACTTCGCGCGATTCGGGGAGAAGACCAGGAAGGCGGCGAGACTCTTTGCGATGCCACAGAGGGCAAAGTCCATTCACAAATCACGCTCAGCCCGGCCCAAACGACAGCGCTGGAAGGCATAAAAAGAGGATTTCAGGAAGGGAAAACCGTGCTGCTTCAAGGAGTGACCGGGTCGGGAAAAACTGAAATCTATTCAAGTCTTGCCTTGGAAACTCTGTCAAAAGGGAAAAACGTCCTCTACCTTGTGCCGGAAATCGCTCTGAGCCGCCAGCTCGAAGAAAGGCTCGGGACCTATTTTTCCGAAAAACTTCTTTGCTACCACTCAGCTCTCACCCAGGCCCGCAAACAGGCCGTAATGAAAGCCCTCGGCCAGCAGCCCTACATACTTCTCGGCACACGCTCAAGCCTGTTTCTCCCCCACCGCGACCTCGGCCTTGTCATCGTGGACGAGGAACACGACTCCTCCTACAAACAGGACAGCCCCGCGCCATACTACAACGGACGCGATGTGGCCCTTATGATGGCGAAGGAACACGGAGCGGATGCACTTCTTGGCTCGGCAACTCCCTCATTTGAAAGTCTCTACAACTGCTCTTGCGGAAGGTTTCGGTTCGTGGAGCTTTCAGAAAGATACCACGGAAGCGCCCCAGTAAGCACCATAGTCATTGACACCGCTGCAGAGAGAAAAAAACGCGGAATGGTGGGGACCATTTCCAGAAAACTCATACAAATCATAAAGGAAACACTTGAGAGCGGAGGGCAGGCGATGGTGCTACGGGCAAGAAAATCCTACGCGACAACTGTCCAATGCAGCGAATGCGGGGCGATAATCCGCTGTCCGCACTGCAATGTGAGTCTGAACTACCAAAAGGCCAAGGGCAGGCTCGTCTGCAACCACTGCGGCTACTCCGCCCCCTGGTCCGACCACATTCCGCACTTCCGCCCAAAAATCGCCGCCGGCAGCGCTCCCGCGCAATCCGCCCCCGCCCAGGGCCGCGACCGCGTCAAAGAAACTTGCGCCTCAGACAAGGCCGGGGCCGTGCAATCCGCACCAGCCCAGTGCAACGGACTTCTCACTGCATTCGGGTCGGGAACAGAAAAGATTGAAGAGGAACTTTCGGCAATTTTCCCGGACAGAAGAGTAGAGAGGCTCGACTCCGACACCTCAGCCAAGGCCGGTGTGCAGAAAAAGGTGCTTGGAGACTTCGCCGCCGGGAAAATCGACATTCTTGTGGGCACACAGATACTCACCAAGGGCTTTGACTTCGACTCTCTTAGCCTTGTGGCGGTGGTGCAGGCCGACTCCATCCTCGCCCAGCAGGACTTCCGAGCGGATGAAAAGGCGCTCCAACTCCTGGAGCAGTTCCGCGGAAGATGCTCCCGGCGTGGCCAGGGCGGAACTTTCGTTCTGCAAACCTCCCAGCCCGAGCATCCGGTTTACAGTATGCTCCTTGCAGAGTCCGGGGTAGCATCCTCCGAAGATGCGGCAGAACAGGACAATGCCTTGCCCTCCCCTGCTGTTCCTTCTGACTACAAGGCTTCGATTATGGCAGAGAGGAAGGCATTCCGCTACCCTCCATACACACGAATCATTAACCTGGTCCTAAAGGACGACAGGATTGAAAGGCTTGAAAGACTGGGGGGACTTCTCTCGCTGACTCTCCGCGGAGATGGCGTATTCCCCGGAAACGGAGTGGAAGTTTCGCCGCTATACGCCCCTGCCGTGGACAAGGTGAGGGATGAGTATGTAAGGGTTGTAAGAGTGAGTCTGCCCAAAGATAAGTTCCTCTCCCTCAACAAGAAAACCCTCCGCGACAAGGTCCGCACATTCGAGGGCGACAGGAAATGGGACGGACACATCAAAATTGACGTCGACCCGTCCTGAAAGAATCATCTCTATTTTTTGCAGATAACGTTCAGCTGGTCAGGAAGCAGACGGACTGAGACCGGGCAATTGCCGATCACTTCGCCATCCACTTCGACTCTCTGAGCGTTGCCGTCAATATGCTCAATCTGAAGACTTTTGCATCGGGCAGAGGTGAGGAACGGATGCTTTTCCAAAAGGCGTCCGGTAAAAAGCGACGGCACAGCCTTTATGATTGTCCATAGGGGAAGAGTCGGAATCACCGTCACGTCAAGCAGTCCGTCATCCATCACGGCGTACGGGACCTGAAGCATTCCGCCTCCGGAGTATTTTCCGCATCCGAGTGCAATGGAAAGCGCATCCCCCTCAAATATTTTTTCCCCGTCCGCAAAAACCCTGCAAGCAAAAGGCTTGGTTTTAACGACAGTGGATATCAACACTTTGAGATACAGAATCTTACCGCTCTTTCCGGAATTTTTCTCAAAATTGACCCGATTGCAGATATTGGCGTCAAACCCTACCCCTGCAATATTCGCGATGTAAGACTCGACATCGGTAGAAGTTTCGTCATTTCTGGCACTAAGGGCAAAAACATCCTGTTTTCCGAAAGACTCGCCGGCTATAAGCGAAACAATCTGTGCACTATCGTGCGGCACTCCGAGGGTCTTTATCCAGTCATTGCCGGAACCGATGGGTATCACGGCAAGATAAAAATCTGAAAGTGAAAGAGGCACCGCATCCTCCGAAAGTGTCGCCGCGACAGAAGACATCTCCACATAACGCGCAATTCCTTCGAGGACTTCGTGAACCGTACCGTCGCCACCCACAGCAAGAAAACGGCGATACCCGCTCTCGCAGGCGCGAGTCGTAATTTCCGTTGCCGCACCCTTGCTCCAAGTCGTCCTGTACTCATACGGAATCTTCGCATCACGGAGCATCGTCTCCGCTTTGGGCCATTCTGATATGGTTTTTCCCGAGCCGGCATTAGGATTTACAACGGCGTACCAGATTTTATCTATTGTGGGAGTGGGCATAAAATTTCCTTTCTTCGCAGTTTTCCCGTTTCGTATAAATGTCTATGACATATCACTATGCAACAGGTATATTTCACCGATGCCGACGAAACAGCCGACAAAAGTAATAAATAAAGGAAAGGAATAAAAATTATTTCGTATTTTTGCAAAATATGCGCGGATAATTTCCACCCCATAGAAATATGGGACCGGATGCAGCAAAAAATCCACAGGAGGACATATCCAAAGCAAATAAACTAACGATATGGGAAAAGTCATAGCCATCGCAAATCAGAAAGGCGGAGTCGGAAAAACGACCACCGCAATCAATCTCGCGGCCTCACTCGCCGTCCTTGAGAAGAATGTTCTCATCATAGACGCGGACCCTCAGGCTAACACGACCTCAGGACTCAACTTCTCGCCCGAAAGCGAGGAGAAAAGGACTCTTTACGAGCTTATGATCGGAGAGAGAGTGGCTGAGGATGTGCTGATTCAGACGGAGATTGCACGCCTGCAGATGATTCCGTCCAACATCAACCTCGTCGGAGCGGAAATCGAAATGCTCGGGACTGAGGAGAGGGAATCCATTCTGAAAAAGGCTCTCGCCCCGATTCGCGACAACTACGACTACATAATCATCGACTGCTCCCCTTCTCTGGGTCTTATCACAGTGAACTGCCTCACTGCGGCAGACTCCGTGATGATTCCGGTTCAGCCGGAGTTCTTCGCACTTGAGGGACTTGGGAAGCTGCTCCAGACCATAAGGCTCGTTCAGGGGGGCGTAAATCCGTCGCTCACAATCGAGGGATTCGTGGTGACGATGTACGACGGAAGAACAAAGGTGCATAACCAGGTTGTTCAAGAACTCAAGGACCACTTCAAGGATATGGTATTCAACACAGTGATACAGAGAAATATACGTCTTAGCGAGGCCCCGTCTCACGGAAAGCCGATTATTCTCTACGACGTAATCTGCAACGGTACGACGAACTACCTTAACCTGGCAAAGGAAGTGCTTGAACGCAACGGTGATTCTGCCGGCAAATAGGAAAATATTAAAGCAACAACATTTAAAGAAATATACAGATGGCATCATCTAAACCGCAGAGAGGATTAGGAAAAGGACTCGGAGCACTGCTCGGCGAAGGAGTTGACTTGGGCAATATTCGCCAGCCGGTGGGCTACGTCAACAAAGTGGTGGTCAACACCGAAACAAAGCCGGAGACGACCGCTGACGTGCTTATGATACCTGTGGACCTCGTGGAGCCAAACCCTTTCCAGCCGCGAATGACCTTCGACCAGGGGGCGCTGGAAGAACTTGCTGACTCCATCCGCACTCTCGGACTCATCCAACCGATTACAGTAAGGCGCAAATCCGCAGACCGCTACCAGATCATAAGCGGAGAGAGGCGTTTCAGGGCCTGCAGGCTCGCCGGGATGGAGACTGTGCCGGCATACGTACGCAGCACAGACGACCAGGGAATGCTTGAGATGGCCATCGTGGAGAACATCCAGAGGGAGAATCTGGACCCTATCGAGGAGGCTATGAGCTACCGTCGCCTCATCGAAGAGTGCAATCTCACCCAGGACCAGATGGCTCAGAGGGTCGGAAAGAAAAGGGCTTCTGTCACCAACTGCCTACGCCTTTTGAAACTCCCTGCAAAGGTGCAGCACGACCTTAAAGTGGGGGCGATAAGTGTCGGACACGCCAAAGTGCTTCTCGGCATTGAAGACCCTGAGGTTCAGGAAGTTCTGTGCGACATAGTTGTCAAGGAAGGACTCTCCGTGAGAGGTCTGGAGCAGAAAATCCAGAAGCTGCAGAAGGACGGACAGGAAGAAAAGGACGAACAGAATCAGGCTCAGGAACTCCCGGACGACTATTTCAAGGTTCTTGAAGTTTTCGGGAAATATTTCAACAACAACATAAGCCTCAAACGTTCAAACGCCGGGAAAGGCACGATGACTATCCATTTCTCATCTGATGACGAGGTCAAGAATTTCCTCGCCGCACTTGAAAAGTCAAATCTGTAGAGGCCGGTTTCCCGACGATGAAAAAAGCAGTTTACTGCATATCGCTTCTTTGTGCAGCGCTCCTACTGGGAAGCGTCACCGCACGCGCACAGTTCAAACAGGAAGCATTCACCCAGAGTTACAACGACTCCACGGCCACCGAGAAGGCGGACACGACGGACAAGTTGTTCTCTTTCAAAGAACTCTTCCGCGGACTGGGCCACAAGCAGGACATCAAAATCGGTACGATGTTCGGCGGGGCCGTGATTTTCCCGGGGTCGGGTCAGATTTACAACCGCGACTACTGGAAACTCCCCATCATCTACGGAGGAATAGCCGCTTGCGCAGGCACAGGTGGGTATTACACCCATCTTTACAAGCAAAGCACTGCCGCAGGTGCCCCTAACGAGCAGTACAGGAAGACAGCCGCGTGGCTCTATGCCGGGGCGGGACTCGTGTATTGGGGTTCCCTTATGGACGCCGTAGGATTCTACCCATCCACCGGAAAGCCGAATCCGGGAAGAGCAGCCCTCTATTCCACCCTTCTCCCGGGGCTTGGACAGGCCTACAACGGCGAATACTGGAAAATCCCTGTCTATTACACAGGGCTTATAACGGCGGGCTTTTTTGTCATCAACAACAGCACGAATTACAACCGTTTCAAAAGAATTTACAACGAGGCAAACAGCACCGAAGTAGCCTACACGGGTCCGGTGACCTCGGAACAGGCAAAATACTACAGAGATTCCTACAGGCGTATGAGGGACTACTCCATCGTGGCACTCGCCCTTGTCTATGCCCTGCAGATTATCGACGCGAATGTATTTGCATATATGTATGATTTTGAGGTGAGCGACGACATTTCAGTGAGGATGGAGCCGGCGGTGCTCGCTCCGGACAACCAATACGCTATGCACTCAACCGCGATGGGAGGGAACGCCGTGGGGATGAAGATTGGTGTAAGATTTTAGGATTATGATGAAGAAATTTTCGATATATCTCGTTGCAGCTGCCCTCGGGGTGGCTTTTTCTTCGCCCGAGGCGAAGGCCCAGTACTTTGACACGCCGGAGATTGTGGAGGAGAACAGTCAGGACAGCACTGCTTTGAGAGCAAAAAAGTACAAACTCGAGAGAACGTTCGCTGAAGACAGCGTATCCTCCAAAAGCGCCATTGACAGCCTGCTGCTGCAGTTTTACGACAAGAACCGCCTGATTGAGTTCACAAATCTTCAGGATTTGGACACCACCCGGGTGAGGTACACATCCTCAGTTTCAGACACAGTCTTCGTTCAGAGACTGAGCGACATATATTCCTACATTCCGCTCACATTCAACAACACAGTCAAGAACTACATAATCCTCTACTCTGAAAAAATGTCCCAGCAGATGGGGCGTGTCATCGGACTTGGCAACTATTACTTCCCTATTTTTCAGGAGACTTTCAACCGTTACGGCATTCCGGAGGAACTCCGCGCAATGGCCGTTGTGGAGTCGCTTCTGAAATACGACGCAATGTCAAGGGTCGGGGCAAGAGGAATATGGCAGTTTATGTACTACACCGCGAAGAAATACGACCTCACGATAAACTCTTTCGTAGACGAAAGGCTTGACCCCGTGCTTGCAGTGGATGCTGCCGCGCGCTACCTGAAGGACTCCTACGAAGTCTTCGGAGACTGGCTTCTTGCCATCGCTTCCTACAACTGCGGCCCGGGTAACGTCAACAAGGCCATCAAGCGTTCCCAGCACAATGATTTCTGGGGAATGTACGACTACCTGCCAAGAGAGACGAGAGGATATGTGCCGGCTTTCATCGGTGCTCTCTATACTCTCAATTATTATAAGGAATACGGCATCCAGCCGGAGCAGATTGAGATTCCGTCTCAGATTGACACCTTCCACATCAACAAGATGATGCATCTTAAACAGGTGCACGAGCTTGCCGGTGTGCCAATGGACGTTCTGAAGGTATTGAATCCTCAGTACACGCACGAGATAATCCCCGGAAGCAAGGATAAGGACTATGTTCTGAGAATCCCCGCAAGCTACACCGGACGCTATGTGAGCGTTGAGGACAGCCTTCACCTGCACAAAGCCGACACTCTACTCAACCCGGTAACTATCAAAAAGATACAGGACGGCGGTGACGGGCAGAGGATTGCCTACAAGGTGAAAAAGGGCGACTATCTCGGAAAGATTGCTTCGCGCTACCACTGCACCGTGGCGCAGATTCAGAGGTGGAATCACCTCAAGGGGACTAACATCCGCGAGGGGCAGACTCTCTACATCTACCGCGGAGGCGGAAAATAACCTCGGAGCGTCTATACCCCCCTCTCTATATCGCGACAGTCAGCAGTAGACGGGCTTCCAGTTTTGTGGGCTTGCGGCTTTGCGTGGGCATAAACGGATAGGTGTAAACGCCCAGGCGGGCGCTCAGCTTCAGGCACTTCAGCGGACTCCAGGACGTAAAAAAAGACCCCCACACTCCCCTGCCGTACATTGCCGGGACATTGAACCGTCCACGGATGTCGTGTTCATAGACGTAAATCCTCCCGTCCCAGTCGTCAACGCTGAAAATACCCCCGCGAAGATAGGCAGAGAGCCGTCTTTCTATCCGGCAGCTTTGCTCCAAGAATGCGACCAGTGCCCAACAGCTGCTTTGGCTCGCCCTCACCGAGGCGCTGCTCGCCCATATCTTCCCATACCCCACGCTGACATCTGCCCTACAGTCGAAAATGCTTGAGCGTAAGTCGTTCAGATTCAGTTTCTCCCTGGCCCTGAGGCTCACGCAGGAATTATCCCCCCATTTCCACGCTGTGCGGCTTTCTATTCTGAGTTCGTTCGCTCCAGGAAGTCTGCCTTCAGACAAGCGTGAACTTGCCGTGTGACGAAGATTCAGTCCCAAAGAAGCGGAAATGCCCAATCTCGAAGAATATTCAAAAAGTGCTGCCGCCTGATGCTTTGTGGGGCTGTATCGGAGAGAAGTTCCGCACTTGAAGCCGTCCCCAAAGGGAGCGACAAGCGAAAACACCGCTCTTAAAGGTGCCCCATATCCGAGAGCTACCTCAGAGGCTATGTCCACGCCGGAAAAACATCCCCGGAAATCTGCCGAGAAATCTGCCGTAGTGCTCCACCCTCCACCCGACTCCGGGCAGGAAAGCACTGCCGAAGTCAGTCCGACGCAGCAAAGCCTTCCCCACCAGTTGCAGTTCACAATGCCCTGAATGGCAGCCACATCGGAGGAATTCCACCCGGTATTTATCCCGGAAAGCAGTGCAGATTTAAGTCCCGGCAATGCCGCGACGGCGCTAACCGTAAATTGTCCTGCCTCAAGTGATGCGCCCACTCCCGTGTGGGCATAATTTCCGGTAAGAGACTGACTCACGCTCAGCCCTGTTGGCCGCCGGATTAAAGAGGTTGTCGTTGACATATCACTGAGGGTCATTGTATTCCACGCGCATAGGCCCTGCCCGAAGCGGGCATTGAAATCCCCGGCATAAAGTCTGAGTTTCCCTCTTGCCAGAGTCGAGGCGACGTAAAGCGAGAGGGCCCGGGCAGAAAATTCAGTGCGGGAGTCTGTTCCCGCCTCCATTTCCCATCCGCCTTTTCCTGCAAGACCCAACTGCAGTTTTTCGCCTTTTGAGACTGCAGTTCTTAGGCCGAATGTTCCACCAACGTCCCAATCCGAGTTGCCACTTCCCTGCAATTTTACGTCAGCATAGGTGTCAACGTCCGCACCCCACTCTCCTCCCGAAGGCGGAGAGGTGTCAAAGGAGACGAAATGGGACAGAGCTTCGGCGATTTCGGCATTGAACCCGTCCACTAAGGAAAGTTCACCACGGGAGAGAATAGGACCTGCGGAAGAAATGTAGTCCAGCAAGGAGACTGTCTGAAACTGAGTGAGAAGCCCGCTGGAAAGAAGTTGCGAACGGGATGCCGAATTTATGTGGAGAGGATGCACGGTGAATGCCATCATCCTTTCCACTTCGCTTTCTGAGAGTTCCTCCACATTTGCAGCTCCCAGAATAAGCGCGATTGCCTCCAGTATTGTCATCAAAAATTTCATAGCGCCGCAAACATAGTCTGCTCTGTCTGAAATTCTGTTGTATTTCAAAGAAAATACATAAGATTTTTCTTTTTTTTAAATGATTTTACCCTTACTTTTGCGCTTTGTTTGTATACTATGGATAAAGTAAAGGTTTTAGACAAAACATTCGTTCCGTTCATCAAGCACGACGAATTGATGGCACGCATCGATGAAGTGGCAGAAAAAATCAACAATGATTTCTGCGGATGCGACGACATTCCTATGATTCTCTGCATTCTCAATGGCTCAATCGTCTTCACCGGCGAACTGATTCAGAGGCTTAATTTCCCCTGCCAGATGGTTTCCACAAAGATGACCTCGTATGTCGGCACCCAGACGACAGGAGATGTGAAGCAGACTCTGCCTCTCACCCACTCCGTAAAGGGTCGCAGGTGCATCATCACAGAGGACATCGTTGATTCAGGCTACACGGTACAGGCAATGAGGAAGATTCTCCTGGCGGAAGGAGCGACGGATGTGAAAGTCTGCACGCTGCTTTTCAAGAAAGAAGCGTTCAAGACCGGGGAGAAGATTGACTACGTGGCGATGGAAATCCCGAACAAGTTCATTCTCGGTTTTGGTCTGGATTACAATGAGTTAGGACGAAATCTCGCAGACATCTACGTTCTTGACGAAACTGCAGAATAAAAATTAAACGTTTGAATTTTAGTAACAGAATTATGAAATATTACATTTTGTTTGGCCCTCCGGGAGCCGGAAAAGGAACTCAGGCCAGTGCAATGGTCGAAAAATTCAACCTTCATCACATCTCTACAGGCGCTTTGCTTCGCAAGGAAATCGCAGCTGGCACTCCGCTCGGCATCAAGGCACACGAACTAATCGAAAAAGGAAGCCTTGTCCCTGACGAAGTTGTGGAAGGGATGATTGAGTCGGAGTTCAACACTGTGAAAGGAGTTGATGGATTCCTTCTTGACGGCTACCCACGTACGATTTCGCAGGCCGAGACTCTTGAAAAAATGCTCGCAAAGAAAGGCGAAGGAGTCACAGGAGTCGTTTCAATTATGATTCCTGACGAGATGATTTTCGAGCGCATCCGTCACCGCGCACAGATTGAAGGCCGTGAAGACGACGCCAACGACGAGGTCATCGCAAACCGCATCGCCACCTACCACGAGAAGACCGAGCCGCTCGTGAAATTCTACAAGGACAAGGGCTCTTACAGAGAGGTTAACGGCACAGGAAGCATTGACCAGGTCCGCGAGGGCATCTTCAATCTTCTCGAGAAAGACTAAAAACTGCTACACTCTAGCCCAAATCTCAAGGATATGAGCGTAAAGACAAAAATCATAGGCTGGACAAGCCTCCTTCTGGTTGTTGCCGCAGCTGTTTTCTTCTACTTCAAGTTCTACTATGTCTTCGGTGAAGGCGTAAAAGCAGGCGAACTCAATTTCGTGGTGTACAAAGGCTACGTCTGGAAGACCTACGAGGGCAGAGCAATTCAGGCCGGTTTCCAGAAGGGAGTGAAGGGCGCGACAACAGCCATCCAGTCCTACGAGTTTGACTTCTCAGTGGAAGACCAGGCAATAGCCGACACCCTGATGCGCTGCAGCGGTCGCGAAGTCCAGCTCCACTACAAAGAATACCTCGGTGCCCTACCGTGGCGCGGCCAGCAAAAATACATTGTCGACCGCATCCTGTCCGTCGACTGAGTTTTATTCTCATTTCTATTATAAAAGAAGAGGGTGACCCAAAGTCAAAAATTGACTTCCGGGTCACCTTTTTTGTGAGCAGTACAGAGCCCCCGTCGAGACCTTTTACTGCTATATGAAAGACGTTTCTTCAGTCATTTTGCCGCCCCTGCTGCCTTCTGCTTGAAAAGTTTTCAACTTAGCGCGAGCGACAACATCACCTAAAGACTATTGCAGCCCAGCCTTACAGCGACTTCAGCCAGGCGTCAAGCTGTCTGTAGAATGCTTTGCGGTCCATCTCGGGGAGACGGTCCTTCTGGCCTTCGAGACGGAAACCCCAGCCGTGGCCGCCTTTAGGGAAGCTTACGACCGTGGTGTGGATTCCGTTTTCGGTGAGGGCCTTGATGTAGGGAACGGCATTGTAGGCTACCGGGACGACGGTGTCGTCGTCCGAGAAGGCGATGAATGCCGGAGGAGTTGCGCTGCTGACCTGCTTTTCGTTGGAATAGAGGTCGAGAAGTTCCTCTGAAGGTTCCTTGCCGATGAGGTTATCGTGTGTGCCGCGATGAGTGCCCGGGTACATTGTGATTACAGGGTAGATAAGTATCTGGAAATCAGGCCTGTATTCGCCTTTTTCGTGGGTTGCCACTGTCGATGCGAAATGTCCTCCGGCGGAAAATCCCATAACGCCTATGCTGCTGATGCCCCACTCGGCGCTGTGAGCCCTGCAATAGGACATAGTCTCCTCAAAATCCTCTGTGGGCACGGTACAGTGGTGGTTCGGAAGCCTGTAGGTGAGGACTGCTGCGGCAATTCCCCTGTCGCAAAGCCACTGGGCTACGTATGCGCCTTCATATATGCTGGCAACGTTCCAGTAGCCTCCGCCCGGGATGACGATGACCATCTGACCGGTCCGCCTGGACTTTTTCGGGAAATAAAGGTCAAATCTCGCATCCTTTTCGTTCACCCTGCTGAGATTGCCATTCTTGTCGCTCTGCTCGCCGCTGTGACCGTTGAGAGTGACGGGAGTCTTGTCGGCGTAGAGATAGACTGTCTGAGACACCTTGTGTTTCCCGGATGGGAGAGCCGTGGTTTTGTCTCCCGCTGAAGCAGAGAACACCCCTCCGACAATAAGCGCAAGGGCAGAAACAAACGCGGCAAGGATATATTTCCTTTTCATTGCAGTATGAGTTTTAATGTACTAATATTCTTCACGAACAGATTCACGTAACGGACGGATTCTGCGGATTAGTGCAAGAACAATAAAGGCGATGAGGCTTCCTGTGATTAGGCCGGAGATAGCTCCCACGGTGATGTCGCCAAGGAAATGCTTTCCGCAATAGACTCTGCTGAGACTTACTGCCGCGGCCCATAAGAAAATCAGAACGCCATAGACCCAAAGGAAAATTTTTCTGCCCCTCTGAGTTTCCCTTCCCATCGCTCCCCTGTTGCTGCGGACACCCCTAAAGCACAGGAAAGAACAGATTGCAAAGGAAAAGACATTTGCTGCGTGACCGGAGTAGAATCCGAAGCCTCCGCCGCCCTCCAGCACCCTTAGACCATTTTCAGTCATCCACGGGTCAATGCAAGGCCGTAGTCTTCCGATGCCGTCTTTGAATACATTTGCCAGCTGGTCTGCGCACACGACATTCAGCACAAGGGCGAGCGTCACCGCAAGGCCGGCTTTCCATCCGCAGCGGTAGATTACAAGGCAGAGAACCAGGACATAGAGAGGAATCCACACCTTTACGTGTGAACAAAAAGGCATCACGACGTCAGTGAAGGCATTTCCTGACATATTCACTGCAAGTGTGGCCTGCTTGTCAAGCATTTCCAGCTCTGAAAGAGAGATCATCGGCAACATATTTAGCGTTTCTAAGATTCTTTGTGGAGTGCCGTCCAGAGAAGATCCTTCAACTCCTTAATACCTTCCTCGCTGAAAGAGGAGATGAAGATGTGCGGAACGCCCTTAGGAAGGGTTTTCTCGATATCGGCTTCAAGATTGGAGTCCAGCAAGTCTGACTTCGTGATGGCCAGAACGCGCTCCTTCACAAGCAATTCCGGATTGTATTCCTTCAACTCATCAAGGAGAATCTCATACCCCTTGGCGATGTCCTCCTCTTCTGCGGAAACCATAAAAAGCAGGACAGAGTTCCTTTCGATATGACGAAGGAATCTGATTCCTAGACCTTTACCCTCGTGCGCGCCCTCAATGATGCCCGGGATGTCGGCCATCACGAATGATTGGTCGTCATAGTAGCGGACAACGCCGACGCTAGGCTCAAGGGTTGTGAACGCATAGTTTGCGACTTTGGGCTTTGCAGCGGAAACTGTTGAAAGCAAGGTGGATTTTCCAGCATTCGGGAAACCTACAAGTCCTACGTCTGCAAGAAGTTTAAGTTCAAGGATGAACCATCCCTCGCTTCCCGGCTCGCCCGGCTGGGCATAGCGCGGGGTCTGGTTGGTCGGAGACTTGAAATTGGCGTTTCCAAGACCTCCGCGGCCGCCACGGACGAGGACAAACTCCTCCCCCGGCTCCACCATTTCGTGGATAACCTCCTCTGTTTCACCGTCCTTTGCGACAGTTCCGAGCGGAACGTCAAGATACACATCCTCGCCGGCTTTTCCGTTGCAAAGCGCGCCGCTTCCGGCCTCGCCGTGTTCAGCCCGGATATGCTTACGGTATTTAAGATGTATCAGTGTCCAGAACTGCGGATTGGCACGAAGGATTACGTTTCCTCCTCTTCCGCCATCTCCCCCATCCGGACCGCCTTTTGGGACATATTTTTCGCGTCTAAGATGCATTGCACCGGCGCCTCCGTTTCCGGATGCGCAGTAAATTTTGACGTAATCTATAAAATTCGAATCGGCCATAATCTTTCCTATAAAATCAATTTTGCAAAGTTAATGATAAAAGGGGAACTTGCTCCGGGCCTGGAATCTTTTAATTCTGGCCGGGCATCTTTTAATGCTCACGAGCGGACTGAAACTTCCTCCTACAAAACCGGAATGGTCTTTTCCATTCGTTTGCCTCTGGAGCCTTTCACAAGGATGGCCGCGCCTGAGAAATCGGTCGGGTTAGCTGCGATGTAGGCTGCGAGAGAGTCAGAGGTGTCGAAACAGTTCGGGGCACCGGCGGCCTTGAACTCTTCGCCGACAAAATAGGCCTCCAAGCCGCTTTGAGAAAGCCTCTCAACTATGCGGCGATGTTCTGTAAGGGAATCCTCGCCAAGTTCCAGCATATCCCCAAGAAGGACTATCTTTTTCTCCGCCTCGAAGTGGTCAAAATTGTCCAGCGCAGCCTTCATACTGGAAGGGTTAGCGTTGTAGGCATCCACGATGAGGATATTGCGGGATGTGCGCTGCATCTGGGAGCGATTGTTCGACGGGGTGTAAGCCTCGATGGCAGCGATTGCATCAGTCTCAGGTACGCCGAAAAATTCACCCACCCGAAGAGCTGCAAGCACATTGTCAGCGTTGTAACTGCCCACAAGCTGTGTTCTTACGATGCGAGAGTCTCCAAGAGAGAGACTGAGGAACGGATGCTCGGAGTTTGACTCCAAAATTCTTGCTCCAGAGTACTCCAGGCCATAGCGCATAATCTTCACACCTTTTTCCTCCAGAGAACGGTCTGAAGCCATTGCGCAAAGATGAGGATTGTCCGCATTCAGGAAAATGCCTCCCTTTCCTGCTCTTTCGCGGGAGAGGAAATCATAAAGTTCGCCTTTAGTGGCCTTTACACCTTCAAAAGACCCGAAACCAAGAATGTGCGCTTTGCCGACATTAGTGATGAGACCGTAGTCCGGAGCGCAGATGGCTACCAGTTCGTCAATGTCACCCGGGTGGCTTGCTCCCATCTCGACAACTGCGATTTCAGTTTCAGATGTGATGCCCAGCACCGTGAGCGGAACGCCGATGTTGTTGTTAAGGTTTCCACAGGTGGAGTGGGTGCGGTATTTAGCCGAGAGAACTGCATTGACGAGCTCCTTGGTCGTTGTCTTGCCGTTAGTGCCGGTAAGACCCAGAACTGGGATGCTAAACTGGTCACGATGGTGCCGCGCAAGCGCCCAGAGAGCCTTCAGAGTGTCAGGAACAGGGACAAGGCGGTCGTTCCCGGGATTATCCCGGACGACATCCGCACCTTCATCCACGACGGCGTATGCGGCGCCAGCCCCTAGAGCTGCAAGCGCGTAAGCATTTCCGTCAAAATTTTCTCCCTTAAGGGCAAAGAACAACTCTCCCCCGGAGATTTTCCTGCTGTCGGTAGTAACCCTAGAACCGCAGGAAAGAAATATACTATATAGGTTATCAATATTTTCCATCATCCAATTAAAATAGTTTGTGTGGGGATTTGGGCAAAACGCGTAACGCAGTAATCCGCTTATTTCTTTAAGAGCGTCCTGTGGAGCCGAAGCCGCCCTCTCCCCTCTGCGTTTCATCAAGGCTTTCCGTCTCTTCCCACTCGACTCTCTCGTAACGGGCTACGACCATCTGCGCAATCCTCTCGCCCGGGTTTATCACAAAATCCTTGTCTGAGAGGTTCACAAGGATGACGCAAATCTCACCCCTATAGTCGGCGTCAATCGTGCCCGGAGAGTTCAGTACAGTGATCCCGTGTTTCGCTGCAAGACCGCTGCGAGGCCTGACCTGAGCCTCAGTGCCTTCCGGAAGGGCAATTCTAAGGCCTGTTGGCACCATCACTCTCTGAAGCGGCGAGAGCGTAATGGGCGCGGAGATGTTTGCCTTGAGGTCAACTCCTGCAGAGTTGGGGGTCGCGTATGCGGGGCAGGGCCAGGCCGAGCCGTTGATAATCCTGACTTTCATAATGTCTTGTATAATCGTGTTGTCAATATCCTAAAGGAAATCCGCAGAACAAGGGTCACGCATTTCCTTTTCCAAAACACGCAAAGTTAAACATTCTTGAGGCAGGAGACAAAAAATTATAGAAGCTCCACACTTTTGAGTTCAAGACCAAGTTCGCTTACCATTGCGCTGACGCTTTCGTAAGAGTTGTCTGAAGAAATGAATGTGTTCATAAGACTGATGATGGAATCTGTTTTCATATCTCTAAAATTTTGCAGTTCAAACATTTGCTTTCAAAGTTCCGACCTCCCCGAGGCCCCTGTTCCCTTTGAATTATGCTGCAAAATTAAAGTGAGCTTGTGCAAAACCATTACACAAGCTCATTTTTTTCAATATTTTTCAAAAAAATCAGTCAAGAAGAAACTTGGCCGCCGGATTGGCATAAAAGGATGGAGCACAACGAAGCAATCCGCCTTCTAGGACAATCCTGACTACTCGTCGAAGTCGCTCACACCTTTCCCCGGCTTCAAATTCACCAGCGCTTCCACCACATTCACGATGTAGTCGCCCACTTTCTCGCACTCAATGATGATGTCCATATAGACGGAACCGGTCGAGTACTCGTATTTGCCTTCGTTCAAGTCGATGATATTCTGCTCCTTGAAGCTATTGCGCATCGCGTTGATTTCAGCCTCCGTGCGAAGTGTACGGTCGAGGTCGGCGAAATTCTGCCCATTCTCGGAAAGAGTCTCGGCCATCTGGCGATAAGCGGTTTCAACGAGAGAGTACATCGTATTGAAATTTTTATTCATATCCTCGGTGAAAGTGATGTGATTTTCACTCTTTCGCTGAAGGATACGCGCCATATTGTAGTAGCTGTCGGCGATACTCTCAATCTCGGAAATCTCACGCAGTTTTGCCTGGATGGAGTGCTTGGACTCGTCGCTGAGCCTTCCGTCTGCAACCTTGCTCAGGTATGCGGCGATTTCTACCTCCATCTTGTCGGAGATATTCTCATACTTCTGAACCCTGTGGTAAATTGCATTGAACTCGTCTTGAGAAGAAGTGCCGTCAAACATCTGGCGAATCATCTCGTGCATCCTGTATGTACGGTCGCTCATAAGGATTATCTCCTTGTGCGCCTGAAGGATGGAGAGCTCGGAAGTGGACATAAGACCACCGCTGATAAACTCAAGGTGAGGTCTTCCGTCGTCCTCAGTCTCCTGAGCGCTGGCCTTATGGGAAGGAACAAGGAATGTCACAGCCTTCACATAGAATTTGGTAAGCCAAATCATTATGGAGATATTGATGAGGTTGAAGACCGTGTGGAACATTGAAAGTCCGAAGGAAACGTAGTACTGCATATTACCGAAACTTGCGGCAAGTGCGGCATTTTCCGGAGTCGAAGTGTCAAATTTGCCGTCAACGAGCGCTGCAATTGTTGCCGGGTCCTGTTCACCTGAGTTCGCAAAATTGTAGAGCGCATTCGGGTCACCCACGCAACCTGTTGTAATCCAAGAGATAAGCTTCATATACGGGCCGTATAATGCAAGAGCCCATACAGAACCCAAAACGTTAAACATCAAGTGTCCTGCTGCAGCTCTTTTTGCCATCACGTTACCGGAAACGGAAGCGATGATAGGGGTGATGCAGGTTCCGATGTTTCCGCCCAGAACAAGCGCGGCAGCCAGGTCAAAGGTAATCCACCCCTTGCTGCACATAATCAGTGCGATAGCAAAAGTTGCGCTGGATGCCTGCACAATCATCGTGAGAACCATTCCGGCGAGGGCGAAGATGATTACCGACCAGAAGCCCATATCGGACCAGCGCCTCAAAGCATCGAAGACAGCCGGATTCTGCTGAAGGTCAGGCACGGAATTGTTCAGGAAGTCAAGGCCGAGGAAAAGGAGCGCAAAACCGATAAGAAACTCGCCCCAGTTCGTATAAACTGACTTCTTCATAAAGAGAAGCGGCACGCCGAACGCGAAAAGCGGGATGGCAAATGTCGATATGTTCACCTTGAATCCGAAGAGGGAAATGATCCACGCTGTGAATGTGGTTCCGACGTTCGCTCCGAAGATCACAGCCATTGACTGCTGGAGAGAGATGAGACCGGCGTTGACGAAAGAGACAATCATTGTCGTCGTTGCCGAAGAAGATTGAACCAGAGCGGTGATGAAGATACCTGTCAGAGCGCCGACAAATTTGTTGTTGGTCATCAGAGCCAAAATGTCTCTGAGTTTGTTTCCGGCTGCTTTCTGCAGGCCTTCGCTCATAAGTTTCATCCCATATAGGAACATCCCGACGGAGCCTATAAGGGTAAGAATTTCCAATAGACCGAAATTCATAAGATTTAATTCGAAAGTTTTCGGCGCGAATTTACAACCCAAAAATCAAAATGACAATAAAAAAAGCACAGATATTTACAAAAAGTTGAAATTTATTAAGCCTTTCCGCCTATATGGAGATAAAATTATTCGATAGAGGATATATTTTTGGAAAAGAGTGGAAATAAAGTTAAATTTGCAGGATTTATTGCCCCTGTTCCCCAAACTATTTCGAGTAGGTCGGATTCAGGTAAACGCCAACAAGAATATATACATTTAATATACACGACTACAGACAATGGCAGAGAACAACACATTGCTTGAAAAAATCCTCGGATTGAGGGAGAAATATGAGTCGCTTCAGGCTCAGCTTGCAGACCCGGACGTGATTTCGGATATGAAAAGATATGTGCAGCTGAACAAGGAGTACAAGGAGCTTGCGCCTATCATCAAGGCCGGAGAAGAGTACAAGAAGCTCATTGAGGCATACGAAATGGCGAAAGACATCATCGCCGAGGAAAAGGATGAGGAACTCAGGGATATGGCGAAGGAGGAGATTGCCTCCATCGAGCCTAAACTTCCCGAAATGGAAGAGAAAATCAAGCTTCTTCTCATCCCTGCCGACCCGCAGGACAGCAAGAACGCCATTCTTGAAATCAGGGGCGGAGCAGGCGGCGACGAGGCGGCAATCTTTGCGGGCGACCTTTTCCGTATGTACAGCAAGTATTTCGAGCGCAGAGGCTGGAAGATGGAAATCAACAGCCAGTCCGAAGGTGCTGCGGGCGGATTCAAGGAAATCGTCGTGAAAGTAATCGGTGAAGGCGTTTACGGAGTGCTGAAATATGAGTCCGGCGTGCACCGCGTACAGAGGGTGCCGCAGACCGAGACCCAGGGCAGGGTTCACACTTCTGCCGCATCAGTGGCCGTTCTTCCGGAAGCTGACGAGTTCGACATCGAGTTGAATATGAACGATATACGAAAGGACACCTTCTGCTCCTCAGGCCCTGGCGGACAGTCAGTGAACACCACCTATTCAGCCATCCGCCTCACCCACATCCCATCAGGAATCGTGGTGCAGTGCCAGGACGAGAAATCTCAGCTCAAGAACTTCGACAAGGCTCTCGCCGAACTCCGTACAAGGCTCTATAATATGGAGTACGAGAAATACCTCAACGAGATTTCCGCAAAAAGAAAGACTATGGTCTCAACCGGAGACCGCTCCGCAAAAATCCGCACCTACAACTACCCGCAGTCCCGCGTCACCGACCACCGCATCAACTTCACGATGTACAACCTTCCGGTGTTTATGGACGGAGACATTCAGGAGATGCTTGACCAGCTGCAGATTGCCGAGAACGCCGAGAGGCTCAAAGAGGCCGGCGAGCAGTAGGACGGTTCTCAACTGAAAGAGCACCGGTGAAGACTAAACAGTAAGTAATACAGATAGAAAGACCTCAGGAAAGAGAGAAACTGCCGATGCGGCGAACAGACTCTTCAAAGCCTTCGCGATCACGTGCGAGGGCTTTTATTTTGCCCCGGTAGTTGTAGATGGTCTGAACTGAATAGTGCAGGAGTGAAGCTATTTTTGTGGAGTCGCTGATGCCCAGACGAACAAGCGCGAAGATGCGCAGCTCCGGAGTGAGGCTGCCCTTTGGCGGAGTAATTTCGGCCCCCGAGTGAAGCAGGGCATTGAAATCCTCGACAAACGAAGGATAGATATTGAGAAAAATGGTGTCGAAATTCCGATAAAAATTCTCCAGGTCTTTGGATGCTGTTACGCTGTCCACTTTCTCGGAACTCTTCATCAGGAACATACCTATATACTCCTCCTTCACCCTATTTGACTCCAAAATCTCAGCCGACTGCGCAGAAAGACGGGAATTAAGGGCTGAAATCTCGTCGTTGCGAGCCTTAAGAAGACGCTTCGCCCTTCTAAGACGCCGGTTCACGGCAAAAAGGAAAACAAGAACAAGCACAAGAACGAGCGCGAACGAGGTCACAATGGCGAATGCCACAGTGAATATGCGTTTTTGACCCGCCTTTGCTTCCGCCTCCATACTGTCCAGACGCCCAAGATACTCCGCGACTTGAGAATAACGGAGATTGCGGTCATATTCGGAGGAATTTTTAAGGGCTACCGCCGCATACCTCTCAGCCCTCTGCCAGTCACCGAGGTCATAGAGAAGGGTGGAAAGAATGTAGAGGGAATTGTTGTCCTTCACGCACAGACGGGCATATTCCGTCGCAGCGACAGCATACCAATGCGCCATTGACTCAACGTCATCCGAAGCCGCGCACAAAATCGCATGCAGATAGGCTGCAAGGGCATATTTTCGGGGCTGGGTGCAGAAAAGTCCGAGCGCAGAATCACAGATTTTCTCGGCTTCACCCACTTCCTGGTCTGCAAGAAGGTCTATTATTTTCAGACGAATCCAGTCAGAGGAGTCGTGCGGAAGTTTTTCCAGAAGGACAGAGGTGTAGAAATTCGCCATCTCAACGGAGTGGGGGTCGGAGTAAGGCATCGCCGAATGGTTCAGCACTTCGTTGTAGAGGTTCTGCTGGGCAAGGCAGTAGAGAAGATAATTGGCATTCCCGGAACTGAGCCCCTTCAGACGGCCGTTAAGGATTTCATCCGCCTCATAATAAAACCCCGACGAGGCATAGAAATAGGCAAGCCGTATGAGAGACTCTTCCGTTTTGGTCCGGTCGGCGGCAGCGAGTGCAAGTTCCAAATTTTGTCTGAGGTAGCTCTGAGCCTTGTCGAAGTCGTAGGAAAGGTACTCCTCGATCAGGCTTCGCCCGAGATAGAATTTCTGCTCCGGCTGAGCTGAGGCGTATTTTTCTTCTAGCGAGGAAATTCTCGACTGTTTCACCGCTTCATAGCGTCCTGCATCCGAGAGGACAGAGTCAAGCGAAGAAAGCTTCTGTTCAAGGGCCTCGGACACACTACGTCCTGTCGCCCCATACAAAGCCACTGCGCCGCACAAGGTAAAGATGTGCAGCGCAAAAACTGAAATCAACGTCAGAAGGACTTGCGGTTTCATTTGACTTAATCCAGGTAAAGCCAGTTGATGTCCACGCGGCCGCTTCTGAGTTTGAGACGGATGGTGTGACGGCCTTTGGAGAGGGTAATGTCCTCAATCCATTTGCATTTCCAGGAGGACGTCTGTTCGAAATCAACAATCTGCTGATCTCCTCCGTCAATCGTGAGAACCATCTTTCCGCCAAGCAGTTCCGCAATGTAGCGGACTGCAAGAGCATAGGTGCCGTCCTTGTCCACTTCAATCTGATACTCCGCCCAGGACTCTGCGGTGTTGCATAGAATCATCAGGTCTCCGTACACATCGGTGCAAGGGCGAACCTTGAACACATCCCCCCATCCGGTTGTTGATTCGGAGAGGTTATGGGCGACATAGTGTGCCGCCGGAATCGGTTCGTGGCGGGTGTACCAGCAGTTTTTGTCGAAAGAGGAGAAATTCACATACAATTTTCCGAGCGGAGTGAGAGCAGGCTTCTGGGTGTCGGAGTTTAGCAGCGAGATTGCGCCCCAGCTTCCGCCGGCCCGTGCCATAAACCAGCTGTAGCCGCCCACATTGGAGTCGGTTTCAAGCATATTCAGGACTTCGGACATAAACGAAATCTGGTCAGACTCACTGTTGGTAATGCTGCCGTTCGCGTGACAGAACTCAGTCATATAAATCGGCTTGCCGTATTTGTCGAATCGGCGGATCATCGTCCTCATACCGTTTACATTCGGCATATAGCAATGCAGAGCAATCGCATCGAAGGCATCAGAGCCTATTCCGTCGCAGGCGATGAATTCGTCCAGCCAAACGACAGGGTCGCTGTAGCCGGAAAGAGTTCCGTAGTTAAGCGCCGGGCTGACAAGCTTCATCCCGACAGTCTTTGAGAATGCACGAAGTTCAGGCCAGGTTTTGGCAGCAACGGAAGGTACCATATTCGCCTGGTCTGTAAGGTTCGGCTCGTTGTACCCGAGAATCCAGCCGCTCTGAGGATAGTTCGCCTTCAGACGGGAGATGTTGTCCTTGTTGAGTCCCGCGTTCCAAACCATCGGGAAGAAGGTGAGCCCACCCGCATAGAGAGCGTCAGCGTTTGAAGGGTAGTTGTGAGACCAGTCATAGTCCCAGCTCACGCCCTTTCCGAGAAGACCCGGGTCAGTTGCAGTCTGAAGATTGCCGGCCACTCCCCTCTTTGCACTTTTAGCCTGCTTTGTCGGGATGGAAGTCACATTGAAATCCTCCGGATGCCCGGCCGGGTCGAGATTTCCGATCGCAGAGGCCGTATTGAATTCCAGAATGGCGGAATACCCGGTCATCTCCACTACTGCCACTGCAAAGTAGTCCACGCCTGCATCCAGAGAGGATACCGCGAGAGTGTGCTCCCCTTTTGCGTATTCCGCCTCCCGTGGAATGCGGGATGCGCGGTAATCCGCCTTCGGGGTGACATAGAGGCAGTATTCCGTCTCGGAATCGGACGGAGCGGCCCCGACTGTGACCGACGAAGGAGTTAGCTCCGAAAGAGAGAGTTTAATGCTGAAACCTTCTTCCTGGGAGGCAGCCTGCGAGCAGGAACAAAGCGCACAGAGTCCTGCGAAGAACGCGAATGACAGTTTGGAGATGTTTTTCATTTTTCCGGAAAAAGAGGGGTGGCGCTTCCACCACCCCATTATTAATTAATTACTTACAAATCAGAGACCTATTTTGCTTTTTTGTAGAAGAATACAGCGTCGAAGTCAAGATTTGTAGGCACGCCGTTTGCGCCCTGAGTAAAATACACGACATTACCGACGTTAGTATTGTTGTAATTCTCTCCGGCCATAAAGACAGACATCGGAATTTCAATCTCGTGCCACTGTCCATCCCTCTTGAAGCCGTAAGTTGAATTCTCGTCACCAATAGTAACGCTGTTGCCATCACGCACGCCAAGGCTGTATTCTCCGGCGCAAGTTGCCTTCATCGCAATGTGGAGAGTGTAGTCAGTTGTAAGGCTGTTGAGAGCCTCAAGACGCCTTGCAGATTCAGCCTTCTCTTCGTCAGTATTGCCTTCGGCAAGACGGAAACAGTAGCCGAACCAACCGGAAGAGGTAACAATTGAGAACCAACCTTCAACAACCCCATAAGAGTTAGGACCTGAGCAGGTTCCTGCTGAGCCACCATTCCAGTAGTCAAAGAAAAGTGTTCCTGTCGTAGGCTCGCTATACACTCCGTCAGAATACATAAGATATTTAGTCTTGCTTGCTATGCTCTTGCTCGTTGTCTCGTCAAGAGCGATGATGATGTAGTCGCTGCCCTGGAGGCTCTCGTAAGTGACGGTAGCCTTGTCGGTCACGAATTCCTTGGTCTTAAAACCTGTGGATGCCTCATAAACGGCTGCAGTGTACTCCGTGTCAGCCTTGAGACCGGTGAACTCTTCAGAAGCGTTGCCCTTGAGAGTTTTTGCATCAGCCGGTACGGTCTCTTTGTAAGATGCGGACTCAACGACCCAGAGCTGATACTCTGCGGCGGTGTTGTTTACCTCGACCGCAACAGTGGCGCTGTTCTCTGTAGGGGTCACTTTGATGGTGCATCCGAATTTTCCGGAATCCTTGGCGGAATCGTCCTTTGTGCAGGATGCAAAAGAAAGGATTGTCGCTGCGCAAAGCAGCATAGAAACGATCTTTTTCATAATTTGTAAAAATGTGGTTTATAAAAGTTTATAAATTTTCTTGTTCGTGGTAGTAATGAAACTCAGTCCACGACGCCGTCAATTCTAGTAACCTTTGTTCTGCTCAAGCCCCGCAAGGCGGATCTGCTCCTGAGGGATAGGCATAAGTGTGTGGTAGTCCTGAAAATCGCGCATATCGTCTCCATCCAAAAGTTCGAAGCGGGTTTTGTCTATTGACGAAATGAACGGATACTCGGCTACGAGGGCATCCCAGTTGGCGATGCGGAATTTCTCCTTGTAAGCAGTCATCGTCTCCTTGGCAATACCCCAGCGGCAGAGGTCGAACCAGCGGTGTCCTTCCATCGCGAGTTCCACCCTTCTCTCGTGGCGAAGAGCCTCACGGGTAGCTTCGACCTCCGGGAGAGCTGAGCTTGCACGGTGACGAATTTCGTTGATATAAGTTTTCGCCTTATCAAGTTCTGTCCCGCTCTCGATTGCGGCTTCGGCATACATCAGGAGCACGTCAGCGTAGCGGATTTCCTTCCAGTTGAGCCCTGCGCGGGACGGGTGGCTAAGTTCCGGAAATTCGAAGCGGAGCCCCTTTGCGGTCGCCTCGGCAGAAACGGGATAAGCCTCCATCTGATACTTGCGGTTGTAGAAGTAGTTGGCGTAGTGGATTTCAGAAGTCTCGTTTTCCACTTCGGCAGGAAGCTGTTCGAGTATGGTCCAGTCCCTGCGGGGGTCACCACTTTCAAACTCGCCGTACAGATCCCAGGTCGGGCGGTCATAGCCCCAGCCGGAGACACCTCCGACATTTGCGGAACGCGGCCTCATCATAATCTGGGTGAATGTTCCACGGGTATAACCGAATCCGCCATAGTCGGAATACACATCCTGTGCATAGTTGATTTCGAACACAGACTCACGGCTCCACTCATTTTCAAGAAGGAACTGCGAGAAGTAGTCCGGCACAAGGCCGTACTCGTTTGAGGCGATGATGAGTTTTCCCCATTTGAGCACTTCAGAGTAATTCTTTCGGTAGAGGTTCACCTTCATAAGAAGAGCCTCTGCTGCGCCTTTTGTGGCCCGTCCAAGGTCGTCAGCAGTGTATTCGCTGCGAAGGGGAAGAACTCCCTCGGCCGCCTCAAGGTCGGAAACTATCTGGGCATAGACCTCGTCCGCAGTGGAACGTTGCATTTTCCAGTTGTCCGAGCTTACCACAGGGGTGAGCGGCATAGGGACGCCGCCGAAAAGTCTCACAAGACGGAAATAGTAGAATGCCCGAAGAAACTTCGCCTCGGCGAGGAACTGCGCGCGTTCGGTTTCTGTCATATCATCAGGAAGAGCCATCGCAGCGATGGACTCGAGTGCCTGGTTGCAGCGGGAAATGCCGACGAACTGGGCATTATAGAAGGTTTCAAGAAGACCGTTGCTTGAGACAACCTGAAATTTGCAGATGTCAAATGCGTCGGACATATCCTTCAGGTACTCACCCCCCTTGATGGCATCGTCGGAAGCGATATCGCCGATGAGCCACTCGTTGCAGTAGGTTCCTCCGAGATTCCAGGTCATAGGGACGTAACAGCCTACGACTGCCTGTTTTGCGGCATCTTTGGAGAGGAAAAAGTCACTGAGCTTGGATTCGTTGGGCTGAGGAGCCTTGAGCCAATCGTTGCAGGAAGTAAGGCCCAGAGAGAGAGCCAAAGCGCATATAGTGTATTTGATTGCTTTTTTCATCGTTTAACCCTCCTTAGAAATTAAGTGATGTACCGAAGAGGAATGTGCGGGACTGCGGGTAATTTCCCCAGTCCACTCCGCCGCCGACTTCAGGGTCGTAGCCGCTGTACCCGGTGACAGTGAAGAGGTTGTTGGCTGAAACATAGAACCTCCAGGAGGACACGTGGAACTTCTGGGTGAAGCGGTTCGGAAGTGTGTAGCCGAGCTGGATGTTCTTCATTCTCAGGTATGAGCCGTCCTCCACGAAGCGCGAGGAAGCGTCCCTGTTGCGGGATGAACCTGCCGGGTTAGGAATGGTCCCGTCGGTGGAAGTCGCTGTCCAGACATTGCGCATCGCTGTGCTGAGCGTGGACTGGCGACCGTCACCTTCAGTCTGGCGGCGAAGAGCGTTATAGATCTTGTTGCCGTACACTCCCTGAAGGAACATTGAGAAATCGATGCCCTTCCAACCAAGGGAGAAGTTCAGACCATAGGAGAGCCACGGGAACGGGTTGCCGATGTTCACCATATCGTCGGTGTCAATGACTCCGTCGCCGTTTTGATCCCTGTAGCGTGCGTCACCCGCGTGTTCCGTTACGCTCGTAACACCCCACTGGTGCTCAACCGCTTCCTGGTCACTCTGATAGATGCCCTCATACTCCCATCCCCAGAGGCTATAGAGAGGAAGCCCCTCGTCGCACATAGTGAAGGAACCCTGAACCCTTTCGCCACCGTTGAGGTGGGTGAGGCGGTTGCGGACAAAGGAGAGGTTGCCGTTGATGTCGTAGTGGAAATCGCCCACAGCGTTTGCGTGGCCGAGCGTGATTTCAATACCCTTGTTGCTTACGGTTCCGACGTTCATAGTGCTGGAGTAAAGGTTACCCACAACGGCAGGCGCCTTGACGCTCAGAAGCATATCCTTGGTGTCGCGGATGTATGCATCGATGTTTCCGTAGAGTTTGCTGTTCCAGAAACCGAAGTCGAGACCGAGGTTAATCTGCTCGGTGTATTCCCATTTTCCGCCGGTGTTGACATAAGTGATGACCGCGGCACCCGGAGTGTAGGCTGTGGACCAGTCGGCTGAGGTGTCTCCGAGAGGATAGCTTACAAATGTGAGTCCCTGCATTATGGACTGGGTGAATGCACCGTCACCCACCTTGTCATTACCGATCTGACCCCAGCTCAGACGAAGTTTCAAATTGTCAACGACGTCCTTTGTGTTCTCCATCCAGTGCTCCTGGGAGATTCTCCAGCCGAGCGCCAATGAAGGGAAGAAGCCCCAGGTGTTGTTCGGGAACTTGGACGAGCCGTCCGCACGGAAGTTCGCAGTGAGAAGGTAACGGTTGTCATAGGAGTAGAACACGCGCCCGAGGAATGAAAGGCGGCGGGTTCTTGAGACGGAGTCGCTGGCGTTTTTGTCCTCGGTAGTGTTGGACACATACCACCTGTTCGGGTCGGTCACCAGAAGGGTTGAACCGCCGCCGCTCAGACCGTAGCTGTTGTACTCCTCAGTCGTCTGTCCGACCATCACCGACACGTCGTGCTTTCCGGCGAATTTCTTCGCAAAAGTGAGGGTGTTCTCATAGAACATCTCGGTATTCCTGCCCATAGAGGCGGAAACGGAGTTCTTGGTATTGGAGTCGTAATCGGAGAAATGGTATTTCTCGCGGTATGAACGGTTGGTGTAGGAGTAGCGGTTCATACTTACGCTGGACTTGAAGGTGAGCCACTCCCACGGCTTGATTTCGAGATAGACGTTGCCCAGAAGCCTCTCGTCACTGTTGCTCGGATGGGAGGTCTCAATCTGGGTGAACGGGTTATAGACATTGGAATAGTTGGTGGAAGCGGCGATTTTCCCGCTTATGTCTTCACCGGCCTTGGAAAGCGTGCCTGCAGGATAATGGGTCGGGTCCCACGGAGCCATTGAGATGGCCTGGAAAAGCACTCCGTTGTACTCGGCGTTGTTCCCGAGCGAACGGGAGCGGGAGGTGATGTAGGAGAGGTTGGTCCCGAGTTTGAGCCACTTGGTGATTTCGTAGGAGGCGTTGGTGCGCAGGGTGAGACGATTGTAGTAGGACTGCTTGATTGTTCCGTCCTGAGCGAAGTAACCCGCTGACAGAGAATACTTAATCTTGTCTGTTCCTCCGTCCACGCTTATGTGGTAGTTCTGGATGGCAGCGTTCTTGTTCTGAACTTCGCTCTGCCAGTCGGTTTCCTGGGTTTCGTAGCTGAAGGTCTCCGGGGTGGCGTAGTAGTCCCTTCCGAGGCGGTAGGTCTTGAGCCAGGAGGTGAATCCGCGCTTGAGTTCCTTGCGCTCAGCGTCGGAGTTGCCGATTTTCACCATCGTCTCCACATATTCGTCCCTCTTCATAAGGTCGAGGGTCTTCCAAATGTTCTGCACTCCGCCGTAGCAATCGAAGGATACTTTCACCTTGCCCTCGCTGCCGCTCTTTGTGGTGATGATTATGACGCCGTTCGCACCCCTGGAGCCGTAGATTGCGGCTGAGGAGGCATCCTTGAGAATCTCCATTGAGGCCACATCCGCGGAGTTGAGGAAACTGATGTCCTCGGTGATTACTCCGTCAACCACATAGATAGGAGAAGAGTTATTCACGGTGCCGACTCCACGGATGCGTACCTGGGCTGCCTGTCCAGGCTGTCCTGACTGGGCGTTCACGGTGACTCCGGCTACACGGCCCTGCATCGCCTGGTCAACGCTTGCGACAGGAGCGACCTTGAGTTCGTCGGATGTGATGGAGGAAACAGCTCCGGTGACGTCGCTCCTTTTTGTCGTACCATAACCGATTGCGACCACCGCGTCAAGCGAGATGGCGTCAGTTTCAAGGGCGACATTAAGCATCGTCTGGGAGGAGGAAGCCGTGAAAGTTTTTGAAATGTAGCCGAGGCAGGAGTATTCAAGAGTTGTGCCCGGGGCTACGCTGATTTCGTAAGAGCCGTCAGTCTGGGTCATAACCGCAAGGTTCGCACCCTTGGCGACCACAGCGGCATAGTCAATAGGAAGTTTTGTCGTGGCGTCTGTGACAACTCCCTTGATCTTTATGTTCTGGGCGGAAGCATTATAGTTCTGCCCCCCCCATAAACTAATGATTATCAACGCAAGAACGTCGACAAGCAACGCTTTTCTTTTCATCTTATGCTGTTTTAGTGTTCTTTAATGCTTCAGACAAACGATCCCTCGATGTCCACAGACTTCTGCTGGCGGGAGAGTCCATACTGAAAGGCAGGCAAATTTAACATATCACTCTCAAAACAGCGCATACAATTTATTAAAAAGTAAACTCACAAAAACACACACCATTGAATATCAATAAATTACAAAAGCACAAAAGTAAGTGCCCGAACTACGGAATATTTGCGGAAACACAACTTACTTTATTTAAGTCCCCCAAAATAGGCAAATACATATATATCAATTAATTAAATTATAATTCCATCTACTTTCGAAAAGAAGAGCCTTTTATAATGTATAAATACTGGATATTTTTGCAAGTGACCGGAGCTTCGCAAAAGCGCAAAAATTGAGAAGCAACCGTTCAGGCACAGTACGAAAACAAAAATTCAAAGAAAAAGAATATGAACACTAAAAACTATCTATCTCCCTCCATTCTGCTTTCATCGGTGAAGGCGGAAACAGGGTTCGCGTCATCATTCGGGAATGATGCGGCAAACGGCTCGGCAAACTTTCTGATCGAACAGGACGACTCATCCATAGACGACACCTGGGAATAAAAAATGTTACGAAAACGACGATTATGAAAAAGGGGATTTTTATCACAGATAGCATTGCTTCATTGGGCATCGTATCTCTTTGCATAGCACTTGTTTCCGCCTGCAGCACGGATCTGCAGATTCCGGAAAAGACAAAACGGATAAACATTCTTGTTTCTTCGCAGGAAAATACAATTCAGGACGGGAAAAATGTTCAGGAAAGCGCTTCCGCCAAGACAAAGGCTCTGTACATTGACAGAGAAGGAATGGAGTGGGAAAGCACGGACGGAGAAAAACTCGGACTTGTAACTCTTTCTGGAGAATCATCTTCAACCTGGACTTCTTCCCACAGCTCCGCAATCTCCATTTCGGCGGACAAATCGGCAAAATTCAACGCAGCCATCCCGGCAGATGCGTCCACCCTGTATTTCGTCTATCCATACGAACTTTCTTCCGACGCGGACGGGGTACACACATTCTCCTTCCCATCTTCCCTCACTCAGGACAGGGCCGGAAGCTGCGAAAATCTGAAGTTTTATTCTGAAGGGGTTCCGTTCTCCGAAGATATGAGCGAAGTCAGTCCAAACCTGAAGATGGCCGGAGCGCTCGTCCGCACGGTTCTATATTCCGCAAAGGGTTCAACGGAAAGCGTAACCTCAGTCAACCTCGCGACCAAATCCGAGGGGGCAAACATTTCATCGACGCAGTACGCCCTGAACCTTGCCGAAGGGACATTTTCCGGAGGCGGAACCACATCCAAAAATGTTCAGGTCAAACTCTTAGAGAATTATCCGCTCGCTTCACACACTCAAGAGAACAATTCTTCAGCGGTGTATCTCCCGATTCTTCCAGTCACGACAGAAGGTTTCACTTTCACAGTTTACACTGATGCCGGAGCAAGTTACACATTTGACTCCGCTAAATCAAAAAGTTGGGAACAGGGACATCTCTACACCTTCCTGCTCAACCTTGACAAGGCTACGAGAAGTCTGAAAATCACTCCGAGATTTGCCGTATGGACAGAATGGGGGACAAGTGAAACCTGCACCATTTCGCGCAGTGTCGGCGCTTCAGAAGGGAGCACATACTCCGACAGCTGGTTCATTAAATTCAATGACATAGTTGCGACAAAGACTCAAAGTGAGTGGATACGAATCGAAAGCACCGCAGACTGGCTCAGCGCAAGCGCCACAGAAGACGGAAAATTCAAGATTGACTATACGGCGAACAACACCTCAGCAGAGAGGAGCGCAGACATCAACATTTTCTTCGACTCCCCTTTCGGCAGTGACGGAGTCTCTCTTGATCTGTGGGGCAACGACTGGTTCGCGATGGGCTCGCTTCAGATCCTCCACATTAAGGTAACACAATCCGCACAGTAGCCCCGGCACCTTGAAATTTAGGCACTATGAAATTGAAAATTTTACTTGTTGCGACGGCTCTTGGGGGAGCGTTTTGTCAGGGGGCGGACTCTGCACCTATTCATTCAGCACCTGTTCATAATAACACACGAACAGTTCAGGCCGCAAATGAAGGCACAGGGGACGTATATGCGGCAAAAAGAGCGGAATGGCTGAGAATAGCTGAAGCGGAAAAGCCAGCATTGAAAGAGCGGACCGTTTCTCCCGTATGCCTTGTGAAGGCGGTCAGAGACTCTTCCGCATTTCAGGGATGGAGGATGGAAAAATGCGGAGAGGTTTCCTCCGTCCTTTCTTCTTCGTTCAAAAACTTTGACTCGTTCATTCTCGACTTCGGAGAACACCTTACGGGACATTTCACACTAAAGTTCAGAACACTGAGCCGCGTTCAGGATGCTCCGGTGCGCATACGCTGCTCATTCTCCGAGCTGCCGGCAGAGATGAACACTCCGCTTGCCCCCTTCCCTGGCACGCTCAGCAGAGCCTGGATGCAGGACGAGGTGATCACAATCTTCGATGTGAATGCGCCGGTAACCATTCCGAGGAGGCTTTCCGGAAGGTATATGAAGATAGAGCGGCTTGCGGACTCTCAGGATTTCGACTACGCACTTGATGAAGTTCATTTTTGCGCCACCACAAGCGGAGAGAGCGTGAAGACAGAACTCTCCGGGAGCACCACACCGGCAATCAGGGAGATTAACTCAGTGGCAATCAAAACCCTGCAGGAGTGTATGCAGACAGTTTATGAAGACGGCCCCAAAAGAGACCAGAGGCTTTGGATCGGAGACCTCTACCTTGAATCTCTCGCAAACAGTTGCTCCTTCCGGCAACACTCGCTCACAAAACGCTGTCTCTATCTTCTCGCCGCTCTCTCCTCTTCTGACGGAAGACTTTGGGCAAATGTGTTTGAGAATCCGGAGCCGCATCCGCAAGTGGGGTCATACTGCTTGAGCTATAATCTGCTTTTTAATGTCACGCTGCTGGAATATGCCCGCACAACTGGAGACCTGGACACTGCGCGCGACCTCTGGACCGTTGCGAAAAACCAGACCGACGATGCTCTGCGCTACCTTGACGAGAGCGGGATTTTCAACCGCCACAAGTTCGGGGATTTCGTATGGCTGTTTATGGACTGGAGAGAGGGATTGGAAGAGACCACCGCGATGCAGGGTCTCACGGCATTCGCTCTGGATAAGACTGCGCAGCTGGCGGATCTTTTAAGCGCAGGAAAGGATGCTGGAGATTGCGAATTTTCAGCCGCGGAAGCCGCCGCAAAGGCAAATGAATACCGTGCGGCTGCCGCAAAAATGAGGAAAGCGGCACGGAAATATCTCTACGACAGCAAGGCTGGGCTCTACACTAGCGGAGAATCTGGACAGATTTCCTGGATAAGTCAGGTATGGGCCATTATCGGAGGCATTGCTTCTCCCAAGGAAGGACGCGGCCTACTTGAAAAAGTTGCGCAAAGGGCGGATGCCGTAAGAATCGGTTCTCCGTACGGGAACCACTACCTCGTGGAGGCAATGATACGCTGCGGAATGAAAGATGAGGCATACGACTTTGTCGTCAGCTACTGGGGCGGGATGATCCGCAAGGGGGCGGAGACCTTCTGGGAGGTGTATGATCCGGAGGATGATTACCTCTCTCCATACAAATTTTTCCCGCTCAACAGCGCCTGCCACGCCTGGAGCTGCACTCCGGTCTACTTCATTCATACATATCCGGAAATCTTCCAAAAAAGTGGGAGGTCGTCTTAAAAAGCGGTCTGCTGCGTTCCTCTCCTGGCGAAAATCCTCACAACCGAAAGGTTGCTGCGGTTTTCGCTGCGGAGAGAGCCTTGCATCCCATCTTTTTAAGCCAACCTCCCTCCCAACGCACAGGGGGACGACAAAAAAGCGGTCTGCGGTGTTCCTCTCCTGGCGAAAAAGGGTGGCCAAAAGTTCATATTGACTTTGGCCACCCTTTTTTATTGGATGCTATCAATTGTTACTGAGCCGGCTGAATGACTTTCACCGATTTCACGGACGGGGTCACGATGTAGCCCGGGATGTTGTAGGTGGCGGTTATCGTTGCCGTACGCTCCGCTCCGGTCGTGTTCGCCTCGTAGGTTACCAGCCACCAGGTGTCACCAGTCTTGTACTTGCAGCTGATCCAGGAAGCCTCGGCACCGTTTTCATCGGTTGCGGTGAACTTCACATTGTCTGTGGAATAGAAAGGGGTTCCGTCGTAAGAGGACTCCACGCGGTTCTCCTTTGTGGTGCCGTCAACGGTTGCATACCAGTAACTTACCCCCTGCTCAGTGCCGCCACCGGCATTGAGAGTAAAGGTGTCCGGAAGTCCTCCGACGTACTTTACCTCAGGGACCACGCTCCCCTTCTGGGCGCGGACGACAGAAGCATTTTCCAGATTTATGAACACGTTGCACAGCCTGCCGTTCTCGTAAGTTTTTCCGCCGTTGGAGGTGAGAATGTACTCGGCCGCATCGGTCGTAATCTGGTAGGTGTAAGATGAAACGGATCCCGCAGGAAGAGAAATGTAGATACCCTTCCCTTTGGTTGACACCTTGTCCTTAGCCTCTATGGCTACGGGATTCGAAACAGTTACTGTCGCTGACTTTGAGTAGTTCCAGATGAGAGTCTCAGTCTCAGCGGCTGCATATTCCGCTCCCGGGGACTTTCGAGGCTGTCCAAGACCGTTGTAGCCGATAAGACCGGTTACATTGTCGGTAGAGCTCACCTTGACGGCCTCCACTTTCTCGGCGGCGTATTTCCCGGTTGAGGAATAGATGAGAAAACGCTGAACTGTGCCAACCAACTGCATCTGAGGTGCGGCGGACGCTTCTGTAACAGAGGCCCCGACAGCCTTGAAGCAAAGGTTCTCGGCATTGATTTTTCCTGCCGCAGTCTGACTCTGGGAGGATTTGAAGTCAAATTCGAGATTCGTCCCCGGACCGTAGAAGAATGAGACTGTAGAGCCTTCGGCAGGCGCGGAGTCAAACGCGAATGTGGCTATGCCTGTTTCGGGGTCTATGGTAATGCTCTGCGCTGTGGAAACCTTCAGTGGGGAGATGTCTGTTCCCTCTACCATACGGAACAGGGAGTTGTCGGTGCCTTCCCAGGACATTCCTTCACCGTCGGCGAAGGTAGCCTTGGACTCGGCGGTCATCAGGGATGGGAACGATGCCTTCACGAGGAATGACCCGGAAGATGGGGACTGAACTTTCTGGCAGGAAAGAAGGGCTGCGGAAAGTGCCGCAATACCCGTCACAAAAATGAGTATCCTTTTCATAATTTCCAGCAGATTAAGTTAATCCCAACTTTCGTCATCGGCAGAATAAGACCAGCCGATATTTGAGTCGTTGTTTTCATTGCGGTACCATTCGTCGCCGCTCCCGGCGAATCCGCTCTCGGCTCCGAGAGTCTCCACCCCGAGGAGTGGAGACCGGTAGCCGTTTTTATTTTTTTCGTCTTTCATACATATACCCAAATTAAGCATTCTGGAAATAGACAATCGTAGAGATGATATTGCCGTTGCCGCCCTTTGTCTGGATTTTGAATGTACGGCGCTTTCCGGTGGTGTTCTGTTTGAGAACTATGCGGACATAGATGGCCGCACCGCCGTCACACCACATTTGAAGATCTACAAACTCCTTCATCTCCTCGACAGAAGTGAGCGGGTCAGTTCCCGGCACCTGGACATCGGTATTCTCAAGCTCAAGGAAAGTGAACGCCCAGTCGAGCATTTCCTTACCCAAGTCACTGGTGCTGAGGTTTTTGAGAGCATCACCCGCCGGATAGGAAGTACCGTCGATGGTAACATTCTCGAATCGATACCAGTCGCCGACAGAACCTGCCGCAGAGCCGAAACCTGTGCCGGTTGACTTGTCAGCAGCATTGTTAATCAATGTGTATGAGAACGTGTGCGAAGAAGTCTCGCCGCCCTCGGCATCTGGATTCGCCGCCTGGGTGAATTTGACGGAGGCGCTGTCGTCCTCTGACTTGACGCTGAGCGTGTAGGTCTTCTCAGAGCTGGTCGTGTTCTCCGGGAAAACGATGCTGATTATGCCCTCCTTGCAGCTAACTGTGGCGCCACCGGTGCAGGAGAGTGTAAGATTTGAAAGATATGCGTCAACATCAGCTCCGTTCTTCGCCTCCCCGTCAACGGTGAGAGAGAGAGTTGCGGCATTCGAAACTGTCTCTCCGCCATAGACGACCTCTGTCGTATAAGGATCGGTGAGGGCCGGAATAATGGTAGGGAGACCTGAGCCCGGATCCTGACGGACATTGATCCAGTTCCTTGATCTTGTACCCTTATACTCCATATAGACCTTGGCGGCTCTTGCTGAAGCGGTTTTGTTCTTCAGGATTTTGATTCCAAGATTGAAGTTGCTGGTGTTCTCCCAGAATGGCTCGACCCAGGAAGCCGCGTTTCCGTCCTCCCCGATAGCGACAAGTACGCAGTCGTCAGCATTCATCGTGACTGCCTCACCGCCGTAAGTTGCAGTGGTAACGCCAAGATACAACGTATGCTCATTTGAATTAACGCCCTGGTCTGCAGTGACCCCAGGAGAGAAAATCACATCGTTCTCCGTAGAAGCGAATGTACCCTTGTCAAGATTGAGTGCTATATTATGGAGTGTGCCTGCCTTGAACTCCACTGAGGAAGACGGAGTAAAGGTGTACGCGCCCTTGTCGGTTGTCACGGTGTATGTTGTGGAAGCGGAGGTGGCAGGGATGAGTCCCATATAGATGCCTTTCGTGTCATCCTTGGAAGTGATGCCGCTGAGGTCAAATGGTTCAGTCAGCGAGACCTTGACATTTTTTGTCACTTCGCCGCCGTTGAACTCATAATTACCCTCGTTGGTCCAGTTGACGATGGCAACTCTCGTTCCGCCGATCGGGGCATCGGAGTCCACAGAAACGGACTTTACCTTGTCGGTCTTGCCCTCTGAAGAATAGACGAGGAAACGCGCGAGAGAAGAAATCATCCTCATAGATGCGGAGTACTCGGAGACTGAGCTGCTAAGCTCGATAGGAGCGGAGCCAACGAGAAGGACTTTCCCGTCAGCGCTTTCCATCTTCCCTGCCGCAGCCTGAGCCTGAGCGGAAGCCACGCTGAAATAGATTGTGGAGCATCCGTCGTTCGCCCCGGCGCCGGTTTTCGGATAGGTGGCGAGGAATTTTGTCGCTTCGGCGCCTACTTCTCCGGTGAAGACTGCTGTGCCGTCGGATGCGATATTGAGGTCTGTGGAGGCATTGATCCCGCCCTTATTGTCAACGAGACCAAGCTTTGTGGCATCAGCATCATCCCACTGAAGGCCCTCTCCGTCTTTCCAGGTTGCCTTGGAGGAGACTGAAGGGGTGCCGTCCACGTCAATCTCAGCCTTCGCAGAGACCTTTACCGTTCTCGTGGCGTCTTTTACAACGGGTTCATCCACCATCTGATTTGAACATCCGGTGAGAGAAAGGGCAAGCCCGGCAAGGGCAACGGCCCAAAGTTTCATTGTCTTTTTCATAGTCAGCGCCCTCCTATTCAAATTCACCATAATATTCGCTGTCGATGGCGACATCGTCAGTTGAATTTCCTGCATCGTTCCATTTCCCGGAGAGTCCGGAAGAAGCGAATCCGTTTTCCGCATCAAAGGACAGAAGACGGATTTCCGGTGAAGAGTACAAGCCTCCTCCCACATTGTTTAAGTTAGTAATTTTCATAATTTTAGCTAAATATTATGCTTTTGTCAATATATTCTCAAATCAATGAACGGATATAAGTCCTATTTCTTCTGATAAACCCTCACATAATCCACATACATCGACGCGCTATCTCCCGCGTTCGCGAGCGCAGTGATTCCCGACGGGTCGAGAATGCCGGTGAAATAGCCGCCCACGGCCATATTCAGAACTATGAAGAAATTGTGATGGAAATAATACCCCACGCCCCAGTCGTCAGTTTTGTCCACAATGTCCATCGCATAGTAAGGTTCAGCCTGAGGATAAGACTCCCTGTCAAGATACATCTTTATGCTTTGAGAGTCCCAGACGAGGGTGAATGTGTGATACTCACCGTCCTGAATCGAATAGGAATTGGTGCTGCTTCTCGCATAGTTCGGATAAACAGAGCCTTTGTAGTAGCCCCAGTGGCAGGCGCCATTAAAGTAGCGGTCCTGCGTGCCGGAGGCGATGCCGGTCGCATTGCCGCATTCCATTATGTCAATTTCCCCGCAGCGCGGCCAGGTGTTCGTCTGATAGTCCGCACCAAGCATCCAGAATGCCGGCCAGAGTCCGTTGGCGGTCTTGGGAAGGCGGATGCGGGCCTCAGCGCGGCCGTAGGTAAACTCAAAATGTCCGGAGGTGTTCAGACGCCCGGAAACGAAGGATTTTCCGTTGCAGGATTCTCTTCTTGCAGTGATGATTAGAGCTGAGTTGCCTTTCACGGGGTCATTTCCCAGTGTGATTCCGCTCTCGTTATAGTACTGAAGCTCAGCGTTTCCGCCTCCATTGCCGTTCACTTCAATCAGCCATTTGCCGGTATCGAGAGATGCGCCGTCAAACTCATCATTCCAGACGAGCGTGTACCCTTCAGCATCGGGCTTGGGAGTTGTGTCTTCGTCCGAAGAACCGTCCCCGTCCTTTTGGGAGTCATCGTCCTTTTGGGAGTTATCGTCTTTTGGGGAACCATCGTCCTTGCCGGACTCAGTTTCATTCCGGATTTCGTCCTCCGGATGCTCGATAGCCGAGGTGCATCCGCAACCGACAAGCGCCAGTATTGAAAAAAGGGAAACAAGTGCCGCGAGGCGTGGGGTAACTGAGGGCAAACTTAGAAATTTCATATTCCGTGTTATCAATTATCTGTTAAACTTGAGTTATCGTTTCGTGTGAGGGCAAAATTATTGATAATGTTTTCATTTATTTATATATTTGCTCTCACAAAAACTCAACAAAGGGAGAAATTGTACCCTGGCACAAATTTTACAAATGCTTACAAAACAACAATTTATTACCAAGGGAGTACCACAACAAAGAATAACACCGACAATGAAAAAACTCAACAGAACAGTTTCCCTATCCATATTGTCCCTCATATATCTTATTTTCTGCTCTCCTGCCTCCCGAGCCTACAACCCGTCAGTGCGCCACTTCGATAAGGACGCCTACAGAGCCGCCACACAGAACTGGGATGCAGAATGCAGCGATGAGGGTATCACCTTTTTCGCAAACAACAGCGGAGTGCTCATCTTCGACTCTGCAGAGTGGACTCTCGTGCAAAACCACAACCGCACGAACATCCGCTCCCTCTTTCTTGACAGGGAGGAAAATGTCCTGTACGCCGGAGCGACGAACGAACTCGGCAGGATTTCCCTAAGCGGCGGAAAAGTAACCTACATCTCCCTTCTGGACAGCCTCGGAGTGACTGCTTCCGAAATCTGGAACATCGGGCGTCTTGGAAAAGACATATACTTTCAGGATGACAAACATATCTATATTCTTGAAAAACAGGCAGATACCCTCGCATCGAATGAAGCCGCCGAATCCACATCAAAGGCAAAGTCCAACTTCAAGACCTACTCCTTCGAGGAGAGAATATTCTGCGCCACAGTGATAGACGGCTCACTTCTTATCTATGTCCACGGCACAGGCTGCCTCCGCCTCAAAGACGGAGTTTTCGAAGCCATCAGCGGAACGGAGTCCCTTAAGGATTTCAGGGTATGCGCCATCATCGAGGCGCAGCAGAAGGACGGCGGGGGACTTATTTTCGTGACGAGACAAAACGGGGTGTTCCGACTTGTGAACGGGGTTCTTTCACGGGAGAATTTGCCGTTTTCCGATGAACTCACAGTCAGCACTGTTTACACAGCAGCGGGCGACAGCTCAACAATTGCCTTTGGAACAGTCTCTAACGGGGTTTATATCCTCAACAGAGAGAGCGGAGAGTCGTTCAACATCAACACTGACACGGGTCTCGGGAACAACACGGTGCTGAGCCTGAGTTTCGACCCCAAGGGAAACATCTGGGCAGGACTTGACAACGGCATCTCCTACATAAACCTCACATCTGCCGAGATGAAGCTCTTCGGGAAAGACGAGATTTACGGCACAGGGTATGCCTCAGCCCTTTGGAAGGGCAGACTCTACCTCGGAACGAATCAGGGCCTTTTCTCCGCCACTTTCCCTCTTTCTCCGAATGCAGAGTATACCAAAATAACGGACAGAATCAGCCAAGTCTGGGAGCTGCGGGAATACGACGGAGACCTCTTCTGCTGCCATGACGGCGGAGTATACATTATATATAAGGACGGGACAGAGGAAAACATCAGGTTTGGAGGGGCGTGGAAGGTGGAATCCCCCACAGGAAGACCTGAAATTCTCGTCGGAAGCAGCTACAATCGTTTTTTCGTTCTCAAGAAGTCATCCGGAAAGTGGAAGCTTTCCCATTTCATAAAGGGCACTGGAGACTCCAGCAAAGCTTTCTGCTTCGATGAAAAGGGGCGGATGTGGATGTCACACTGGGTGAAGGGACTCTTCAGACTCTCGTTTGACAAGGATTACACAACAGTCCTTTCAAATGAATTTTTAGGCAAGGGGCACGGGTTTCCCACCTCCGCCAACAACATCCCGAACAAAGTGGAAGGCAAAGTCATATTCTCCACCGAAGGCGGGTTCTACTCCTACGACGAAAGTCTTCAGAAGGCAGTTCCCGTGGACAGCCTCAACTCACGTTTCACCTTTTCACCGATAGTCGCCACTCTTGCTCACCTTCCGAACGGGGACGATTTCTACTCCTCAGGGGCTTTGCAGGCCATCGGCTATAGGAACCCCGAAGGCGACTACAAAATTGACTCCCTGTCACTCAAGTACCTTGTGGGACAGCGACCGCTGGGCTTTGAAAGCACGCTTTACCTGAACGATGGTAAGCTTCTGCTAAACACTGAAGACGGTTTTTCACTCATCGACACGGAGACGATAAAGAAAAGGAAACACGAGGATAATCCTCTGATAATAAGGACTGTGATAAGTATAAAAGGAGCTGAGGAGCGTACAGTTCTCCAGAATTACTCCGCCACCCACATTCCTGAGTTGACGCTATCGCCCGAACAGACCACGCTCCGTTTCTCGTTCAGAATGGTAGAGCCTCGGATGAGCGACGGAGTAACATACAGTTGCCTTCTGGAGGGTTACGACTCCGACTGGTCACGACCAGGCTGGGGCAACACAAAAGAATACACCCGCCTCCCCTACGGAAGCCACACATTCAAGGTCCGCGCCTACAATATAATAACCGGGCAGACGGTCCAAAGTGAACTGAACTTTCATATCAGATGGCCGTGGTATCTCTCCTGGTGGGCGATAGCTGTATATGCAGTTCTGCTAGGGCTGCTGATTTTCGCGGTAGAGAGAACTGCCCGAAAACTTTATCGGCGCCGCATTGCGGAAGTTGCGGCAAAAAAGGAGAAGGAAATGGAGGAGAAAAGGATGAAGGAAGACCTTCTCACAAAGGCCAATGAGCTTGCGACCTCCACAATGAACCTCCTTAGGAAGAACGAAGAACTTATTGATATTCAGGAAGAACTGAACAAGGTGGAACGGATGGTCAAAACAGAGGAAAGACCGGAAAAGATACTCTCACAGATTTCACAGATGAGGGACGGGATTGACAGCAACATCCGACACGACGAGGACTGGAAACGGTTCGAAAAGAATTTCGACATTGTCTATGACGAGTATCTGACCAGGCTCGGGGAAACTTTCCCTGAACTTACCCTGGGCGACAAAAAGCTATGTGCCTACCTCAAAATGGGACTCTCCAGCAAGGAGATTGCCCCGCTTATGAACCTGACATTCAGAAGCGTGGAGATGACCCGTTACCGTCTGAGAAAAAAACTCAACCTCTCCCGCGACCAGAACCTCATTGATTTCCTGCAGAAGTTCTGAGCTCCGTACAAGGCTCTATAATATGGAGTACGAGAAATACCTCAACGAGATTTCCGCAAAAAGAAAGACTATGGTCTCAACCGGAGACCGCTCCGCAAAAATCCGCACCTACAACTACCCGCAGTCCCGCGTCACCGACCACCGCATCAACTTCACGATGTACAACCTTCCGGTGTTTATGGACGGAGACATTCAGGAGATGCTTGACCAGCTGCAGATTGCCGAGAACGCCGAGAGGCTCAAAGAAGCCGGCGAGCAGTAGGACGGTTCTCAACTGAAAGAAAGAGAGAGACTGACACCAAAGTCAAATTGACTTTTTGGTCAGTCTCTCTTTTTTTCTTCAATTTAAGTGAAAGAAATCTGTATATTTGGAGTATAAAAGTATAGATAAAAACTTTTTTATGAAGATTATACATACAGCGGACCTGCATCTGGGGCAGATAATCTACCAGAACTACGACAGAACCTGCGAACACGGGCATTTCTTCAGGCAATTGGAAAAAATCTGCAGAGAAGAGCAACCTGACGCGCTGATTGTCTGCGGCGACGTTTTCGACATCCAGCAGCCATCGGCCAGCGTCAAGAAGGCATTTACAGAACAATTCGTAAAACTTCACTCCATCTGCCCGGGGATGAAGATTGTCATCACGGCTGGAAACCACGATTCAGCTTCTCGCATTCAGGCTGACAGCGCGGTCTGGGAGCTTGCAAACGCCACTTTGATAGGTATCGCGCCTTCGCCCGAACTTGTAAACAAGCCGGACGGGTGGCAGGATGAATATATCGTCAAAATTGACTCTGGATATATCATTGCGCTTCCTTATATGAGCGGGGACCGCAAAGAGGTTATCCAAAGCATACTTGACCGGGTGGAGAAGGAAAACATCGATGGCAAGCCGGTCGTTATGATGGGACATTTAGCCGTCACGGGAATGGACCCCACCGGACACAACATTGAGATTGGCAACATCAAGACACAGAGCATAGGGTCGCTGGGACAGGGATATGACTATCTCGCACTCGGGCATATCCATAAGCCACAGACAATCGGACATCAGGAAGACGCTCAGAAGGAGGACGTCACCTATAAGTCCGGAGTTATCCGCTACAGCGGCAGCGTTCTCCACGTCAGTTGCGACGAAAAATACCCGCATACCGTCAGCATTGTGGAGATGGAATCACACGGCAACCCTGTGCGCATACGACAGGTCCGCATAGACGAACTGCTGCATTTCCACACCCTTCCCGAAGATGGCGAGCCATTCACCAGCCAGGAGCAGGCCATCTCAGCCATCAAGGAATACGCAAAGAAATATGGCAAGGGCTATTTCCGACTCCGCTTTGACTACCACACCGCCCTCACCTCAAATTTCACGAATGTTGTGTATGACATTCTGGACGAGTACAATGACGAAATACGCTTCAATCCCAAACACATATGGGAGAGGGTTCCGGAGCGAAAAGAAGGAGAGATGGTGAAGACTACATTTGAGGTTGCGGAACTCCAGCAGATGATAGACCCGATGATCTTCATCGAAAAGACGAAAGACCAGTACCCGGCGCTTAATATTGAGGAGGTTCGCGAAGCATTTGAAGAAGTGAAGGAAGAGATGCTCCGCATTAAAGAGGAGGAAAAGGCCGACGCCAAAGAAAAAGCCGACAAGAAGGCAGCCACAAAGAAAGCTTCCGCGAAGAAGGACTCCGAACAAGAAATTTCAACCGAAGAATAAACACTATGGTAATAAAAGAACTGCATTTACGTAACATTGCATCCATTGAAAATGCCGATATCGATTTTGAGAAAGGCCTCATTGACGGAGTAACCGGAGACCCGGCATCCATATTCCTCATCAGCGGCGACACCGGTGCAGGCAAATCCGTCATTCTGGACGGAATCTCAATGGCGCTTTATAAAAACACTCCGCGTCTCTCGGGGGCTGTCAACAAAAAGAACAACACGTTCACCGACGCAGGTGGAGAAAGCATTCGCATTGACGGCATAAATCAATATACCCGCTTGGGCATATCAGAGAAAGACGACTGCTACAGCGAGGTCGTCTTTACAGGCAATGACGGCAAAGAGTATCGCGCCCGTTTAACGCTGGGGATGACTTATGGAAGAAATATCGACAAGACTACCGGCAAAAAACCGTTTAAGCACAGTACTCCCAAATGGGAAGTCCAGGTCGACAATGGCGGGTGGACCTCGGACGCCGTTGAAAAGACCATCCTTGACGCCGTGGGACTCTCATTCGAACAGTTCGGCCGAATGGCTATGCTCGCCCAGGGGCAGTTCGCGGCATTCCTGACCGGAGACAAGAAAGAACGCGAGAGCATTTTGGAGCAGCTTACCAACACGGAGATTTTCTCTTCTTACGGCAATGCGATAAAGAGTCTTTACGACAAGGCGAAGAATGAGCACGAGAAAGTGGAAGTGGAGTATAACGCCGAATTCCAGCACACGCTCTCCCAGGAGACAGTTGACACTCTCACTGCGGATAAAGCGGCGCTTGAGAAAGAGAAGGGAGAGATTGAGGCAAAGGTTAAGGGACTTGAGAAGCAGATTGAACTGGTTAAGGCCGTTGAAAGCGGTCGGGAGAAATCCAATCAGAACAGTCAGGTTAAATCTGAACTCGAAAAGAAAATTGCCGGAGAGGAATACCAGTCCAAGAAAAATCTCATAAAAGATTGGGACAGCACATCTGAGGAACGTCAGCGCCTTATTGATTTGAAAGAGGCTGAGAAGAATCTTGCCGCTGCAAAAAAAGAAGAGGAGAGTCTGAAAGTAATCTATAAAAATCTTTCTTCGGATCTTCTGGCAAGAAAAGATGAGCTCAAATCCCAGGGAGACCCGCAAAAGGCTGTGAATGATAAGCAGAATACTATTGACGAACTCTCGGCGATGCTTAATGCTCTCGAACCCGAGAAAGTCAACAGCGAGATAAGAAGACTTTCTGATGAGAAGGCTGAGCTCAGCACCATATCCGCCAGAGCTGAAAGAATCTCAAACGAAGAAGAGACCGCGCGCAAGCTCTCGGAAGAGATAGGTGCGGATGAGAAGACTGCAGAGAATTACAAAACAGCGCTCAATGACGCTCAGGCAAAATATGACCAGGCAAAGACAAAGGACGACGAAGCGGCGGAAAGGCTCACAACGATGAGTTCAAGCGTGAAAGAGACGCTTAGGAATATCAGGAAACGCCTTATCAGCGAGCACGAGGATGTCTGCCCTCTCTGCGGGTCCCATTTCCACAGCCTGCCCCTTGATGAGGACTTCAAAAATATCGTAACCCCTTTCGAGCAGCAGAAGGCAGAGGCATACAAGGCTCTTGGCGAGGCTACCCAAGCAAAGGACAAGGCCAAGAGCGCTTTTGACAGCTTCTCCGGGGCACTGAATACGAAGAGAATGAATCATCGGTCGAAAGTTGAATCCATCAATGCTGATAAGAATAAACTCGGGGAAATTGCCCGGAAGTTCAGTATTGACGCCCTCAAGCCTCTCCCAGAACAGATTTCAGCCGTCGAGGAATCGATGAAAGTGCAAGAAACTGCTCTCTTAAGTAAACAGGCACAGGCAGAGGAACTTCGCCAGAAGAAAGATGCGGCTCAAAATGAGAAGAAAACTCTTGACGCGGCTCTTAAAAAGTTCACTTTCGATGCCAACACCATCAAAAGCATCGAAAATCTGGAAAACTCCATCTCTTCCTTCAGGGAGAGTGCGCCTGCTGTTCCAAAGGCATATGCCTGCCAGGAAATTTTAAAAGAATGGACTAACCTTATAAAAGAGGTTTCACGCATATCCGAAGCAATCAAATCACACGATGAAACCATACGCAGCTGCCGTCAGACACTTGATGACTACTACGCAAAGTCCGGCAAGAGCGAAGCTGACATTGAGGCAATCGCCGCAAGAAAAGCAGAGATTGCTGCAGCACGTGAGGAAGTGAATAATATTGACAAGGATTACAAATCCAAGTCAGACGCAGTTGCAGATGCAGAGAAGACAGTTCGCGAGGCACTGGATAAATTGGGGATAAGCGAAGAAAAGGACGTTCCCGAAAAGCAGGCGTTATCTGACGAAAAAGATGCCCTCAGCAACCACGTAGACGACATCAACAAAAATCTGGGGACTATTGAGGCGCAGCTTAATGCCAACTCTCAAAGCAATATAAAACTTGGAGAGATTAAATTAAGACTTGACAAAGCAGTTTCCATTAAGACAAAGTGGGAGACGCTCAACAACTATTTCGGCGGGACCCGCTTCCGTACGCTTGTTCAGACCTATATTCTCCGTCCCCTTCTTAACAATGCCAACATCTACCTGGAGAAGATTACGGACCGCTACACCCTCACTTGCAGCGAGGACAACGAGCAGCTTTCAATCCTCGTTCTGGACCGCTACAACAAGGACCAGATTCGTAGCGCGACTGTTCTCTCCGGCGGTGAACGTTTTATGATTTCGCTTGCACTCTCGCTTGCATTGTCGTCATTGAACCACCAGAATATGAACGTGAACATTCTGTTCATCGATGAAGGATTCGGGACTTTGGACGAAAAGAATCTCGACTCAGTGATGGAAACTCTCGAGAAGCTGCAGGAGATTGCAGGGCAGAACAAACGTCGTGTCGGAATCATCTCCCACCGCGAAGAACTTGACGAGCGCATCCCCGTTCAGATTCAGGTAAAGAAAAAGGGCGAAGGCCGCAGCTGGGTTGATATAAAAACCGGTATTTGAGAAGACTTCGCCTCTAACGGCCGATAAGCCAAAAAGATACGTCAAAACGAAAAAATCTGGAAAAAGGATGAGAAAAAAGACATAAAATATGCTCAGAAGGCTTGCAGGGCAGAATTTTTGATTATATTTGCATCCGGAAACATTTTTTTAACACTCAATAATTATGAAAGAGACAATCGTAAAAATCAATGAGGTTCTCGCTGCTCTTCAGGCTGACCTCGCAAAGGCAAACGAAGGAAACAAAGCTGCTGCCGCAAGGGCACGCAAGGCTACTCTCGAGCTTGAGAAACTTGGCAAAGCATTCCGTAAGGAGTCTATCGCTGAGCTCAAATAAGTTAAGCCTTCAAAAAACAAAAAAAGAGAACCTTTCGGTTCTCTTTTTTTGTTTTAATACATTCAGTTACAGAGCGTTGTACACCTCGTCACTGACTGGCTCAAGCCACTCGTTGCTAACCTTCCCGCCGGTTGCGACGTGGGTTGCCAGGTGCTGGAACCAAGAGTCCTTCTGGGCTCCGTGCCAGTGCTTCACTCCCTCAGGAATGTCAATGACGTCACCTGCCTTCAGAGCGACTGCCTTCTTTCCCCATTCCTGATACCAGCCGCGGCCGCTCACGCAAATAAGAATCTGATGGGCTCCGTGGTGAACGTGCCAGTTGTTGCGGCAGCCCGGTTCAAAAGTGACGTTCGAAAGCGGAAGGGCGCTCTCCCCTGCCGAAGAGAGATTCAGCGGAGTGACGGGATTAAGATAGGAATTTCCTATAAAATACTGGGCATAGCCGGTGTTCGGAGAGCCCTGCGCCCAGTCGCCGGAAACAGCATCCGCAGCAGAATCGCACTGGCTCAATCCATTGTCGCTCAAGAATTTGCAGAGTTCGTCAATCTGCTCTTGAGTGTTACCCATTCTCACCGCTCCGGCCTTGTGGGAAGCGAGTTGCGGGGATACTCCCTTCAGAGCCGAGAGAGCAGCCACGGTGACGATTTCCCTGTCTGAGGGAGAAAGCTGGTCGCCGGCGAAAATGTCACCGAAAAGATGAGACTTCAAGTAGTAGTCATCCTGAGGACAGAAGTCGTAATTAAATGGGCGTCCTGAAAGCCTCGTCTGCACCTCTGTGCCCACTTTCAGAGCCATCTGTGCGTTGTCCCACAAAGCAGGACGCGTCCACGGCTTGCCCTCTTTCCAAGATTCATTTCCCTCGTCAAGGACACTTTTAAGCACCCCGAGAGCATTCAGCGAACGCGGGAAACCGGTGTAGGCATAGAGCTGTGAAAAGGCCTCCTTGAGTTCGTTTACAGTGACCCCTGCATCAAGCGCGGAGCGGACAGCAGTCTCAAGGCGAGAAAGGTCTCCCTGAGCCTCAAGAGCGGCACAGGTTGCGAGATGGAGTTGACGCTCAGAGAGGGTCTGAGCTGAGATATTTATCGACATAGCAAAAGACATTAGTATAATCCAAAATTTACGCATCTCTTATGATATTTTACGGCATTTAGAAGGGGGTCTCAAGCCGGTGAGATTCTATCATTATCTCCCAAGGCTTTTAAGCACATCCTCAACAAGGAGCTCCGGAGTGAGGCGGTTCGCTTTCAGAAGGTCGTCCACGGCATAGTGGTCCTCGAACTGTTTGCGCTGACCGCGGACAAGGACCTTCACGGGGCTGTCTCCGTAGTATCTTGCAATCTTCTCGCCCCAGCCGCCGTCTATCTGACCGTCCTCGAGAGTGAGCACAATTTCGTGGTCCGCTTTAAGGCTGTCAAGAGTCCTGGTGTCGAGCGAAGTGATGATACGAGGGTTTACAAGTGTCGCATCTATTCCGCGAGCTTTGAGTGCGTCGCAGACCTCCTCCCCTTTCCGGTAATAACAGCCAAGGCCCAAAACCGCCACACGGCTGCCCCTGCGGGTGATTTCATACTCAGGGACAGACCAGTCAACGCCACCTGTCTTTACGTCAGCGCGGGAAATGACCCCGCCGAGCGGCACGCGGACAGCCACCGGATGCTCCCTGTAGGCAAGCGCCCAGTCGAGCATTGAGAAATACTCCTCACGGCAGGACGGTGCCAGGTAGATGAGGTTCGGTATGTTGGATAGCAAAGGGATGTCGTAGAAACAAGTGTGGGTCACATCGTTCATACTCTCGATTCCGCCCCAGAAGACGAGCAGCAGAGCAGGGTTGTCGTTTATGCAAAGGTCCTGAGAGAGCTGGTCGTAAGTCCTCTGGATGAATGTGCTGTAAACGCCCCAGACCGGTTTTCCGCCGCGACGGGCGATTCCGGAAGCCATAGCGACAGCAGTCTCCTCGGCGATTCCGACGTCAACGAACTGCTTTCCTGCCTGCTCCCTGCGCGGACGGGTGAACCCGAACACAGTCGGGGTGCCGGAAGTGATGGCGACAAGCTGCGGATTCTGAGGCATTTTCTCCAGAAGATAGCGCGCTGTAAGGTCTCCATAGTCCTCTCCCGCAGATTTGAACTTCGGCTCGCCGGTTTCCACAACGAACGGAGCGCCGTAGTGCCATTTCTCCTTGTCGGTCTCGGCATACTGAAGGCCCTTGCCCTTAAGTGTATTGATGTGCACAACTATCGGTCTGTCAATGTCTTTCACCTTCTTGAAAGCTTCAATGAGGGAAGGGATGTCGTTGCCGTCGGCGACATACAGATAGTCAAGTCCCATAGCCTTGAAAAGGTTGTTCTCGGCCTTTCCATCGGTTTCGCGGAGCAGCTGCAGATTTTTGTACAGTCCGCCGTGATTCTCCGCTATGGACATCTGGTTATCGTTGACGATTATGATGAAATTGCTCTGGAGTTCGGAGCCCGCAACGTCCAGTCCCTCAAGGGCTTCTCCGCCGCTGAGAGAGCCGTCGCCGATGACGGCGATTACATTTTCCCGTCCTCCGGCAAGGTCACGACCTTTTGCAAGGCCGCAGGCAAGGCTGACGGAAGTGGATGTGTGGCCGATGACAAAATGGTCGTGGGAACTCTCGGTAGGTTCACTGTAACCCGTCACGTCGTCGTAGTGAGCAGCCTCCATAAATGCCTGCTTCCTGCCGGTGAGGATTTTGTGCGCATAGCTCTGGTGGGAAACGTCGAAGACGATCTTGTCCTCCGGAGAGTTGAATACATAGTGCAGGGCGACAGTAGCCTCCACCATTCCGAGGTTCGGACCCACGTGTCCGCCGTGATTGCTGAGTTTTTCAATAAGATAGTGCCTGACCTCTTCTGCAAGCACAGGCAGTTGTTCCACAGAGAGTTTCTTGACATCCTCCGGGCCGTTTATTTTCTCAAGATACATATTGTGTTTTGTGTTATATCCGGTTCTATCGGGTTATCCAATGCGACTTCGCCCGAATTTCAGATGCAAAGATACTCTAAAACAAGAAACGCCCCAATACCAAAAATTCGGAAAAAGTTACCATTTTTATTGTCGATTGCGCATAAACTCTCCCCCCCCCACAGATAGCCGGGAGGGGCCCGAGCAAAATCCGTACGCAAAGTTACGCATATCAAAAAAATAAATGCTGAGATACAGAAAGCAAGAAATTGCTTCCTGCCGGCACGACTTCGTTTTTTCAAAAACGATTTTCGCTCCAAATTACTGAATAAATCGCTGCCAAATTACTGAACAAATCGCTGCCAAATTACTGAATAAATCGCTGCCAAATTACTGAATTTGTCAAAATTTACTT
>CAVJRU010000008.1:0-2921 GCA_963652025.1 bacterium
ACCGGTTTTTCAAGGCTCAAACCGGGATGACCCCCTCAGAATACAGGAAAGGGGCCGAATAGGGGCGGTCTGGCTGCGTTGTTCTCCTAGGTCAAATCCTCTGGGCCATAAGGTTGCTCCGGTTTGCCCGTCGTCGAGAGCCTTGCATCCCATCTTTTTATTCGACCTCTTTCCTACCGCACAAAAAAAGAGGATGACTTTTAGGTCACCCTCTTTTATTGAAATGCTGAACTTCTATTTGAAGAGGCTCAGGAGGCTTGTTACTGACTCTGTTACCTCAGCTGCCTTGGAAACGGCTGTGGAAGCCTTTTCTGCTGTTTCTGAGACCTTGGTTGCAGCCTCTGAAACCTTTGTGCTGGCGGTGCCGGTGAGGGACGAGAAGTCGAGGTTGGTCATACTCTTGAGCGAAGAGAGAACTGAAGTTGAGTTGCTCTCGTTCACAAGATTGGTTGAGCCCAGAATCAAGCCCTTAGTGTAATCCTTGTCGTAAGTTTTGTCCTTGATGTTGGTCTTCAGACCGTTGATGCCGCTTGCGAGCTTCGCTACATTTGCGATGTTGGTGAGGTTGCTCATATCAAGCTTCTTGTCGGCCTTGTACTGAGTGTAGAGGGCCTTGATGGCTGCACCTGTCTCGCTTCCTGCGGTCTGCGCTGCTGAAACGGTGGTTTCGGTGGTCGTTGTTGATGAAGACGAACCGGTGATTTTCTTCCAGAGATTGCTCAGCTGAGCGTTTGCGTTCTGCTCGCCTGCGAAAGTGGCGCCTGCAGCAATTGCCACGATGGCAACGATTTTAACTAACTTTTTCATATTATTTGAGTTTATGTATTCTTCCAAAAGCGGACAGTCGTTAGACAAAAAATGTACCCGGGAGATTAACCGCCGGGTACAAGAATGTGTATCTAAATAAATTACAGAGTCTTGAGGACGGTCTTGATATTAACCTCCTTGTCAATGATGGAGCGGAGATCCTCAATCTTAACCCTTTCCTGAGCCATAGTGTCGCGGTGACGGATGGTTACGCAGCCATCGTTCAAGGAGTCGTGGTCAACCGTTACGCAGAACGGAGTTCCGATTGCATCCTGACGGCGATAGCGCTTGCCGATGGAGTCCTTCTCGTCGTACTGGCAGTTGAAGTCGAATTTGAGGTCGTCCATAATCTTCTGGGCCATCTCAGGAAGCCCGTCCTTCTTGATAAGCGGAAGCACGGCCACCTTCACAGGAGCAAGCACCGGAGGGATTGAAAGGACTACGCGGGTCTCGCCACCCTCAAGCGTCTCCTCGTGGAAAGAGTGAGAAAGCACTGCAAGCACCATACGGTCAACTCCGATTGAGGTCTCCACAACGTATGGAGTGAAGCTCTCGCCGGTCTCAGGGTCGAAGTACTGAATCTTCTTTCCGGAGAATTTCTGGTGGTTTCCGAGGTCGAAGTCGGTCCTTGAGTGGATGCCTTCAAGCTCTTTGAAGCCGAACGGGAAGTTGAACTCGATGTCGGTTGCGGCGTTGGCGTAGTGCGCAAGTTTCTCGTGGTCGTGGAAACGGTAGTTCTCTGCACCCATTCCGAGAGCCTTGTGCCAGGCAAGACGCCTCTCTTTCCACTTTGCGAACCACTCAAGTTCGGTGCCCGGCTTGATGAAGAACTGCATCTCCATCTGCTCGAACTCCCTCATACGGAAGATGAACTGACGGGCCACAATCTCGTTTCTGAACGCCTTACCAATCTGCGCGATACCGAACGGAAGTTTCATCCTGCCGGTCTTCTGCACGTTGAGGTAGTTCACGAAAATGCCCTGGGCGGTCTCCGGACGAAGATAAATCACATTCGTGTCGTCGGAGGTGTTGCCAAGCTGGGTGGAGAACATAAGGTTGAACTGACGCACGTCGGTCCAGTTCTTCGTGCCGGAGATAGGGCAGACAATCTCGCAGTCGATTATAATCTGACGGAGAGCGGCGAGGTCGTTCGCATTGAGCGCATCCGCCATTCTCTTGCGGGTATCGTTGATTTTCGCTGTGTTGCGAAGAACATTAGGGTTGGTCTCGCGGAACTTCTCCTCGTCAAAAGCGTCGCCGAATTTCTTGCGTGCCTTCTCAACTTCCTTGTTGTTCTTCTCCTCAAGCTTTGCGATGTAGTCCTCAATCAGGACATCCGCTCTGTAGCGCTTCTTGGAGTCCTTGTTGTCAATGAGAGGGTCGTTGAAAGCGCCCACGTGACCTGAAGCCTCCCAGATTTTCGGGTGCATAAAGATGCAGGAGTCAATCCCCACGATGTTCTCGTTGAGGCGGGTCATTGCAAACCACCAGTACTGCTTGATGTTGTTCTTAAGCTCAGAGCCCAGCTGACCGTAGTCATAAACGGCAGCAAGGCCGTCATAAATCTCGCTGGAAGGGAAGATGAAGCCATATTCCTTGCAGTGAGCGACCAGTGCCTTGAAAAGTTCGTCTTGTGTCATATCGTTTTGTTTTAATTATATCCATTTTCAGCGCCTCAAAAAGCGTAGCCTGCTCCATCCAAGGGAAACAGTCTACAGAGATGGGCGACATAAATCCTGCAAAAATAATCATTTCCGCCCAAACTGCATAATTAAAGGAAACTTTATAAAAGAGGCTGACCGGTCTCTTTCCCTCCGTACAAAAGAGGCTGAATAAAGTTCATCTCGCGCACGGCGGCGTAGTCCCAGTTGAATTCTCTCTTCAGAGGTTGTTCGATGCGGGTCTCGCAGGAGAGATAATAAAGAACCTTGTCAGCAAAATTCCGGATAAAATCCGCATCGAGACTGATGCAATTCTCCTCTCCTATAACCTCAGGGATGCCTCCCGTGAGCGAGCCCACTGCATTGCAGCCAGAAGACAGCGCCTCTATAAGCACCAACGGAAGGCCTTCGTCAAGGCTCGGAAGCACCACGAGATCGGCGGCATTGAAAAAA
>CAVJRU010000008.1:2931-16252 GCA_963652025.1 bacterium
ATACAAAATCTCTACGAACATAGAGGCCGCCAATAAAATGGCTATAAAAAAGCCCCCGTGGTCATTGAGGCGCGGCGATTGGATTGTATGCGCGGCATTTGCCGGACAAGAGACGGAAGATAGCTCAGCATAGTAAGGGACAATCTGCGGATGGACATCCCCGCTATCCTGCAACACTCCAGCAGAAGATGCAGATATGGGCACCTCAGGGCAGGGTTGCTCAACCTTGCCACGCAACCGACATATTTAAGTCTCATCTGCGAAGCCCGGCTGCTTACCCTCTGTGCTCGGTCGTGCACAGCCTTCGCCATCGGGACGACTCCCACCTTGAATCCCCACCACCTGGCGCGGTCAATGTAGTTCTCATCCTCGCCGTACTGGGTAAATGTGGGAGAAAATCCACCTGTCTTCTCCAGGCACTTCGCGCTGATGAGCCAGTGTGCGGCCATAACAAACCGCACCTGTACCACTTCTGCCCCGCTGAGGGAAAGAATACGCCCTCCGCAATGCTTTGCAAAAAGGCGGTCCGGCGTTTTGTAGTCGCTCTGAAGTTGAAGCGGGCTCAAGATTCCATAGTCGGGATTATTCTCGGCGGCCGCGATAAGATTTCTGAAACAATCCTTCTCCACCCAGGCGTCCTGGTTGAGAAGATATATCCAGTCGTAACCTTTTTCCCTGGCAAAACGCAGTCCCTCGTTATTTCCTGCCCCGAATCCTCCGTTTTCGCTGCTGTGATGCACAAAGACGTTTTTCTGAGGGTGCGCGGCAAGGTATTCCCTCGTTCCGTCTGTCGAACCGTTGTCGAGAATAAAAACATCGCACTGGACTGAGCTTTCCTCCAAAGAGCAGAGGCAACGCTCAATCCAGCGCAACGCATTGTAAGTCACTATAATGACAAGCAGTCTATTCGAGTTTGCGGGCTCCATCAGAGATTACCACATCGATTACGATAGGCTCGTGACCGTATTTCTTCGCAAAGGCAGCCTTGGCTGTTGTGATGAAATTGTCGTAGAGGCTCTCCTTGACAAGGTTGATGGTGCAGCCGCCGAAGCCGCCACCCATAATCCTGGAACCGGAAACGCCGCATTCCTTTGCAACGGTGGCAAGGAAGTCGAGTTCCTCGCAGGAAACCTCATAGTCCTTGGACATACCCCAGTGGGTCTCGTACATCCTTGCGCCCACGGTCTCGTAATCGCCTTTCTCAAGAGCGTCGCAAACGTCAAGGACCCTCTTCTCCTCGCCGATTACATAGCGCGCACGCATATAGTCTTCCTCGGAAATCTTGTCCTTCACGGCGTCAAGCTGCTCCATAGTCGCTCCCCTGAGGAACTCCTGACCGAGAACCTTAGCCACCCTCTCGCAGGATGCACGGCGGTCGTTGTATGGCGAGCCCACGAGCTCGTGCTTTACGCAGGAGTTGAGAAGAACGAGTTTGTAGCCGTATTTGCCCGGGTCAAAAGGGAAGTACTCGAACTCGAGGCTGCGGCAGTCAAGTCTCATAAGGTTGCCCTTCTTTCCGAAAACGGAAGCGAACTGGTCCATAATTCCGCAGTTCACGCCGCAGTAGTTATGCTCGGTGCTCTGACCGATTTTAGCAAGTTCAAACTTGTCGATTCCGTTGGAGAAAAGGTCGTTGAGGGCGAATGCAAAAGTGCTCTCAAGCGCAGCGGAGGAGGACATTCCGGCTCCGAGAGGAACGTCTCCGGAGAAGACGGTGTCGAATCCCTCGACTTTTCCGCCTCTCTTTATGGTCTCGCGGCAGACTCCAAAAATGTAGCGTGCCCAGCTCTGTGCGGGTGCGTCAGACTCTTCAAGTCCGAACTCGCAGAACTCGTCAAGGTCGAGAGCAAATGCCTTCACTCTGGAAGTGCCGTTGAGCCTTATTTCTGCAACGATGCCCTTGTCGATTGCTCCCGGGAAGACGAATCCGCCGTTGTAGTCGGTGTGCTCGCCGATGAGATTGATTCGTCCTGCAGATGCATAGAAGTCACCTTTGCCTCCGTAGAGGGTTTCGAACTTCGCTGAAATTGCTGATTTATCCATAATTGGTATTATTTTATGTTAATATTAACAAGTTAGTATGTCAAAAGGGAATCAAAGGTAAAAAATTTTGGTGAAAACAAACTAACTTTGTGCGATTTGATTCGATTTTTATGACCACAGACCCCTTGGGTAGAAATTTATGACTCCGGACAAAAAGAATACAGGCTCCGTAAATATCTCTGAAAACAGCAGACGGATTGCGAGGAACACCCTTGCACTGTACTTCCGTATGCTTGTGCTGATGTTCATCGGACTATTCACCGCAAGGGTCGTCCTCAACTCCCTGGGAATTGAAGATAAGGGTGTCTATGAGAGCGTCGGAGGGTTCGTAGCGATGATGTCCATCATAACGAACTCCCTCTCCACGGCCATCAGCCGCTTTCTCACGGTCGAAATCGGAAGAGAGGACAGCGAGAGACTGAAAAAGGTCTTTTCTACGGCTCTGAGCATAATGATCTTTGTCGCCATTGTTGTGGTTGCTATTGCGGAACCGCTCGGACTGTGGTACATCGGCAATGTGATGCAGCTCCCTGATGGGCGCACCGACGCCGCGCTCATTCTATTTCAGTTCAGCCTCGCAACATTTGTCATAAACCTTGTCAGCGTGCCGTACAATGCGACAATAATCGCCCACGAGAAGATGACAGCCTTTGCCGTGATAGGCGTTGTGGAGGGCGTGCTGAAGCTCGGTGTCGCACTGCTTCTGAGCGTCTCTCCGCTGGATAAACTCCTCACCTACGGAGCCCTGATGTGCTGCGTGGCTCTTGTCGCAAGGCTTTTGTACGCCCTGTACTGCCGCCGGTTTTTCTTTGAGAGCAGAACCCTTCCAGGGTTTGAGCGCGGGCTTTTTCGCGCAATGTTCGGGTTTGCCGGATGGAGCGGACTTTCAAATGCCGTCTATCTTGTGAACACCCAGGGAGTTACCCTTCTTGTGAACTATTTCTTCGGAGTCGTTTTCAACACGATGCGGGGAATCGCTATGAATGTCGAGACAATGGTGAAGCAGTTCGTTACCAACGTCCTCACGGCGATGAATCCCCAGATTACGAAATCATACGTCCGCGGAGACACCACCTACGCGTTCACGATTGCCTGCAAGGGGTCAAAATATGCCTTTCTGATAATCTTCATTCTCGGGTCTCCTTTCCTTTTCGAGGCTGAGATTCTTCTTCGGCTCTGGCTCGGCGACATAGTTCCCGAGGGTACGGCTCTTTTCTCCCGCCTCGCAATTGTGGGGATGTGCCTTGACATTATGATGTCCCCGTTCTCAACCATCATCCAGGCGAGCGGCAACATCCGGAAGTTTTACATAACGGTCTCCTCCGTAATGCTGCTGATTTTCCCGCTGACCTGGATTCTGTTCCGTCTGGGCGCCCCGGCATATTCCTGCTACATTGTTTTCATCGGAATCTACCTTGTGACCGACATCGTGAAGCTCCTCATCCTCCGACGCCAGACAGGCTTCCCGCTGAAGATGTTCGCGGTGGAGGTGCTCGCAAAGGTGCTCCCCGTAGCAGCTCTGGCTCTTGCGGTGACCTTCCCTGTGTGGAGGATTATGGACGCGGGGGTGTGGCGACTTCTCGCCGTTCTTGCGGTGGGGACTCTGACGACGCTTCTTGGAACCTACGCCTTTGCCCTCAGCCGCGGCGAGCGAAGCTATGTAAACTCTAAACTTCACATTGGAAAATGCTGAAAATCAGGAAGAAAATATACTGGACTCTGAGGAAATTCACACTGCGCTTTTTCCCTTGCCGCGCCGTTGACCGGGACTGGAAAAAGTGGAAGGGCTACAGCGTGGACTGGAAAAGTCCGAGGGATCTGAACGAGAAAATCCAGTGGCTTATGTTCCGGAGCGACACCTCCCTTTGGACCCTCTGCGCCGACAAATACAGAGTGAGGGAATATGTCTCGTCAAAAGGTCTCGGGGACATCCTCGTTCCTCTTCTCGGGGTCTGGGAAAAGGCGGAAGACGTTGATTTTGAGTCTCTTCCGGAAAAATTTGCAATCAAATGCAACCACGACAGCGGCTCCACTCACATCGTGGACAAGTCCGGTCCGGACTACGACCCGGAGGCGATACGAAAGGATTTGGGCAAACACCTGAAAGTGAAGTACGGCTACGTGCACGGGGAGATGTTCTACAACGCCATCCCGCCACGCATCATTGCCGAGAGTCTGCTGGAGCCTTCCCCCGGCCACACCTCTATGACGGATTACAAAGTATGGTGCTTTGGAGGAAAGCCCTACGCGATTATGACCTGCGCCGACAGAACGAAAGACGGCCTCTCGATTGATGTTTTTGACCCTCAATGGAATGAGCGGAAGGATGTCTGCGTCTTTTCCCCGCACTACCGTAGGAGCGAGACTCCGCTTCCACGCCCGGAGTCTCTCGAAAAAATGCTCACAGCGGCTGAAAAGCTCTCCGACGGCTTCCCCCAGGTGAGGGTAGATTTCTACGACGCGGGAGGAAAACTCTATTTCGGGGAACTCACCTTCGCCTCCCTATGCGGAAAGATGACCTATTTCACAGACGCCTTCCTACGGGAACTCGGAGAGCAGTGCGTGCTTCCTGGCGCCGGGGACTAGCCTCAACTTAATAAAACACAGTGATTTATGAACAAAAAGGTAATATATACCGCTCTTGTGGGGAATTATGATGCCCTGCTGCAGCCCGCCGCAGTTGACCCCGAGTTCGACTACATCTGCTTTTCGGACTGCATTAAGGGGCCTAAGGTCGGTGTGTGGGAAATCCGCACAATTCCTTTCACATCAAAGAGCAACACCAGGATGGCGCGCTACCCCAAACTCCAGCCACACATTGTCCTTCCGGAATATGAGTGGAGCGTCTGGATTGATGCGAACATTCTGATTAAGGGGGCGGAGTTTTATGAAAAAGTGAATGAGAAAATCTCCGAGGGGGTAAAAATGGCTATTGTCGCTCACCCTTGCAAGGACAGGGACTGTGTCTATCAGGAGATTGTCAGGTGCTACAAGGACGTGAGAATAAGCTTTCGGGATGCTTTCCGCCAAAGACGGCACCTTCTTTCGATAGGCTACCCTCAGCACTGGGGAATGAAGGAAAACAACGTTATTCTCCGCCGCCACAACGACCCGGCCATCATTAGGATTTCTGACGGCTGGTGGAACGAGATGCAGAATTACTCTGTCCGGGATCAGCTGGGGCTTATGCCTGTGTGCTGGAAAGAGGGTATGCGGCCTGAGGCGCTGCTCGGAGAGGGTGTCAGTTCCCGCCAAGTGCCTTATCTGGAGGTCGTGCGTCACTCGGGGATGGTCCGTCCCGAGGGATTTCACCTGTTTTTGAAAAAGATTCAGTGGACTTTCAGAAGAATTGTCTCCCGTCTGTTTCTTTAGTTTTTCCTCTGTCCGCCAGCTATCTCTTCTGTCCGCCAACTATCTCGTTGTAGTATTTGACGAAAATTTCCTTTGGGGTGCGTCGAGTAAAGATACTGCGAGTTATATTCCTGAATGTCAATAGTTTCGTCTTGTTTTCATCTGAAGAGTCAAGGCGGAGACGGATTGCGGCTTTCACTCTTTTTCCCATCTCGGCAGTCCAGACGCAGAGCGCAAGAAGGAAGTACTTCAAAGCGGAATCCTCGCTAAAGAATATCAGCGAACCCCTCACCGCGGCAGGCCTTACGGCAGGAGAAAGCCGGCTCGCCGTAGTGCGCCACTTATGAACTACAACTGCTCCGGCATCCACCCAGACACTATACCCCCTTTTTCTGGCAAGCGTCGAAAGGGCTATATCTTCAGGAGTGAAATAGTACTTTTCGTCAAACCATCCGAGACTGCGGAAAACATCGGTCGGAATCAGGAAGGCTGCGCCGCTGATGTTGGATGTCTGGTAAACTTCATCAAAAATTGGAGTCTTCCCCGCCCTGTCGTCTATGGGTTCACGGTGAAGATGCCATTGCTGGAGAGCATAATAGCGCGACGGATAAGGCGGACGTCCGCAAAGCTGAAGAGTGCCGTCGGCGTTGTCAAGACGCGGAGCGACGATAGCGGCATCCCCTGGCAGTTTCTCGAAATCCTCAACCAGACGGGAGATTGTGTCGGAGTGGATTTCGGTGTCGTCGTTAAGGACAAAACAGTATCGCCCCCGAACCTGATTCAATGCCAGGTTGTTATTCTCTGAAAATCCCCGCAGCTCCCGGCTTTCAATAAACCTCACCCAGGGAAAGTCCTCCTTCGCTTTTTGAAGATTCTCCCGGGAAAACATATAAGCCACCACCAGAGCCTCAAAAGGCACGCTGGTATGCTTCCGAAGGCTCTCCAGGCAAGGATAGAGGTTATCCAGCCTGTTCATACAGACAATAACCACACTCACCACCGGGGCCGCCGTCTCTCCTGTCTCAGGGATGTCCGGAAGAATCTCCCGAAGAGGGGTCATCACGAAGTCGCGCTCCCGCATAAGGGGGTGCGGAACGGTGAGAGACGGAGTCTGGATGTGTTCTGTGCCGTAAAGAAGAATGTCTATGTCGATGGGGCGTGAAGAATATATTCTCTTACCCTGGTCGTCGTACCGGGGCTCCGAGGTCTCTCGGCCCAGTTCCCGTTCGATTTCCTTGCAGACTCGAAGAATCTCCTCCGCAGGGCTCACGAGGTCAAAACGGACGGCGCAGTTGATAAACGGAGTGGGCGCGGAAAAGCCCCAGGGCTCTGTCTCAAGAAAAGAGGACAGCTTCACGATTTTTCTCTCGTCGTCTTCCAAAGCGGAGAACCGCTCCTCCATCATCTTTAGAGCCTTCTGAATCGTAGCTTTCCTGTCACCAAGATTGCTTCCAAGGGAAAAATATACCTCAGCCATTGCTCCTTTCAAATTGCCGTTTTTGATTTCTCTACAGAATTGTAATCGTTTCAGTCCTCGTCAAGACCGAGCTCCACAAGGGCCTCCTCGCTCATACGGCTCTTGTCCCAGACCGGTTCGAAAACAAGCTCCACTTTCACGCTCACAACCCCGGGAACGTCCTCCACGGCCTTCTGAACCTCATCCACGACATAGTCCGCCATCGGACAGTTCGGAGCGGTGAGGGTCATCTGAATGAATACGTTATGGTCTTCGTCCACCTTGAGTTCATAGACAAGACCGAGGTCGTAAATGTTGACGGGTATCTCGGGGTCATAAACCTGCCTCAACGCCCTTATTATATCACCTTCAAGTGCCATTGTTAACTACTTTAACTTCCGCAAGTATCTAAATATATACAATCTTTCTCTAATCACTCTCCCGAGTCCCACGCACTTTTTCCTTCCCACAAAAGACTTGTGCGAGCGGCGGCAAAGTTAGAGATTTTCGACGATATATTTTATCGAACTCCCCCCTACTGCGTCTTAGAACGCATAAATGATTATGACCCAGAGTATCGCTGCAGAGACAAGGAGTTTCATTCCCGTGCCGAAAAGAAAACCGCAGAAGGCTCCGAGGGCGGACTTGATGGATTCTCCTGGGGTTTTGTTGCCATAGGAGAGTTCCGCGATGAAAGCTCCCAGAATGGAGCCGAGGAGCATTCCAACAGGGGTCAGGACTATGCCGACAAGCATTCCGATCGTGGCTCCGCGCGAGGCATATCGGCTCCCGCCGGTGACTTTGGTGAACATTCCCGGAATCAGATAGTCAAGCAAGGTCACAACAGCCACAACGCCGAACCATATCCCAAGCACGGTCAATGAGATTCTGTCTCCGGAGGCATTCGTGCCGCTGCCCCAGAAATAAAGTACAAGAAGTCCGAGCCAGCTAAGCGGCGGTCCGGGCAATGCAGGAACGACACTGCCCACTATTCCGAGAATGCCGAGCAGCACTGCAGCGATTATAATGAAAGTTTCCATACGCTATTGTTCAATTTAAGCTTTCGCAAAGATAACTATTCGGTCTCTTTTTCTCCAACTTCTTTCAATAAATCTGTTCGTCCGACACCGACTTAATTTGCACTAAAAATAAAGCAATTTTCGTTAATAACTACACTTTTTTGTGTGCGAAATGGTAAAATTTAGCCCAATTTCTCAAAAATTGCACGATAATCGGTGCAATTTTCAACAAAAGTTGCACTATAATCAGTGCAATTTTCTATCTTTGCGACATAATTACTTGAAATATGGAAAACTTGAGAGCCACCTACCGCTATCTTTTGGAATCTACCCCGATGTCATTCTTTCGCGATTTTCACAACTCCATAAACTGGGACTGCCGCATAATCGGCCTTCTCGGGCAGAAGGGTGTGGGAAAGTCCACGCTTTTGAGGCAGCACATCAAACAATGCGAAGACATTGACACGACACTCTACGTAACCGCAGATGATATATATTTTTCTGCACACACACTCATAGACACAGCGAAGGAATTCTTCTCCCAGGGAGGCAAGGCTCTGTATATCGATGAAATACACAAATATAAGGGATGGAGCACCGAGATTAAGATGATGTATGACCAGCTCCCGGCCCTGAGGGTTGTGTATTCTGGGAGTTCAATTCTGGACCTTGCGAAAGGTGGAGCGGACCTTAGCCGCCGAGCCATCGAATACCGCCTTCCTGTCTGGTCCTTCCGCGAATATCTGAACCTTAGGCTCGGATGGAACTTGGAGAAATCTTCGCTTGAGGACATTCTTCACGGCAAGGTGGATTTCCCATACGGCGAACACAGGCCGCTCGCATATTTCAAGGATTATAAAATATGCGGATGCTATCCGTTCTGGAATGAGCCTGAATTCCGACTGAGGCTGCGTCAGATTGTTTCCACGACAGTGGAACTGGACATTCCGAAATATGCGGAAATGTCCATCGCTGCGGCCGAGAAACTCAAGAAACTCCTCTATTGTCTAAGTCAGAGCGTTCCTGTGAAAATCAATTACTCAGACCTTGAGCGCGATCTCTCCATCCCGAGAAACAGCCTCCCCGAGTATATTTCCTATCTCGAGAAGGCAGAACTCGTGGCGGCGCTTAAAATGAAGACAAACGGCGACGCAGCACTGAGGAAGATGGACAAACTCTACCTCAACAACAGCAATATGATGTATGCTCTGGACGAAAAGGCGCCGAACGAGGGCAATGTGCGGGAGACTCTTTTCCTATGCTGGACAAAAGTGGGGCACAATGTTTTCGAATCTCCGATTTCAGACTTCGACATCGACGGGAAGACCTTTGAAGTGGGCGGACGCAAGAAAGGGAAAAAGCAGATACAGAGCGCGGAGCAAGGCTATATCGTCGCAGACGACATAGATTACGCCTACCAGAACAAAATTCCGCTCTGGATGTTCGGATTTCTCTATTAGTCAATTTTCTCTTCGAAGGAAATGGCGAAACCGCCGCCTTCCACAGCCTTGATTTTCAGCTTTGATGTGCTTTTGACCTTGACCCGGCGGATATTGTAGGACTGCGGGGCAGTTTTATAATCAGCCTCTGGGCCGTCTTCGTAGATTGTGGCGATGTAGGTCTTGCCCTTGTCAAGAAAATCCAGCTTAATGGCCGACTCGTGGGCCTTTTCGCCGGTCACATTACCGACGAACCACTTTCCGCTGTCCTTCGCTTTGCGTGCAACCGTGACGTACTCGCCGGGTTCGGCCTCCAAATAGCGGCTTTCGGACCAGTCAAGTGCCACATCCTTGATAAACTGAAATGCGTCCGGGAATCTTTCGTAGTTTTCCGGTAGGTCGCAGGCCATCTGAAGCGGAGATGACATCACGACATAGATTCCCAGCTGATTCGAGATGGTGCAGTTTGCGTGCGAGCCATTTCCGGGATTGACCTTCGAAATATTCATCTCGAAAATGCCGGGGGTGTAGTCCATCGGGCCGCCTATAAGACGGGTGAACGGAAGCACGCTCACGTGGGATGGCTTCGAGCCTCCAAATGCCTGGTACTCAGTGCCCCGTGCGCTCTCGTTGCCGATAAGGTTTGGCCAGGTGCGACATAATCCCGTAGGACGGACGGCCTCGTGGGCGTTGACCATAATGTGGTAATCCGCAGCCTTCTGCACGGCGTAGAGATAGTGGTTCACCATCCTCTGGTTGTAGTGGTTATTCCCTTTCGGAATTATATTCCCGACATAACCCGATTTCACGGCATCGTAGCCGTGGGCGTTCATAAAGGCGTATGCCGTGTCCAGATGGCGTTCGTAGTTGCGCACCGCTCCGGAAGTCTCGTGGTGCATAATCATCCTGACTCCCTTTGAGGCCGCATAGCGTTGAATTTCATCCACATCGAAATCAGGATAAGGAGTGACGAAGTCGAACACATCCTCCTTCATATTTCCGTACCAATCCTCCCAGCCGACATTCCATCCTTCGACGAGCACAGCGTCAAAGCCATTTTTGGAGGCGAAATCGATGTATTCCTTCACGTGGGCAGTTGTCGCGCCGTGCCGTCCGTTAGGCTGTACTCTGGTGAGGTCGTCGGTGTAGATGTGCGCACTGCGAAGTTCGTCCGTGTAGGCCCAGGAGCGGGACCCCGCAATCATTTCCCACCACACGCCGACATACTTCGATGTATGAATCCACGAGGTGTCATCTATTTTGCAGGGCTCGTTGAGGTTCAGGGTGATTCGGGAGGCGAGAATGTCTCGGGCATCGTCCGAAACGATTACCGTTCTCCACGGGGTCGTGCACGGGGTCTGCATATAGGCAGCATCTCCGTTGGGATCCGGAGTGAGATGGGCTCTGAACACCATATTGCCCTCGTTCAGATTAAGGTGCATTGCAGGGAAATTCACAAGGGCAGCCTCGTGGATGTTGATGTACAGTCCGTCATCAGTCTTGAGCTGAAGCGAAGTCTGCACCCCCGTTGGAGAGAACGAAGTCTGGGACAGGTTGTCGGTTATGGACCCTGTCATCAGCCCCCTGATTTCAGAAAGGCGGGAACGGGTATAGTCATATTCCTGAGTGTCATAATCCCCCGGGATCCACCACGCAGTGTGGTCGCCCGTCATCGCAAACTCTGTCACCTCCTGCCGGATGAGGAAGTATCTGAGTCCGCCCTTGTCGGGGAATTCGTAGCGGAATCCGAGCCCATCGTTAAAAAGGCGGAAACGCACCGTCATATACCTGTCGGACGAGGTCTGGCGCAGAGAAACCGCCATCTCGTTGTAGTTGTTGCGGATGCTGCTCTCTTCGCCCCAGACCGGAGTCCAACTCTCGTCGACACTGCCCCTGTCAACGCCGGAGAGTTCAAACCAGTCGAAAAGCCCGCTGCCATCCAGTTCAAAACCCATTCTGCTCCAGTCCACAACGGTCCTATCCCCGAATTCAAGCCTGTAGCAAGGTTTGTCCCCGTCCTTGAGGCGGAACTGGAGAAGCAGGCGGCCATCCGGCGAGGTCAGCTCTTCCGTTTTCTCTTCGCTCGGGCGTTCAGCTCCCTGCACTGCCGGAACTATCACCGGCAGCGCAAGAAGAAATGATACGATAATCTTTTTCAGCATAGCTTTCTGTTCTGTGCTTTGGAATCTGTTCTTGGGAAGTTCAAAAGATTCCTATTCTGTCTTGGTGACTTTGAGTTTGAGATTCTTCGTGTCGAACTCAACGGTGAAAGTTCCGGTCTCGGTAAACTTCCACTTACGGTTGTAGTCTCCTGATTTTCCGAAGAGAACTGCGGGTTCCATACCATACGAGCCTGTATTCCATCCCCAGACATCATTCTGCGGATCTGCAACTGCAAGCTGGCTCTGATACCATTCTCCCTTTCCGTAGAAATCGTTGCTCACCATATTCTCTCCGTAAATCTTGAAGTCACACTCTTGAGTGACAGTAACATTCCATTTTGCAATTCCGCTGTCATCAGCCGTAGCTAAATAATTCGAATCAAAGCCGTTCCATTCGCCGTTGATTCCGATGAGATAGAACTTCTTTCCCTGAGAAAGTGTCACCGAAACCTTGTTTGTCTCGGTATTCAGAGCGATATCGTAGTATTTTTCTGAATAGAGATCATTAATCCACCATCCCAGGCCGCTGTTGCTGTCGCCAATGACACTCCATTCGCGGGAGCGGACATCAATATTGCCGTCGGTATTGAAATTTACTTCAGGGTAGGTTGTGCTTTCGTGGTACCAAGTTTCTCCCTTTCTGATTTTGAAGTCGTGATATCCGTCTCCTTTTCCAATTAAAATTTTAGCGACGTTTACTCCATTTTCTTCCTCCGGCATAATATCAATATACATTGCATTCCCACTAGATAGCTGATACAGAATCTCCGGATATTCTTTGATGAGTTCAGTTGTAACCTCCCTTGTAACGAAGTTTGCCGTGATTTTATATTTGCCGGCTTTGGTAACCGTGAATTTATTGTCATTCCCGGCAGGGTCAACATAAAATTTCAGTTTGCCGTCGTCGCCTTTCACATAAACATCCGCCCACGAGCTGTTCCACTTCATAAATTTGAATCCTTCGCGAGCCGAACCCGTCTGAAGAATGGTTTCGCAAGTGTAAGTCTTTCCTCCGTCTTCCGTAGTCATTGGTATCGCATTCTCAATAGTCCATCCGGCAGGAGTGGAATCACCAATGAGATAGAGCTGCTCCGGAGCATAGTCGCTCTGAACGGAAGTGGCCTTCGTAAGGTTAAGAGGAAGAGGCTTGATTGCCCCCATTTTGAATTCCTTTTCCTCAGAGGACTCAAAGGTATAGACTCCCCAGTCCGTCGTTACCGTGTATGTATTCTGGGAATTTCCCGGAAGGACGGCGGCATAGATTCCTTTAGAGCCTTCATTCTCTGCTGCGGTCGTGTACTCGGAGCCGAGGGTGACTTTCACGCTGGCATCGGTGCCTGTGACTTCGCCGACAAGATTGCCGTCATTGTCTGCAACATAACTACCGCTGAGCTTCGTATTTTTGGAAGTGATTTCTATTGACTGCACCTTCTCTCCGGCCTTTCCGTAAACCTGGAAGAATATATATGAACCGACGGCTTTCATCTTGGAGTCCGCAACTGTCGCATTCTCTTCTAACGTAAGATCTTCCTTTCCGACAAGAGCGAAGATGTCGGAAGATTTGCCAGCCTCGGCCTGCTGCTGGGCGGCAGGGACCTCAAATTTGTAGTTTCCCCAGGTGGATTCAGCATTGTAAGGATGGAAAATCCTATAAGTCCCGGCATTTGCCGTGAACTGGAAGCTTGCCTTGAAGCCATCTTCGGAAATATCAGAAAGTCCAGCGGATTCCACCGCTGTGCCCTCTTCAGGGGCAATTCCAGCCTTTTCGCCAGAAACCCATACGATTCCGGAATTATCTTCAAATGACGCCTTGCTTTGCGTTTCCTGATTCGAAGTCTCTCCGGTAGCAAC
>CAVJRU010000008.1:16332-46920 GCA_963652025.1 bacterium
TTTCCTTCGCGCAGGAGAACAGTAACGGCAGAACTGCTGCCACAAGTATAGTTTTAACTGTTTTCATAATTCTGTGATTTTAAATGAATTCTTCATCTTCTGTATCCACTTCAATGAAGATGAATTCGTTTTTGTTTGACAGGGCGAACCCGTTTTCCGCGCGGAACTCCGTAAGACAGACTTCCGGGGTGATGTAATGTTTCTTCATATTTCTATTTCATTTAATTATTTTATTTTGTCAATTTCACAACTTTGACCCCGTGGCGCGGCACCTCTGCGCTTATTTCGCTTTTGCGCCCCTCGTCGCTATGCTCCCAGAGGTCGCGCACATTCATCTCGCCTTCGATTCCGAGTTCGGAGAAATGCACATAGCGGTTTCTCACCTCGTCTTCCCTATTGAAAAGAGCGAGAATATAACTTCCGTCGGACATTTGCCCGAACCATATCTGCGAACGGTCACTGCTGATATCATCGGAAAGCGGTTTGCCGACAAAACGGTCAGAGTTGAGGGAGAGCATTTCCTCGTTCTGGTAGAACCTTAGCCAATTGTCTGTCTGGGCGATGATCTCCGGACGATCGGATGCCTGAAGCGGTCCTCCGGCCATCAGGTGAAGCGAAATCTCCGTCTTGCACTCGTTCTCGTCCTCCATTTTGTTCAGGCGGATGAAATCTCCGTCAGGAATGGCCCTTCCAACCCCCGCGTGAGAGGCCCATTTCACATAGCCGTCAAAGATGTTGTGGGTTGTCGGCCACGTTCCCGGCCTGAATTCGCCTCGAAGCCAGGATGAAACGTGCCCCCAGCCACCGTCGAATGTGTCGGCGCTGAAGCGGTACATATTGCAGTACTGGAGTTCAAGCGCTCCGTCCTCCTTCAGGTTAGGCATCACGATGGATGTGAACACCCCGTATTTCTGCGCCGACTCGCAGATGTATTTCAGTGCCAGCTCATATTCTTCCCTTCCATAACCTTTCCCGGGCATCTCGCTTGCCCCGTCACCGGTCTCGAAAAGACACATAAAATCCATCCTGACATATTCGACACCGATGGATTTGTAGTATTTGAAAAATCCGTCGATGAATTCCCTGCATCCGTTGTGGCTCGGCACCGCCCACGGGAAACTGTCCGTTTTTTCCGGGTACAGGACCTTGTCGGAGCTATTGTATCTGAGTCCTCCGATTTTGTATCCTGTGTCGGAAATGTATATTCCGTCGTCCCCGTGAATCCAGAGAGGATTGTCATAGACCATAAGCTTGAGACCTTTGGCACTGCATTTCTCTACGAGTTTTTTCAGGCTTATCGAGCCATAGTGTGTCATATAGCCCCCTGACTCTTCGCTATTGTCGCTTGTCATCGCCATAAAGCCATCGGTTTCGATTATGTTATAACCGTACGGCAGAAGGTTCTCCGCGACCCAGTTTATCATCCTGTCCCATTCCCGGTCCGTCATATCTATTGTGCTGCCGGGGCTATTTTTTTCGGCTTCGCGGCAATATTCATAGACAGACCAGGTCATCGGAGCTTTCCATATGTGGATTTCTCCGTCCGGCTCAACGATTTGAGGGTCATCCGGAAGATTTGTCGGCTTCCATCCCGTCCCTCCTGCCTTGCTGCAGGAGAGTGCCGTCACAAGCAGCAAGGCTGCCAGGGCTGTGCGGTATCTTTTCATTGATTTATCGCTCATAAAATATTTTAGTCCTCGGATTTTTGTTCATAGACCGTCATCGTCATCTCTTCCGTATCAACTACAAGTCTATAGTCACCGGCGCGGTCAGCGGAGACTCTCCATTTGTGGTCAGGATTTCCAGGGGCAGCCACATATTTTATATCACAGCTCTCCCCCACTGCCGGAAGGTCAGCAAGACCGTCGTCATCCACATTATCAGGCATCAGATACGGAACTTCGAAGTGCCTTTCCTCCAGAGGAAACTTGAATTGTCCCTCAGACAGGGAGAGATCCACATAGAACACTCCCTTGTGTCCCTTAAGGGTGTTTTCGCCGTCATATTCAAGCTTAATGCGGAACGGATCGGCATTCCATCCACCCTCGGTCGCGTCGCCGACCATCCATATCTCATTCCATTTGAGAGTGAATGTTTCAATGGTGGTGAAAGAGACCGTAAGATCTTCCAAGTTAACGTTAATCGTGTATCTGCCGTTCTCGGGAATTTTCCATTTGCAGTCCGGACTTCCGTTTGGAGTCATCTGCACAGGGCCGTCTTCAAGCGAAGACTCGTTCGTAAGCGGCATAATGTAAGGAATGTTGAAATTCCAGATTGTATTTGTCGCGAGGGCGAACTTCATCTCTCCGCCCTTCTTGAGCACTCCTGTCCAGGTTTTCACCGTTCCATCGCCCTCAGAGGTAAATTCCGGCATCGAAGGGAGAAGCCATCCGTTGGAGCAGGCATCTCCGAGCAGCCACATCTGCGGACGAACGGGAGTCACGGTGTGGTTTGCGAAGTCGAGCACGAGTTTCCAAACTCCGTCTTTAGGAACAGTCACTTCAATTGCATCCCCGTCTCCGGCGCGGCAGGTGTATGGTCCTGCAGAAAGCACCGCCAGAACTTCATCGTTCGCGAAAGTGTAGTTCTTCTCCTGAGTCTCAAGCACAAGCGTCGTATTGCAGATGATGTTGAACTCGGTCTTGGAGACTTCGGGCTTGCGGTATTTCTGATTTTCAATCGACTCCGTCTCCACCGGCTCAGCTATGACTTCGGCTTCAACCCTAACCAGAGTGCCGTCCTTCACTCCCCATTTGTTAAGGAAGGACTTGAGTTCAACGCCAGTGAACGAGATTTCGTTCTTTCCGGTGACCTGCCTTTTGTCGATGGAGGTCTCGAAGCTGTTCCCGGCGATGTCCATTTTGAACCAGTAGTTGTAGGGAACGCCCTCGTCCTTGAAACCCGTATCCCCCCAGGTGAATGTCACGGCGTTCGCTTCCGGGTTGAAGAAGGAGACTGTGACCTGTTCTGCGGACACTTTGATGTGCATCCTATCTTCCGGGGAAGGAAGGGAGGTCCGCAAGGAGTCTTCACACGAGAGCATTGCAGGCAATGCCGCCAGAAAGATGAGAATTTTTGGAAATATATCTTTCATAAACCTTTCTTTTTAATCATTCCAGTAAGGATTCTGAACAAGCTTTTCGTTCTTGTCGAGTTCGGTCTGATGGATCGGGAACCAGTAGTAGGCCTTCTTGTACACTCTCGTCTGATAGGCTGTGAGCTGGTAGAAGGTGTCACCGGTTCCGCTGTAGTTCATTCCATAGAACGGCCCGTTAAGGACAGTCTCCGCTTCTTTCCACCGTCTGAGGTCGTTGTACCGCAGCCCCTCGCAGCAAAGTTCGACCCTTCTTTCCGCGCGTATGACTTTGCGGAGGGCTTCCTGAGTAGCATCAACGTGGATGTATGTGGCATCGGTAGAGCCAAAGGTGTATTCGCGGACGCCCGCCCTGCTGCGGATTTTATTGAGATAGTCGAGAATTTCCTGATTGCCAGGATCCACCTCGTTGAGCGCCTCAGCATAATTGAGATAAGCCTCCGCCAGCCTGCAGATTACTCCCGGACGATACTTGAAATTACCCTGTTTCACATCACTCTCAGGTGAAACCTTCTTTCTGAGAAGGTAGCCGTTCTGAGGGGCGTCGTGGGTGTGGGGGTTGTCCTTGCCGTTGATGAAGAAATCGAAACGGCGCTGCTCTGAACTGAACCAGGCATTGTTGAAGCTCACAGCGACATAGAACCTCGGTTCGCGGTGGCAGTACATATTGTAGGTGCCGGCGACGGTGATATGCTCCCCATTGTAGAGAGTTTCCCAGTCGTAGCCTCTATCCTCATCGGCACTCGAAAAGCCTGCCGGAACATATTCGGAGGCAGGGTCGTCTATCGGAAGTCCGTTCTCCATAAAGAACGCGTCCACAAGGCTCTGGGTGACTCCCCAGCCACCGTTTCCGCCTCCTACGACCGGGGTACAGTGCGTTTCGTATGTAGTGTAATCGCATCCTCCCGGACGGGCGAAAAGAATTTCCTTGTTGCCCTGGTCATATCGGGTGAAGAGCACGTTCTGGCAGGAAAGGAACGGATCTTCATTTCCGTTGTCGTCAGTTTCCACATAGAGTTTGTGCCCAGCTTTCTCGGCCTCGTCAATGAGCAGCTTGCAGGCATCCTTAGCCTTTGCCCAGCGCTCCGGGTTGTATGTGGTGCTGAACAGGTGCTTGCCCTCGCCATCAGTGTAGGACGCGTAGTCAGGATTGCCGTTCACAAGGTCTCCTGCGGCAAAAAGCAGCATCCGGGCCCTTATCGCATAGCACATTATCGAAGTCGCGCGGCCATATTTTCTGGACTCCGACCAGGTGGCCGGCAAAAGTTTCGCCACTTCGAGAAATTCCTCGTCAAGCGAGTCTATGATTTCGTAGTAAGGCGTTCGCGCCACCTTGAGCGAGGCAAGGTCGGAGTCAGACGGAGCGATGTAGTTCGGACGATATGCCACAGGACCATACGTGTCGGTCAGAAGATACCAGTAATATGCTGCAAGAAAACGGCACTCAGCCTTCATATATTCAACTTCTTCACTTGGAAGGTCTTGATCCGGAAGAGGCTTCACATTTTCTATGAACACGTACGCCTCACGTATTCTCTGGGGGAGATATGCCCAGTAGTTGCCGCCCCAACTTGACGAAGGGGTCCACTCTCCGAGGATGAACGGTATTACGTCCCAGTTCCACTGTCTCCATCTTTCTGACGGAGTCATATCGTCGCCGAAAATGTCTTGACCGATGTAGCGTCCGTGCCCCATATAAGGGTCGGGGATTCCTGAATATACATTGCCAAGCCAGCCCTCCACACGGGTTTTGTTGTTGAATACCATCTCAAGGGTGAGCTCCGTGTCCGACTCTTTGTCGAGCCAGTTGCAGGAAACTGCCCCGAGAGCAAGGACGGTCAAAATGATTATATGCTTAAGGTGTGTTCTCATCTTTGTTGTCAGAATTTAATATTAACTCCAATCATTGCAGACCGCATTGAAGGATAGCGAAGTCCGTCAGCGGTGTCAAGTTCCGGGTCCCAGAGTTTGAAGTCGGAGAAGCAGAAGAGATTGTTGCCGCTGACATAGAAGCGTACAGTCTGGATGTGCGCTTTTTTGGTCAGACGCGGCGGAATGGTGTAGCCGAGTTCCAGAGTCTTGCAACGGAGGAAGGACATATCCTTTTTCCACCAGGTGGAGGCCCTGTTGTTGTGGGTGTTGGTCGAGGCGGAAAGTCTTGGCCAGAACACATTCTGGGACGGATTATCCTCAGTCCAGCAGTCCCTGTAGTTCGAATAAACATTCCCGAGCACTCCCTGGCCGCTGCCCGGAATGAAATAGTCAGTGCCTCCGATGATTCTGTAGGTCCAAGCCTGCCCCTGAAAGAAGAAGCTGAAGTCAAACCCTTTCCACATCAGAGTGCCTCCAAATCCGTAGATACACGGCGGCGTTGATGTTCCACCGATATAACCCTCGTCAACGTCATTGATTTTGCCGTCCCCGTTCATATCCCTGTATTTGATGTCGCCGGGGCGCACCGTAGCTCCGAGAGACGGAACCGGAAGAGAACTTTTGAGGGTGCCGTCGGAGTTGAAGTCGTCTTCGGAGTAAAGGCCCTCGGCAGTGAGTCCCCATAGGGTTCCGATGGACTTGCCGGTGATTGAACGGTAGGTTCCCTTGATCGTCTCGGGCTCATCAATTTCTATTATAGTGTTCTTCGCATAGGTAAAAGTGCCTCTGAGCGAGAGCGCCCAGTCGTCGTTGAACCGTTTGTTGTAGCCGACCTGTGCCTCGCACCCCATATTGTTGACCTTTCCGTAATTGGCGTACGGTGAGGAAAGAAATCCGGTCTGAGTCGGGATGGTAGAGCGCTGCATAAATATGTTGGTTCTCATCTCCTTGAAGAAGTCCACCTGAATATCAAAAGCGTTCCATAGTCCGATTTCGATTCCGGCGTTTGTCTTGAACGAACGCTCCCAAGTGAGGTCCTTCACTCCGACCTCGCCCTCTTCCACTCCGGAGAAATAGGTGGAGCCGTCGTAGCCGAAGTTGTAGCCGTTGGCGCTGCTGTTTATGGTGGTGATATAGGCGAAACGGCGGCTTCCTCCGATGTCGTCATTTCCAACGCTTCCCGCCGATGCCCTGAGTTTGAACTTTGAGAGAGTTCTCTTGTAAGGCTCCATAAAATGCTCTTCAGAAAGCAGCCATCCGAGTGCGATAGAAGGGAAAAATCCGAACCTGTGCCCCTTGGCGAAATTTTCTGAGCCGTTGAAACCGAAATTGAACTCCCCGACATAGCGTCTGTCATAGGTATAGGAGAGACGGCCGGCAATTCCCTGAGTTCTCTTTGGCTGGATGTCTCCCCAGTCGTAGCTTCGCTGATTGTAGAGCAGCAGCGCATCCACATCGTGTTTTTCTCCGAATGTGCGGTTGTAACTTAAAGTGGCCTCAAGATAGGTGCTGTTGTTGCCGTAATTGGCACTTGAACTGTGGTTGAGGAACTCCTGCCCGTAAAGGATAATGTTGTGCACGAGATTTCCCTCGTCATCCCTTGTTTTAGCCACACTGTAATAGTCCGGGGACTTGCCTCGTGTGACGAAATTCTCATTATATGAATCGAAGGCGAAAGTAAGCTTCATCTTGAGCCCCGGAGTAATCATTTTGAGATTCTGCTCAAGCGAAAACAGCGATTCAAGTTTGCTCTTTGTGCCACGATAGTAGCCGTTCTGGGTGCAAATGGCCCACGGATTGGCTCTGTATGCGCTCGCAACCGGAATTGTTCCGTCAGAATAGATTGCCGGATGCACGAAAGGCGGAGTTTCGAAGGCTTTTGTGAAAAGTTCATCGGTTGAATTGTTGGCTTTTCTGAGCTGCTGAAGATAGCCTCCGATGCTTACCCTCAGGGTTGTGGTTTTCGTAAGGTCGAGATCCACATTCGCCCTGATGTTGTAGCGATTGAGTTTCGTAGAGGTGTCGTAAGGGAGCGTATTGTCCCGTGCAAGTATGCCGTTTTCGTGATACCACGATGCAGTGAGCGAGTATCTCAGGATTTCTGTACCCCCGCTGACCGTGAGGTTGGACCTTGTGGAATACGCATAATCGTTGGTGATAGCGTCAAGCCAATCTGTGTCCGGATAGAGGTCTGAGTCATAGCCGTAGTAGGTCTTGAGAATCTGATCTTTCGTGAAGGGTTTCTTGGCAGGGTCGGTCTGGAGGTCGTTGAGAAGGGACATATACTCGGCTGCACCGATGAACTCGGGAAGCTTCGTCGGATTCTGAATAGACTGCTCCATCCTGAAATCAACTGACGGAGGAGCCACAGTGCCCCTTTTCGTGTTTATGATTATGACTCCGTTGGCTCCGCGTACTCCGTACATCGCGCTCGCCGAAGCGTCCTTGAGAACGGAGAAGGATTCGATTTCCGCAGGGTCTATGTCGTTCAGGTTGCGCTCCACGCCGTCAACAAGCACGAGAGGGGATGTGTTGCCGCTGAACGAGGCTATTCCTCGTATCCAGAAATTCGAGTCATCGTAGCCCGGTTCTCCCGAAGGCTTGAACGCGATGACGCCGGAAATCTGTCCAGCAAGATTGTTGCTGAGCGAACGGGTCGAACCTGTCTGCAATTTGTCCGGAGCTATGGTCTCAACTGAGCCGATTACCGAGAGTCGTTTCTGATGGCCAAATCCGGTCACGACAACACCGTCAAGTTCCGAACTGTCTTCGTAAAGCACTATATTGAAACTGATTTTTGAACCCACCTGAATCTCTATGGTTTTAAATCCGAGGTAAGAGAATTCAAGAACCGACTCCCGTGACGGAACAGTAAGATAAAAATGTCCGTCCACATCTGTGGAAGCTCCAATGCTGGTCCCCTTGACGATGACACCGACGCCGATGAGCGGAACCTTTTCGCTGTCAGTTACCGTTCCGCTGACTTGTATGCCGTCTGCCGCTGTCTCGGTCACGATTTCTCCCGCAGATTCGGCTACCACAGCAGCCCTAGTCTCAGTCATTGCTGCCGTGCCCAAAAGCAGACCGGCCACTAAACAGAGTATTTTGTAGGATTTGGTCATAAGACTGTTATTAGTTAATTGGTCGAAAGCGAGCCGGAGGCCGCTATGTACAGGCAACGACTCTGTTGCGAATTACGGAATTATCGGGGGCAGAAAAAAGGGGCGATAACTTTTTAGTAGCGGTTTCTATAAATTAACTCTCTGTCTTTCAATAAAATAACCATAGATTTTGAGGCAAAATAAGTAGTACCTTACGAAAGGTGTCCGATGTGCATTATTTGTTTTTCTATGTCTTCTCGGGATGATTTCGCGGCGTTGCGCATCTTCACCCTGTAGTTGTAAATGGTTGAGACAGAGCGACGAAGAAAGTGTGCAATCCGGACGGAGTCGGTGATGCCGAGGCGTATAAGGGCGGCGACCCTTAGCTCGGTGGTAAGTATTCCCTCCTTCCCCTTCGTTTCAAGCTGCTTGTCCTCGCAAAGCAAGGCGTTAAGCTGCTCCACGAAGTCGGGGAAAAGGTCAAGAAACGAGGCATCGAACCTGGCATAGAACTCGTCCAGTTCCCTGTCAATGAACTCGGTGGACTTGAGTGCCTCCGTAACCTCAGAGAGTCCTCCCTTCGCCGCCTTTCTCAGCGAAGAGCGGTAGCGTTCCAAGCCGCCGATGTAGTCTGAACACATATCTATATATCGCCCGAGATACGATTCTTTGATGTCGTTGGACTCCTTGAGCTGTTCTACATATTCCTTCAGGTTGGAGTTCGCACGGGCGAGTTCTCTCCTGCTCTGCAGACTCTTCCGCACAGCCACCACAAGCAGCACAGTCACAAGGCTCAGCAGAAGCAGGATTGCATAAAGCTGACTCTGCCGCCTCTGCATAAGGCTGTCGTATGAGCGGGTTATGACCGGAAGAATGGAATTTATGGCCGAGACATTGAGCCTCGCGTTTGCGGCCACTGCATCGGAAATTGAGAGATTGATGTATTTGTAGGCGCGCTCGAAATCCCCTTTCTGATAAAGAAGGGAGGCAAGTTCATAGAGCGAGCAGTATTCCTTTACAGGAGTCTTCAAGTCGTGAATTGCGCTTTCGGCAAAAAGAGTGATGGCCTCGTCCCCTCTTCCACTCTCCCTGCACGCCACTGCGGCGATATAACTGATGACCGCGCTCTCGTGGACCTGAAGTCTTCCGGATGAATGTAAAAAAAGCAACGAATCCACAATTTCCCGGGCATTTCCCCGGTCCAGCTCCATATCGGACCAGACATAAACTTTCGCGAGGTCATCGTCTCCGAGCAGATTATACATTTCCCTGCGGTAGGCATCCTTTTTCCGGAGATATTCCCCCTTCAGCACCGGGTCATCTGAAGCCTCCGCCATACCCTTGAAGAGGGTATGGCAGATGTGGTAGTAGCGCGGACGAAGGGGATATGGAAGAGAGTTTACGTTAACAGAACCGATAATATCCCCTACCTCCGCATACATTCCGGAGAGGACATAACGGTCGGCAAGGTCAAGTTCGGCATCATATAGTAGGGAATCGCGCCATTGGGATTTTTCCGCAGGATTTTCACAGGAGAGCCTCTGGGCAAGGGATAGTTTTTTGCGGGCGTAGGTTATGGAGGAGTCAATGTCATACTGGTAATATTCACGGTAAAGCCGATCATAAATTTCGTAAGTATCCTTATCTTCTACCCCCGCCCACTGTATCTTTATATCATTGATTTTTAAAACTTTAGTCTCGCGATATGAGTCCAGATTATCAATGGTGGCGTCAAGTTCCTTAAGCATCTGCTCCTGCTCGGGAGCATATCCATACCTTCCACCGCAAGCGAAAAGGCCTGGCAGAGAAAGCACCGCAATCAAAATGTGTTTACTTCTGAACATAGAATCAGCAAAGGTCAGGTTCTTCGCAAAATTAAGAATTTTTTAGATTTTCTGTTTTTGACTGCCAGAATTTGGCGAGTGGGCAGTATATACTTGCATCGTTGAAAAAATGGGCAATCATTCTAACAAATAAAAATCCTTCTGACTATGGAGAAAAAATATATCAAACTCATCAAGACTGTCGCCTCCAAAGTGCGTGACAGCAAACTTACCAGACTCGGAAACAAGGAAACTTCCGAGGCGCTGACTAACCTTATGAATGCGCTCTCGCTCAAAAGCAAGGGAGAGGCTATCATCTTCTCGGCCATTTTCGACCGCAGCTGCAGCGGAAGCAACACCGACATCGGCGACCTTTCGCGCTATTTCGACTGTGCACAGCTTGACGTTATGGAGTACCTGTGCGACATTATTTCGCTTCAGGACCGTGGACTCATCGTGCAGGATGACCCAACCGAATCCAGGAGGGTAAAGAAAACATACATCGTGTCCAACTACGTGATTGACTGCATTATGGACAACAGAATTCCTGAGGCTGGGCCGACTCACCTTCTCCAGAAGGAGTTCGACAAATACGATTTCTGCAAAAGGATTGCGGAGCAGGTGGAGGACAGGGATGTGAGTAGCGAAGAGTTGCTGCAGGCGACTCAGGCAATGGAAAACGAGAACTCCAAGATGACATTCATCTCTGCGCTCAAGAAGGAGATTCCTGAGCTCACGCACCGCGTGCTTTTCTACGACATTTGTCACGACTTCGTCTCATCAGACGGCTGTCCTTCAGACATTGACTCCACTCTGAGCGATATTTACCAGTCGTTCTCTCTCCGTATGAAGGAAAAGAATGCACTCCTGAGCGGTGAACATCCACTCGTAAAATTGGAACTCCTGGAAACAAACCCGGAATACGGAAGGTTATTCTTGAGCGACAAAGGGCAGAAACTTTTCCTTGAAAACGACTACAACACTCTCTTCAGCAAATACAACAATCTTGACAGGTATAAGTTCGCGAAGGCGATAAAAAACTTTGTCTCAAGCAAAGAGTTTGATTCAGATGCCAACGGTGCAGAGATGAAACTCGCAAGGAAAGTATCTTCAACAGAGAACAACAATCCACATCTCGGCTTCATCAAAACGCTCCGTGATGTGACCAGAAGAGGCGACGAGCGTGCGCTTTTCTATCTTGTGTGCGAAAGGTGTACCAGCGATATGGGATTAAGCGTATCACAGCTTGACAATATATATCCGCTTTACGAGCGCAGGAACGTGCTCAGACAGCTCAAAGATGAGAACCACGTTCTTCAGAAGGCTGGGCTTGTGGAACTGAGAACCCGCTCTTCTCTTTTCGGAGAAAACACCGAAATTCAGCTCACAGTCAAGGGCAAGCGGCTTTATTTCGAGGAAGATGCAGAACTTTTCATTGACAGAGAAGACAAGAAAAACTGCATTAAATCCAGCAGCATCACTGAGAAGAGGCTTTTCTTCCCGTCTGAGCAGCGCTCACAGCTCTCACTCGTAGAAAATGCTCTGCAGGAGGAGAACTATCAGAGGCTGATTAAGCGGCTCGAGTCCAAGGGTATGCCGAAAGGTGTGGCGGTTCTTCTTTACGGTGCTCCGGGAACCGGAAAGACCGAAACCGTGATGCAGTGGGCTAAGAAATGCGGCCGTGACATCATCCACGTGGACATCAGCGCCTCAAAGAGTATGTGGTACGGAGAGAGCGAGAAGATTGTGAAGAAGATTTTCTCCGATTACAGGAGCGCTTGCTCAGGGAGCGACAATAAGCCTATCCTGCTTTTCAACGAGGCGGACGCCATTTTTTCAAAAAGAAAGGAAATTGGAGGCGGAAACGGCAGCATTGACCAGACAGAGAACACCATCCAGAACATCATCCTTGAGGAGATGGAGAAGCTTGATGGAATCCTGATTGCGACGACAAACCTCCAGGACAATCTTGACGCGGCGTTCGAGAGGCGTTTCCTCTTCAAAATCCGTTACGACAAGCCTTCTACGGAGGCAAAGACTCTGATTTGGAGGGACAAACTCCCCACCCTCACCTCTGAGCAGGCGCAGAGACTCTCATCATCCTTCGATTTCAGCGGAGGCGAAATTGACAACATCGTGCGCAAGGTCACAATGGAAGAGGTAATCAGCGGAAAAGAGCCGTCAGCCGAGGACATCTTCAACCTCTGCACACACGAGAAGCTTTCGTCAAGGAGCCAGACTGCCCGCATCGGCTTCTAGCGAGAGGCCGACTAAAAACGGCCTACCGCGTTGTTCTCCTCACCCAAATCCTCACAGCCTTCGACCTCTCATCCTCTCTGAATTTCAGACTCTGCTGCGATACGGCGGATGGTGTCAATCATAGACACCAACCCGTTCGCGCGTGTCGGGGAGAGGTTTTCCTTGAGGCCGATCTTCTCAACGACGGAGAAGTCTGAGGAGAGGATTTCCTCCGGAGTGCGGCCGGAATAGATTCGAATGAGAAGGGAGATGATTCCTTTGGTGATTATGGCGTCGCTGTCGGCGTTGAACCAGAGTCGTCCCCCTTCCATTTTTGAATTAAGCCAAACCCTTGACTGACAACCCTTTATCAGATGGTCGTCGGTCTTACTCTCCTCCGGATAACTATTGAGGGATTTACCCAGGTCAATGAGATATTCATATTTGTCGAGCCACTCGTCAAACATCGAGAACTCATCGACAACTTCGTTTTCAACTTCAGATAAAGTCTTCTCCATTATCATTTATCTTTTTGATAATCAATACTATACTTAATTTTCGCAAGTATCTGACTCACTTAATATAAACCTTTTCTCGCTAATCAAACTCTCTTTTCCCACGCACTTCTTCCTTCACACAAAGCTCCCCTCAGGCGAGCATTGAGATTGCCCGGTCAAGGCAGCGGGCAAAATACTCCACCTCTTCGAGTGTGTTGTAAGGAGCGAGGGACACCCGGAGCATTCCGGTGACACCGAAACGCTTCATTACAGGCTCCGCACACATCTGCCCGGAGCGCACAGCAACCCCCATCTTGTCAAGGATGAGCGCGAGGTCCTCGTGATGCACTCCGTCCACGCTGAACGAATAGACTGGGATTTTTGGCTCGGCAGTGCCGTAAAGTCTGACCTTTGGATTCTCGCTGAGAACAGAGCGGAGGGCGAGGGAAACTTCCTCTTGATATTTTTCTATCTCTTTATCCCTCAAAGATTTAGCAAATTCAACAGCGGGTTTAAGAGTCGCCTGAGCGATAAAATTCTGCGTCCCTGCCTCAAACTTCATCGGAAGCGGGGCAAAAGTGGACTCGGTGAGTGAAACCTCCCCCACCATCTCGCCGCCGCTAAGAAACGGAGGCATCGCTTCAAGGTAGCGGCGCTTCCCGTAAAGCACTCCGCTGCCGGTTGCCGCATACAATTTGTGTCCCGAAAAAGCATAGAAGTCGCAGTCCACATCCCGGACGTCAATCCCGCTGTGCACCACGCCCTGTGCTCCGTCAACAAGTACCGGCACTCCTGAGCGATGCGCGATTTCCACGATGCTCTTCACAGGATTTACAATCCCCAGCACATTTGAAATCTGGGTCACTGCAACAAGTTTGGTCTTGGTATCAATGAGCTTGCTCAGCTCCTCCACTCTAAGAGCTCCGTCATCCCCCACCGGAATAAACCTCAGGTGTGCTCCCTTGCGTTTGCACAGCAGCTGCCAGGGAAGAAGATTGGAGTGATGCTCCGCCTCGGAGACTATGATATTGTCCCCTTCGCCAACAAAGGCTTCTCCGAAAGAATATGCCACAAGGTTTATCGATGCCGTAGTACCGGAAGTAAAAACTATTTCCTGTTTGGACTCGGCATTAAGAAACTCGCGGACAGCTTCACGAGCAGCCTCATAATGGTCGGTTGCAATGCCGGAAAGATAGTGGACGGCGCGGTGGATATTTGCATTTGCCTCACGCGAATATCCGTCCTGCATCTCAAGCACAGTGTCCAGCCTCTGGGAAGTGGCTGCATTGTCAAAATAGACAAGCGGTTTCCCGTAAACAGAAAGGGAAAGAGCAGGGAATTTTGAGCGTATTTCTTGAATTGTCATACTCGTTAAAAAGATTCAGTACCAGTCTGAACTGCCTGAAGCCACGGTGATATAATTCGGGAACAGCAGGATCAAAGTCCAAACGACAAACGTGCAAAAATACAAAATACTATTCTATGTTGCGAAAAATTATCATACTTTTGCAATCCGGCCTCAGCGCTTAGTCTCTTGGAATTATACATCTTAAACTCCCCGGAGACTGTTTTCAAAAGGGCTCAAACCCACGAATCAAAAGAAATCAGAAAAATCTCAAGATATGATTGATTACATAAAAGGAACAGTCGCGGAAATCTTCCCGACAGAAATGACACTGGAATGCTACGGCATCGGCTACAAAATTCTCATCTCGCTTCAAACTTTTGAGGCGCTTAAAACAAGCAGGGAGGCTACGGTCTACATCCACCACTACCTCCGTGAAGATGATGAACAGTATTTTGGTTTTGCGTCAAAGGACGAACGTGAGCTTTTCCGACTTCTCATCGGAGTTTCCGGAGTAGGAGCCGCCACAGCCAGAATGATGCTTTCATCTATGAGCTCAGATGAACTTCGCACAGCCATTCTTTCAGAGGATATAAACCGCATCAAGAGCATAAAGGGAATCGGGATGAAATCCGCGCAGAGACTCATCTTGGAGCTCAAGGACAAAATCACTAAGGGCGCAGGAACAGACCAGCAGGCAATCTTCCAAGGCGGAGGAAATCCCAACCTGGAGGAGGCAACGACTGCTCTTGTTATGCTCGGTTTCACTAAGCCGAATGTGGTCAAGGCACTTGCAGCGGTAATCAAAGAGAATCCTGAAGCAACACTGGAACAGCTAATCAAAGGCGGTCTGAAGCATCTGTAATCTGCTTAAAAAGGAGAGTTACAACGTTTCACTCCTAGCGAAAAGCCCCACAACGACAAGACAAAAATCCTTACAAGGCTTAGATTACCTACATAAAAGTTCCACGTGGAACAAAAACCCAAACAATAAAGGCATCGAATAAAAATCGATGCCTTTATTGCTCTGTTAAGCGTAAATTATCTTCCGAAATAAACAAGCAAGACAGAAATGTCAGACGGAGAAACTCCGGAGATTCGCGAAGCCTGAGCGATGGTCTGCGGAGCATATTTCTTTAATTTTTGGCGGCACTCAATCGACAAGGACTCCACCCTATCGAAATCAAAATCCTCTGGAATCCTCAAATTTTCCAATCGCATCAGTTTATCCGCAACCTGCCTCTCCCTTTCAATGTACCCCTTATATTTAATATGGATATCAACAATATCCAAAATCGAACTCCTGTAAATATCCGACAACTTAGCATCAGAGCTATCAGCGTCAACAGCTGGAGCAAAAGACATAGCCAGAGAAGAATTTGCCATAGCCACAGAATTTTCCGAGCTTACAGTCGCTGACTCAAAATTAGAATTCTCGACACCAAACTTAGAAAGTGTTCCACGTGGAACAAAATCCAATATCTCAGAAACAGAAACTTGAGGGCGTGAAACCAAATCAGAAAGTTTCTTACGGCAAGGAATTTCAGCAGTAGATTTAGATTTCAGATAATCATTCACCAATTCCGGTTTTATAGAATATCCCTCGAAAAAAGACTCCATTTTATCAACAGCGTCATACTTGCGCATCGTGTAATCATATCGAGCATCATCAGCAAGACCTATCTTATGCGAAAGCGGAGTAAGACGGAAATCGGCATTATCCTGACGCAAAAGTATCCTATACTCTGCACGAGAAGTAAACATTCTGTAAGGCTCATCAACTCCTTTCGTGATAAGGTCATCAATAAGAACTCCGATATAAGCCTCATCTCTCTTAAGAACAAAAGGATCCTTCTGCTGAACTTTAAGGCTAGCGTTTATTCCCGCCATCAATCCTTGAGCGGCAGCTTCTTCATAACCGGTGGTGCCGTTAATCTGACCAGCGAAGAAAAGACCTTCAATAGACTTAAGTTCCAATGAAGGACGAAGCTGAGTCGGGTCAAAATAATCATATTCCACCGCATAGGCAGGACGATAAATCTTGACATTCTCTAGACCACGGATATGACGGAGAGCATCGAACTGAACTTCCAGAGGAAGAGACGAGGAGAAACCCTGAAGGTAATACTCATTTGTATTCAAACCCTCAGGCTCAAGGAAAAGCTGATGCTCGGTCTTGTCTGCAAAAGTGCGAAGCTTATCCTCAATGCTAGGGCAGTAACGCGGACCAATGCCAGTAATCTTACCGGAGAAAAGGGGAGAATCCTTGAAGCCGGCTCTCAAGATGTCGTGTACAGTTTCGTTAGTATGAAGAATGTAACAAGGCATCTGACGTGAACCGTTCTGAGCCGCGGACAAGAATGGAAGAAATGAAAATTTCTCCGGAGAGTCATCACCTACCTGGACAGGAAGAGAGGAAACATCAACTGAAGAAATGTCAATTCTCGGAGGAGTACCGGTTTTCATCCTGGCGGTTTTAACTCCCATCCCGACCAACTGTTCAGTGAGTCCCCAAGAAGACAACTCCCCTATCCTACCTCCGACAAAATCGTTGCAACCAATAAAAAGACGACCGGAAAGAAACGTTCCGGCGGTCAAAATAACCGCTTGAGATTTAAAAATTGCACCGGTAGTCGTGCGGCAGCCCACGATTTTTGAATTGTCGAAAAGAAATTCAGTGACAGTATCTTGGTAAATATCTAATAGACAATTAGTTTCGAGGATTTTTCGCCAAATTTGAGTATAACGGTTTTTATCACATTGAGCCCTAGGACTCCACATCGCTGGACCTTTCGAACGATTCAGCATCCTGAACTGAAGAGTTGAAGCGTCCGTGACAATTCCCATATAACCGCCGAGTGCGTCGATTTCACGCACAATCTGGCCCTTTGCAATTCCGCCCACAGCGGGATTACAAGACATCTGCCCGAAACGATTCATATCCATCGATATCAAAAGCGTACGCGAGCCAAGAGAAGAAGCAGCCATAGCAGCTTCACACCCGGCGTGTCCGCCTCCGACAACGATTACATCATATTCATTAAAAGAAGCCACGAAAGTAATACCTTAATAATCAATAATTTAGAATAGAGCCAAGCTTACAGCAACTCTCTTAAAGACAGGTAGTAATTCTCCTTAGAACGCATCATCTTTATATCCTCATCAGTATGGTCATCATAACCTATCAGATGAAGAAGACCGTGAATAATTACCCTGTTAAGCTCATCCTTGAATTCAGTCCCGTACTCGACACTGTTTTCACGAACGGAATCAACACTGATAAAAAGGTCGCCGGAGAGACGGTCGCCTTCGCAATAGTCAAAAGTGATAATATCAGTATAATAGTCGTGCTGAAGGTACTTTTGATTTATATCGAGAATATAAGGGTCAGAGCAAAAAATGATGGAGATGTCCCCTATTCTGAAAATCTCACTTTCTGCAGCTAAACGAAGCCAAGCATTAGTGCGCCGCTTGTCCCTAAAAACAAAATCAGTGTCCTGGAAATAATATGAAATCATAATTTGACAAATTTCGAATACAGAATGACGATGACTTAAAAACAAAATTACCGTCAATCCACAAAACCGTGACAAAGTTACATCTTAGAAAAGGCAATAAGAAATAAAAATGGAAGATTTTGCGAAACAAAATTTGCAATCAAAATTATTATGCCTAACTTTACCCGACTTTCTGAAAATGGGAGTTAAAAGTTGATATAAACGAAACACTAATAAAACAATGGAAGTTAAAAAAACTGCTAAAGCCAGTCTTGAAAACAAGAAATTGCTTTTTACTGAAATTGGACTGGTAATTGCCCTTGGTGTTGTCTATATCGCGTTCAACTGGACGTCTAGGGACACACAGGTAAGCGTTCTGGAGGCCGAAAATCAGGTCGTTCAGGAAGAGGAAATCATTCCTATCACACAGGAAACCCCTCCACCACCACCTGAAGCACCGAAAATTCCGGTTCTTTCCGACCAGATTGACATCGTGGACGACGAAATCAAAATCGACAACGACTTCCTTTCACTCGAGGACAACAGCGATATGGGCGTAGAAATTATGGACTACGTCGAGAACGTTGAAGAGGAAGTTGTGGAAGAGGAAGCCATTCCGTTCCAGCTCGTAGAGGAAAAGCCATCTTTTATGGGCGGCGATGCAAACCAGTTCTCAGTTTGGGTGAACAAGAGGCTTGTATACCCTGAAATCGCAAAGGAAAACGGTGTACAGGGACGTGTAACCCTTCAGTTTACCGTAGAGAAAGACGGAAGCGTAACAAAAGTTAAGGTGCTCCGTGGAGTAGACCCTTCACTTGACAAAGAGGCAGTTCGAGTTGTTTCTATGTCACCGAAGTGGAATCCTGGTAAGCAGCGTGACCGTGCGGTTCCTGTGACTTATACATTCCCTGTATATTTCCAGCTCCGATAAATTTCGCAAATAAGCGACCGGTAGCGTTAAGCTAGGTCCAAAAAAAATAGAAAATGGCGATGATTCATCTGAAATTGTCGCCATTTTTTTGAATGAAATTGAAAACAGAAAAAAGAGAGAATAAAACTATATGCTTAATTCTGAACCGATTATAATTAAGAAGTATGTCGAGAAAGCAATATTTATCGGGGTCATAAAACAAGGAGACGACGAGGCCCAGATAAACGAGTATCTTGACGAACTCGAATTTTTGGCCGAGACGGCCGGAGTTGAGGGAAAAGGAAGGTTCGTACAGAAAGTCGACAAGCCTGACTCAAAGACTTACATAAGAAGCGGAAAACTTACTGAAATCAAGCAATATATAGACGAAAACGAGGTTGACGTAGCCATATTCGACGATGAGCTCTCCCCTACACAACTTAGGAATATAGAGCGCGAACTGAACATTAAAATTCTTGACCGAACCAACCTTATTCTAGACATTTTCGCTCAGAGAGCAAAAACAGCATACGCAAAAACACAAGTAGAACTTGCTCAGTATCAATACCTTCTTCCAAGACTTACAAGGATGTGGACGCACCTTGAAAGACAAAAGGGAGGTATCGGAATGAGGGGCCCGGGAGAGACTCAGATTGAGACGGACCGAAGAATAATTCAAGACAAAATCTCAAGATTAAAGGAGCAACTCAAGAAAATAGACAAACAGATGTCCTCACAAAGGGGCAACAGAGGGTCGCTTGTAAGGATTGCTCTGGTGGGCTACACCAACGTCGGGAAGAGCACAATAATGAATATGCTCGCCAAAAGCGATGTCTTTGCCGAGAACAAGCTTTTCGCCACCCTAGATACGACCGTCAGAAAGGTCGTAATTGAGAACGTGCCGTTTCTTTTGAGCGATACTGTAGGATTTATCAGAAAACTGCCTACGCAGCTCGTAGAGGCCTTTAAAAGCACGCTAGACGAAGTGCGGGAAGCCGATATTCTGATGCACGTTGTAGATGTCTCTCATCCTAACCACGAAGACCACATCAGAGTGGTAAACGAAACTCTTAGGGACATTGGAGCAATAAATAAGCCTATCTACGTGGTTTTCAATAAAATAGATGCTTACAAACACGAAGAGTACGACGAGTATTCCCTGACAGCTAAACGTCCGGAGAACTACACTCTTGAGGAGTATAAGAACTCCTGGATAGCAAAGGAGAATACTCCTTGCATATTTATCTCTGCAAAGCAGAAAATAGGCATAGACAAACTCCGCTCAGACCTATACAAAATGGTCGCCGAGATTCACGCGGGAAGATATCCTTTCAACAACTTCCTGTGGTAAAAGGTTGAATAAAAAGCGGTCTACTGCGTTGTTCTCCTCTCCCAAATCCTCACAACCGAAAGGTTGCTCCGGTATTGGGCTCGTCGAGAGCCTTGTATCCCATCTTTTTTTCAACCTTTTATCAAAAAAAAGAAGAAGACTAAAAAGCGGTCTACTGCGGCAAGAGAATAAAAAAAGAGATGGCTCGATGAGTCATCTCTTTTAATTTACCGGTAGTTAAATTCTAATAGAAACGTGGTCTATTATCAGTTACCACTGCATCATTCATTGAAGCAAGAAGCATCTGAGCAAGGTACTGATTCAACTGAGCGTTCTTTGAATTTGCATCATCCTCAGTGTAGAAAGCACCTGTTTCCTTGGCAGTAACATTGAATACGTAAATTCCGTAGCTGCCCTTAACTGGACGTGAGAGCTTCCCGACTTCAGCTGAAGTAACGGCTCCGATGAATGCAGGATCAAGACCCTGTGAAGTAAGTGAAGAGAATGTAATCTTCTCTTTAGTGCTTACAGTTGTGCCGAGAGCCTCAGCAACAGCCTCGATATTATCAAGACCAGCTATCTTCTCAGCTACTTCAGAAGCCTTCTTGTCAGCAAGTTTCTCCCTGTAAAGAACATCCTTAATGTAAGGAGAAAGCTCTTTGAGAGACTTGTAACCTTCCTTGTTAACGGAGGTAAGAACTGCTACTACGAAATAGTCTTTATTAACATCGAAAATCTCGGAAACATTGCCCTTCTTGGCGTCGAAAGCCCAGCGGGTAATCTCCTTAGCGTGGTCGATTGAACCGATGCGGTCAGCACCCTCTACAAGGTTAGCAGAGTGAGCGTAAACAGCCTGAGAATCAACGGCAGCGCGGAAATTCTTATAGCTTCCGTTGGCCTGAGAAGCGAAGTTCTTAGCCCTAGCATAGATTGCGTTGACAGTAGCCTTGCTAGCAACAGCTTCCTTCTCAAGAATTGCTACCTGTTTAGCTGAAACACCGTCCTCAACCTTAGAATCAAGCACGCGGACAATGTAGAAAGTGTTGTCGTTTGCAATAACAGGAGAAACATCTCCAACCTTAGCGGAAGCAACGAAATCGTCTACCTCAGCGCAAACTCTCTTCAGTTCACCCGGCTTGTAGAACTTCTCGTCATACTGGCAGTAGTTGCTAAGAAGGAAAGACTTGACATTAGCCGCATTCTTGAAGTCATCTGAAAGTTCTGCGATTTCACCATTTGTGGCAGCAACATCCTCAGCTGAAGGAAGAATGTCATAAACTACATACTCGATGTCCCTGCTGGCCTTCTGGGTGAAGAGACCCTTGTAAGCGTCAAGTTTCTTATGAGCTTTGTAGTAATCCTTAACCTCGGAGTCTGACACAACGATTGTAGTGTCCTGAGCAAAACCGAAAGGAACCATAACGAACTCAGCGTTTACAGAGTTGTTATTCTCAGCGATTTCGTTCGCAAGACCGAGTTCATTTGTTACGTTACCCTCAGAGAAAAGAGTGAAATACTTTGAATAATACTGCTGGGAAATTGCAGTGTTGCAGAGGTAGTTGAGAAGCTCGGAATAACGTCCGGTCTCGTCCTGCCTGCAGTAATTCACGAAGTTAAGGAACGCTTCCTTGTTGAATCCGTTCTGGTCTGAGAACAACTGAGCGATAACAGGAGAGATATTGTCGCCGGAGATGAGGTCAAGAGCCTCCTCGTTGCCGACGTAAACACCTGCGCTCTGAGCGTTAGGAATGAAGTAATAGTTGTCGAAAAGCTCCTTCCAAGCCTCATCCCTTACATAGGACTGAGCCTGCTCTGAATTGGCCTGAAAACCAAGAAGTTCAAGCACACCCTTAGTAGATTCGACATCTTTCTGAAAATCAACGTAAGAAACTGATTTACCGTCAATTTCGCCTACATCATACTTTGATGACATTGATGATGCTACGTTCTGAAGCGTAGTCGGGTCAATGATGAAGGAAAGGAGCGCGAGAGCGATCAAAACCGAAATCAAAACACCGAACTTTACGCGGATTGTTTCAAGAACAGCCATAGTAATTATTATTTTTTAGTTTTTATTATCAGTTAATTAGCTATAAAAACGGGACAAAAACGCGATTTCGCCCATTTTTAGGTATGGGGTGCGAAGTTAGTAATTTTCCGCAAAATAACCATTATTTTTTGCAAGGAACTGACTTCAATAAGCGGATATGGCACTATTTAGCCTCAAAAGAGAGAAAAACTACTTTCGAAGCGGACCTATGAAATTCACAGAATCAACATTTACCTCAGTGCTATCCTGAACAACAATGCCGTAACTGTTGAACGGATTGAAAATCACAGAATTTCTCGCCCTCTGGTCCGACTCCATCCCATAACCCTGCATAAAGCCATCCGGAGAGTACATCTTCACGTAGCAGTCGGTGTAGATTTTCTCGTTTTTCTGGTCCCAGTAGAGCGTATCAGTTTCCATAACCTCCTTCTTGATGAGGTTCTTCACGACAACGTCTCCAAAAGCCTCCCAGGACTCGCGGCCGTCCGAATACTTGAGATGAACCGCATTTTTTGCAGTTATTGAAGTCTCAAGAAGACCGCCTTCAATGTAGCCGTAAACTGCAAAACCCTTAGGGAAAATCTGCCTTGAGAGGGTGTCGTTCTCATACCTTTCCATAAGCGGAGCCTCCATCCTCATCTGAATCTGTCCATTCTGAGTCTGAACGGTAACAACATTGTCCGCTGTCTGCACCGGCAACTGAGAAATGTCAAGGGCGTCAACCTCGTCCAACTTCCCTTTACAGGAATAAACGACGAAAGCAACCGCCGCAGCGGTTGCCATATAAAGAATGATATTAGAAAGTCTGGACGAAGCCACGGGTAGGGAAAACTATTTCTGAGTCCTTACTGTAGTGGTTGCAGTCATACCGCCGCAATTTACGGTGTAAGAAGCGCCGTCAAGAAGGTCGTACATAAACGCCTCAGCCTTCTGCGGATAGTACTTGCTGTACTGGGCAATCATATTGTTCGCCTCCGCTGCAAGGGACTCGTCAGCATTCTTAGCCTTAATCATATAGTCAGTTGCAACCCAGTAAGGTGCACGGCTTTCGATTTCGTTTCCTCTGCAAACCTGTGAACCCCAGATAGTTCCAATAAGCATATAAGCTTTTCCAGACCAAGAGTCGTCAAGTTTTGCTGCTTCCTGAGCGCACTTGAAAGCCTTAGGAGAACGGCCGTTCTTATAGCAGAAAGCGGCAAGCTCATAGTAGTATGAGGCATCAACCTTTGTGTCTGACTCAGGATAAGCAATTGCCTCCTCCATATTGGAAATCGCGTTCTCAACCTCTCCGCGTGATGAATAAAGTTTGAAGAGGTAGTAAGCTGACTGGTATGAAGGCTCAAGACGGTTCATAGTGTTCACTGCCTGAAGGAAAAGATCTGTGTCAGCACCCTCATCAGTCTTGCTGAGCATATTCACGATGTTCTTCGCAAGCTGAAGGTCGTTAGGATTTTCCTTGAAACGCGGTGAGAAAAGAGCCACGAGATTCTCGCAGGAAGCAACTTTGCTCTGGATGAAGATATTCTCTATGTCTTCCTGTACCTTCGCAATATCCTGCTCCTCCTTTTCGGTCTTGCAAGGGGTGTTCTCAAGGTTTTCAATAGCCTTCTCGTAAACTGAAATCACCTCTTCCTCATTGAGGGTTCCGTTCTTGTAAAGCTCAACAGCAGCGTTGAGATTGAACAGATAGATGCTAGGTTTGGTAGCAGTACCGTTCTTCTCGATGATGCTTGAAAGGCCCTCAAAGAGTTTCTTGTCGTCACCCTTTACGTAGTTAACCATATCAAGACCTTTGTTGTTCATAGCTGTTACAGCATACTTTGGATAATACTGAGCCCTCTGGTCGTGAAGAGTAAGAAGGGTGTCGATGAGAGCATCCTTATAAATCGAATTCTTCGCATTCTGGGAAATGAGACGACGTACGATTGTAGTACCGTTTATGAGCATATTCTGATTGGCTGTCGCAGGGCAATACTTGTAGGCCTTACGCCAGTTCGGAGTAGCGTCATTGTAGTTTTTCTGCTTGAAATACTCCTGATAATAGGAAAGATACTTGATGCAATTCGCACTGTCGGCACCATACTTTCCCTGTGCTGACAGAACCGTAAGTGAAGCAGCCATTGCTGCGACAAACAAAGTGACTATCTTTTTCATATTTAAAGTTTATTTTTTCAAACGTTTCAATAAAAGATGCAAAAATCCGTAAAATGTAGATTTTAATTGTACCTAGGCTTCTGGAACCAGATGTCGTGGATATTGAAACCTATAACGAATTTGCAGTAATTTTCCATAATCATATTAACTGACCCGGCAGTCTTTGCACTCCCCCTTCTACCTAAATCAATTCCGAGAGAAAGTCCATTGTACCAACGGAAAACAGGAAGTGTGATTCCGAGCGTAAGTCCGTATGAATCAACTCGACAACCATTTACGAGCATATAATCCTGGTCATAATAGATTCCTCCCCTGTAAGAGCAGCGCTTGAAGTAGTAGCGGATGTCGTTGCGGTTCGGAACAAACTCGAAACCAGCCCTGAAAGACTGAGCGACTGAGGATGTGAAATTAACCGTACCGGTGGACTTGAAACCCTTCAATGTTTCGAAACCTGAATTTCTCCAGTCAGAACGCAAGTAGTTGAATTCAACGCTCCACTGGTCGCCGCCTTTAAGCGAAATTCCCACTCCGATTTCATCGGCGATGCGAGGGCTCTTGCAGGAAACGCCAAGTGTGTCAGTGTAAGTCATTGCCTTGAGCGTATCGGTCACACTTGACTGACTCGCATACGCGAAATGATTGGAATATCCCTTGAGGTTAGTTCCCAGACGGTAGGTTGCTCCAAGAGTCATAGAAACATTTCCGCCGAGCCTCTGCTCATACTGTATACCGAATTTACCGGTGTACCCGTGAAGGTTGAGAGAATTTCCGTAATTGATTGAACGATAGGAAGAACTCTCGAAAGTTTCGTTGGAGTTGCGGTCAAGGTTACCGAAATAATAGATAAACTCCGCACCGATGGAAAGTCTCTTCCAAAAAGTCGCGCCTGCGCCGAAAAAGAGCTGGTAGATGCTGCCGTCTCCGTAGGAATCGTAGGTAATGTTTCCAACGTGAGCGAGTTTCTGTTCATCAGTTTCGTTGGAGGTAAAACTGTAACCCACGTCACTGAACGGGGTAAGTCCGACCATAAATGCAGATGAACGCCAGATAGGGGCCGTTATTACGAAATCGTGAACATTAAAAGTGTTTTTTACCCCCTTGCGGCTGCCCTGTACATAGATTTTGTTATCCTCGTAAAGTCCGAAATCCGCCATAAAAGCAAGGGTGTCGCGAGCGGTCACTGCAGCAGGATTGGTAATATTGATAAACCTCCTGTTTCTGGAAGCTATACCAACTCCTCCCATACTTCTTGTATACGCCGTACCTTCCTTCGCAACTTCACCGACTCCATATATGGAATAGGGAGAATATGACCCATAGGTACCCGTCGTCGCAGATGTCTGGGCGAAGGTACTAAGGGATGGAACAAGGAGCGCTAAACCTAAAAGAATCTTCTTGAATTCATTCACCATATCTCACAGCAATTAGGGCTAACCCCATCAAAACGAGATTGCAAACTACAAAGATGGAGTTTTTCATTCTTTTTGCAAAATAAATCGCGTCGCCTCCCGTAAAAATGACGATATTTTCAGGATAACGCGATAAATAGCCCTCAATTTCAAACTTTATACCTAAAATAATTCCCGAATCTATGGAAGAGGGGAGAGACGAACCCATATCCGCCACATTTTCAGGGGTATCCTGGAGCGGCAGTGTCTTCGAATAGCGGTTCACTCCCTTGAAACGGGTGCGGCATCCAAGCGATATGTTGCCTCCACGATAGAGTCCGGATTCGTCCAGAAAATCGATGGTAAGAATGGTTCCGAAATCTATAATCGTGCATCCCTTACCCTTGAAGAGGTATTGGGAGGCCAGGACAGAGGCTGCACGGTCCGGGGTCAGATATTCAGGAAGAGAGTTATCTTTCAGAATATCAGTATGTTCAGAGTCAATAAGGACCAACTTTCCGCAACCTTCGCGAATCTTCTGAACAGCTCCCGACGGAAGTTCCCTTACTGAACAGAGAACAAGAGTGTCCGGCCGCTGTTTTTCGATGGTGGCAAGGATAAATTCCGAAACCCGTTCACCCTGATACCTAAGTGTTTTTCCGAGAGTTATTCCGTCAGTCCAGGCAGCCTTCAGAGCCGTGTATCCTATATCTATTACGAGGTTCATCTGTCGTTATAAAAAATTAGGGGCGTAAATTTAGATATTTTTTCCGGTATTTCTTCAGAATATCCTCCCGAGATGAAATCAGTCTAAAACTACACCAGCTTCCCAAGTTGCGCGTAGGCCTCGTAAAGATTTGGTACAGAGCGCGAAACGATTTTCAACTTGCTGTCCGTCTGTTTGAGGTCGAAAGTGCGTTGATTGGAGTTGATTTTAGTTAGTATCGTCTGGAAAGTCTTTGATTTGTAATAAGGTGAAAGCGGATTGGATATGAAGAAAGCAATCATAATTCCGTTCTTTATTATAATCTTCTCAAAACCAAGTTTTTCACCCAGTTGCCTTATCCTTACAATTTCAAACAGATTCTTCACCTCCTCAGGCATCGCTCCGAAACGGTCCGTCATTTTTTCTCCCATCCGCTGCAGTTCAGCCTCGGAAGAAAGCGAGTCAAGTTCCTTATAGATGCGGATTTTTTCGGCTGTGATTCCGATATAGCTGTCCGGAATGAGTGCCAGCTGGTCGGTCTCGATGGTACAGTCGGAAACGTACGCCTGACTGACATTCCTTGAAGTGAGACCGGTCTCCACTCCGAGTTCCTCCATCGCCTCTGAAAGTATCTTCTGATAGGTTTCAAAGCCCATATCTGTAATGAATCCGCTCTGCTCCGCACCAAGGAGGTTGCCGGCTCCGCGAATGTCAAGGTCCTGCATAGCTATGTTGAATCCGCTTCCAAGGTCAGAGAAAGCCTCTATGGCTTTGAGCCTTCGCCGCGCATCCTCAGTGATGGAAACCAGCGGAGGAACTATCAGGTAGCAGAAAGCCCTGCGGTTGGACCTTCCGACCCTTCCGCGAAGCTGATGCAGGTCACTCAGACCTATGTTCTGGGCCTGATTGATTATGATTGTGTTAGCATTCGGAACATCCAGACCATTCTCTATTATGGTAGTGCAAAGGAGCATATCGTAGTCCCCGGCCATAAAGTCCATAATTCTGTCTTCCAGAGCCTTAGGTTCCATCTGTCCGTGAGCTACACAGATTTTCATATCCGGAACCAGACGGTGGAGAATGTCATAAATTCCCTGAAGTTCGTCAACTTTGTTGTGAAGGAAGAAAACCTGTCCCCCGCGATTAAGTTCGTAATTGATGATTTTGCGGATTTCGTCGCCGTCAAAAAGCATAATCTCCGTCTGGACCGGAATACGGTTAGGCGGCGGGGTAGAGATGATGGAAAGGTCCCTTGCTCCAAGAAGCGAGAACTGAAGAGTACGCGGAATAGGGGTAGCCGTAAGTGTAAGAGTATCAACGGATTCTTTAATCTGACGAAGCTTCTCCTTGGCGCTTACTCCGAATTTCTGTTCCTCGTCTATGATGAGAAGTCCGAGGTCCTTAAAAACGAAGGTGGAGCCGAGAATTTTGTGCGTACCTATCAGAATATCAACTTTTCCTTTTTCCAGCCTGTCCCTGATATCGGCTATTTCCTTTGCCGTGCGAAGCCGGCTTACAAACTCGATATTGCAAGGAAAATCCTTGAGACGGGCACAGAAGGTGTTGTAGTGCTGGAGAGCAAGAATTGTTGTGGGAACGAGCACGGCCACCTGCTTTCCGTCGGCGACAGCCTTGAATGCCGCTCTTATCGCAACCTCGGTTTTTCCGAATCCGACATCTCCGCAGACAAGCCTGTCCATAGGGCAGGTATCCTCCATATCGCGCTTAACTGCCTGAACAGCCTTTTCCTGGTCCGGAGTGTCCTCGTACATAAAGGATGACTCAAGTTCGGTCTGGAGAAAACTGTCCGGAGAATAGGCATAACCTTTTGATGCACGGCGTTTTGCGTAGAGTTTTATAAGGTCCTTCGCAATGTCCTTCACCTTGGATTTCGCGCTGGTCTTGAGGTTCTGCCAGGTCTTGGATCCGAGTTTGTAGATTTTCGGAGGCTCGCTGTCCTTGGATTTGTAGCGCGAGATTTTGTGCAGGGCGTGAACAGAAACGAATACTACGTCGTTGTCCTTGTAGATGAGCTTCACGACTTCGTGTACCCTTCCTTTGTCGTCCTTCATCCTAACCAGACCGCCGAAAATACCCACTCCGTAATCTATATGAACTATATAGTCGCCGATTGAGAATGAAGTGAGGTCATTTATCGTCAGCTGCTCGCTTCTTTCGACGGTGCGGCGAATGGAGACGCGGTGGAAACGGTCGAAAATCTCGTGGTCGGAGTAGCAGCATATTTTTTCATCGGAATCAATGAACCCTGCGTGAACATTGTGCGAAGGGACAAATTCAGGTATATACCCTTCATTCGTTATCAGGATGGATTTCAGTCGGTCAAGTTGCGACTGCTTTTCACCATATATATATACTTTGTATCCGCCGCTGATTTTTTCCTTCAGGTCCTCAACCAAAAGTTCGAAGTTCTTGTTGAATACGGGTTGAGGGGATATATTGAATTTAATCGGGCAGACTGAATCGGAATAGGCCTGGAGGGAAATCGGAACTTCGAGAAAAACCCTGCGGAAAGCCTCCAAAGAAGAGAAAAACTCCCTATCCTTATACATATCCGAAGAATCCAGCCACACAAGAGAGTCTTCCGGAAGGATGGAAACAAGAGGAACGCTCGGACCTGCTTCGGAACCTGTCTGGTCGTTGGCCGAGAGGTCCGGAAATATCTCCACGCACTCGACCTTTTCTTTAGAAAGTTGTGTATTGCAGTCGAAAACGCTCACGGAATCCACTTCGTCGCCGAAAAAAGAAACTCGGTAGGGATTGTTGTTCGAAAAAGAAAATATGTCAATGAGAGCACCTCTGACGGCATACTGTCCGGGTTCACTCACAAAATCAACTCTTTGAAAGCCGAGGTCGTAGAGTTTTTGCAGGAGTTCTTCGCGGTCAAAGGAATCTCCGACGCTTATCTTTATAAGGGGTACTTCCTTGCTTCCGGCCTTGGATACAGGCTCTTCGAGAGCGGAAGGGTAGGTGACGAAAAAGAGCTGCTCTCCAGCTTTGTATTCAAGAAGCTTTCCTATCGCAGAAGTCCTCTGCACGCTGAGAGATGACTTGTAGTTGCTCTTTTCAACCTTGCGCCCGGAATCAGGAAGGAAAAAGACTCGGTCTCCTTCCACAAGGTCATAAAGGTCAGCCGCACAGTACTCGGCGCTGTCGCGGTCGGGAAGGACTATAAAGTTCACCCCCGGGCGGGAAACCTGGGCGAGCACAAACCATCTTGCAGACAAAAATAGGCCTGTACAGTAGCTGACAGGGGATTTTTCTATGTTTTGCCGAAGAAGCGCAACTGAATTTTGACTTATTAACAATTCGCTCATTTTTCTGTTGATAACCTGTTGATAAGGCTGTTAATAACAAATGAAAACTATTTTTTGAGAAGACGGAACTTATTTTATACCTCAGCGAAAAGGAGAAATGCAACAGTTTTCTGAATTATTTTTCAGAAGTTTTACCAATGCCTTTTCAACAGCTTGTGCGTTTTGAAAATATTGACAATCAGAGAATTGAATAAGTTATCAACATTTCAACACACAATCATCATCATTTCTTAAAATTAAAAATTAACTTTGTATGATATTATTTTCAATCCTGCCGACATTCCCCGGCAGAGAATGAACACAAAAGTCGAAGCCGATGGGAGCAGCAACCGAATTCAATCCGCACGATGTTAACGCGGGCAAAGATAAGGAAATTGACGGAATTATAAGGCCGCAGGAACTCGAAGATTTCTCGGGTCAGGAGAAGATAGTAAAGAACCTGAAAATATTTGTGGCAGCCGCCAAAATGAGGGGCGAGACTCTTGACCACGTTCTCTTTCACGGGCCTCCGGGTCTGGGAAAAACCACCCTCGCACACATCATCGCCAACGAACTTGGCGTAAATATGAAAGTGACCTCAGGTCCTGTGCTTGATAAGCCGGGAGACCTTGCGGGGCTGCTTACCTCGCTGGAGGAAGGGGATGTGCTTTTTATCGATGAGATTCACCGGCTTTCCCCTGTCGTTGAGGAGTATCTTTACTCCGCTATGGAGGATTTTGTCATAGACATAATGGTGGACAAGGGTCCTGGGGCAAGGTCCATCAGGCTTTCTCTCAACCCGTTCACGCTTGTTGGGGCTACGACCCGCAGCGGACTTCTCACTTCTCCTCTGCGAGCAAGGTTCGGCATAAAGTGCGCCCTGGAGTACTATGACACGGCGACTCTGCAGAAGATTGTGGAACGCAGCGCCGGCATTCTCGGTGTCACCATAGACGAGCAGGCAGCTCACGAGGTGGCCCTTCGAAGCCGCGGAACTCCTCGTATAGCAAACTCGCTTCTTCGCAGGGTGAGGGACTTCGCTCAGGTGGTAGGAAACGGTTCGATTGACCTTGAAATCGCACGTTACGCGCTTGATGCTCTGAACATTGACAAGAGGGGACTGGATTCCATAGATAATAAGATTCTTAAGACAATAATAACCAAGTTCAAGGGAGGACCTGTGGGGGCGAACACCATCGCGACGGCAGTGGGGGAGGACCAGGGCACGCTGGAGGAGGTTTATGAGCCGTTCCTTATAAAGGAGGGATT
>CAVJRU010000008.1:47080-51517 GCA_963652025.1 bacterium
ACATTTTTGAAGAGGGAGCATACCGGGGTATGTGACCGATGAAAAAATGTATATGAACCAAAAAGATATTCAAAGAAAAAAATATCATAAACCTTATATATAATGGCAAAAGAATTGATTTCAAAGATTCCTGAGGGTCCTTTGGCCGAAAAATGGACAAAGCACAAATCTCAGATCAAGGTTGTATCACCTGGAAACAAGCGAAAACTCGAAATCATTGTCATCGGTACCGGACTCGGCGGAGCATCTGCAGCTGCTTCTCTTGGTGAGCTCGGCTACAACGTGAAGGTTTTCTGCATCAGCGATTCTCCACGCCGTGCGCACTCTATCGCGGCTCAGGGAGGTATCAACGCTGCTAAGAACTACCAGAACGACAATGACTCGATTTATCGTCTTTTCTACGATACAATCAAAGGCGGTGACTACCGTAGCCGTGAAGCTAACGTTTACCGTCTTGCAGAAGTCAGCAACAACATTATTGATCAGTGTGTTGCACAGGGTGTTCCTTTCGCAAGGGAATACGGCGGACTTCTTGCAAACCGCTCTTTCGGTGGGGCTCAAGTGAGCCGCACATTCTACGCTCGCGGTCAAACCGGTCAGCAGCTTCTTCTTGGAGCATACGCTGCCCTCAACCGCCAGATTGCAGCAGGCACAGTGAAGTCTTATCCGCGTCACGAGATGCTTGATGTAGTCCTCATTAACGGCGAGGCAAAGGGTATCATCGCCCGCAACCTTGTAACAGGTGAAATCGAGCGTTTCGGCGCGCACGCTGTCGTTCTTGCATCCGGAGGATACGGAAACACTTACTTCCTTTCCACCAACGCAATGAACTCAAACGGTTCAGCAGCTTGGCAGTGCTACAAGAAGGGTGCATTCTTCGCAAACCCTTGCTTCGCACAGATTCACCCGACCTGTATTCCGGTTCACGGCGAGCAGCAGTCAAAGCTTACACTTATGTCGGAGTCACTCCGTAACGACGGACGCATCTGGGTTCCTAAGAAACTCGAGGATGTGGCAAAACTCCGCAAACACGAAATAAAGCCTTCAGACATTCCTGAAGAGGATAGGGACTACTACCTCGAGCGCCGCTACCCTGCATTCGGAAACCTCGTTCCTCGTGACGTGGCATCTCGTGCAGCAAAGGAGAGGTGCGATGCCGGCTACGGCGTCAACGAGACCGGTCTTGCTGTGTTCCTTGATTTCAAGACAGCAATCGAGCGTCTCGGCAAGGATGTAATCAAGGCCCGTTACGGCAACCTCTTCCAGATGTACGAGAAGATTACCGCATCAGACCCTTACAAGGAGCCTATGATGATTTATCCGGCAATCCACTACACTATGGGAGGTCTTTGGGTTGACTACAATCTCCAGACAACCATCCCTGGACTCTACGCAATCGGCGAGGCTAACTTCTCCGACCACGGCGGAAACCGTCTCGGTGCGTCAGCGCTTATGCAGGGTCTTGCAGACGGATATTTCATCCTTCCTTACACCATCGGCGACTATCTCTCATCCAAGTTCAAGGAGCCTAAGACTGATATTTCAGCTCCTGAGTTCGAGGAGGCTGAGAAGGCCGTTCGCGAGAAAATCGAGAAACTCCTCTCCATCAAGGGAACCGAGTCAGTTGACACCATTCACAAGAAGCTTGGCCACATTATGTGGGAGCACGTCGGAATGGCCCGCAGCGAGGCTGGTCTGAAAGAGGGTATCGAGATGATTCGCGCCCTCAAGAAGGAGTTCTGGAGCAATGTTTACGTTGCAGGTGTTCAGGGTACGTTCAACCAGGAGCTTGAAAAAGCCATCCGTCTTGCGGACTTCCTTGAAATCGGCGAACTTATGGCTATCGACGCACTTCATCGCTGCGAGTCCTGCGGAGGTCACTTCCGTGTGGAGATGCAGACCGAGGACGGCGAGACCAAGCGTGACGACGAGCACTATATGTACGTAGCTGCTTGGGAGTACAAGGGCGAGGGTGCTGAGCCTGAGCTTCATAAGGAGCCTCTCAACTACGAGAATATCCACATTGCAACTCGAAACTATAAAGACTAAGCGGTAAGCTACTTAATATCAGAAAATTATGGATTTGACTTTGAAAGTATGGCGTCAGAAAAACGCCAAAGAGAAAGGGCATTTCGAGACCTATCAGGTCAAGGGCATATCGCCTGACAGCTCTTTCCTTGAAATGCTTGACATCCTCAACGAGCAGCTTATCACAGAGGGTATGGATCCTGTTGCTGTCGAGAAAGGATGCAAGTCTTCAGGTCCGGTTTCCTTCGACCACGACTGCCGTGAGGGAATCTGCGGAGCCTGCTCACTGTATATCAACGGACGTGCACACGGACCTGACGATGAGGTCACTACCTGCCAGCTCCATATGCGTAAGTTCAAGGATGGCGACACTATCACCATTGAGCCTTGGAGAAGCCACGGCTTCCCTGTAATCAAGGACCTTGTTGTTGACCGTCAGGCATTTGACAAGATTCTTCAGGCTGGTGGATATGTTTCAGTAGGAACAGGCGGAGTGCCTGATGCCAACGCTATTCCTATCCCTAAGGCGAAAGCAGACGAGAGTATGGACGGTGCTGCCTGCATCGGTTGCGGTGCTTGCGTTGCAACCTGCAAGAACGGTTCTGCAATGCTCTTCGTTGCAGCCCGCGTAAGTTCTCTCGCACTTCTTCCTCAGGGTAAGGTTGAGGGTGCAAGAAGGGCAAAGGCAATGGTTGCGAAGATGGACGAACTCGGTTTCGGTGCCTGCACCAACACCCGCGCCTGCGAGATGGAGTGCCCTAAGCACATCACCGTTTCTCACATCGCCCGCCTCAACCGCGAGTATCTTTGCGCTAAATTCAAGGACTAAGAGCCTTAAGCACATATTTTAAGAAGAAACTGACTGATTTTTCGGTCAGTTTCTTTTTTTATAATAGTGTAGTCGGATTCATCTGAGTATCCTTAGAATGCGGTCTCCGAGTTATTCGGAGACCTTTTTTTATTTCAAAAATAGTGTGATAAATTTTCTAGACAGGAGAAAAACATATAAATTTGTGTCCGTTTGCCGTGTAGTGCAGGCAGGTCTTTTGGATTGGTCATCTGTAAACAAACTAATACTCAAAAATTATGAAACTTGATGTTGTTCTCGGGCTCCAGTGGGGCGACGAGGGGAAAGGTAAGGTCGTGGATGTCTTGACTCCTGATTACAAGGTTATTGCCCGTTTTCAAGGCGGTCCTAATGCCGGTCATTCACTCAAATTTGACGGTGACGGATTCGTGCTCCACACTGTGCCGTCAGGAATTTTTCGTAAGGGATCCGTCAACATCATCGGTAATGGCGTGGTGATTGACCCGGTTATCCTTATGGACGAGATTCGCGCCATTGAGCAGAAAGCCGGGGACATTTCCTCAAAACTTCTGATTTCCAAAAGAGCACAGCTCATACTTCCTACCCACAGGATGCTTGACGCGGCAAGTGAGGCAGCAAAGGGAAAGTCAAAGATTGGTTCAACACTTAAGGGCATTGGTCCTGCATATATGGACAAGACCGGGCGTAACGGCCTGAGGGTGGGAGACATCCTTTCCGGAGAGTTCCTCCAAAGATATGAAACCCTCAAAAAGAAGCACTTCGGACTCCTTTCTCAATATGATTTCAAGTATGACATCACCGAATATGAGGCTATGTGGCTCAAGGCTGTGGAGGATATGAAGAGGTTCTCTTTCATTGAGAGCGAGCTTGTTGTGAACAAATACCTTGACGAGGACACACCTATTCTTGCTGAAGGTGCTCAGGGCTCAATGCTTGACATTGATTTCGGTACCTATCCGTTCGTGACTTCTTCCAACACTATGGCTGCCGGGGTTTGCACCGGTCTAGGAGTCGCTCCGAACAGGGTGGGAAAGGTGATAGGCATTTTTAAGGCATACTGCACGAGGGTCGGCAGCGGTCCTTTCCCTACGGAGCTTTTCGATGAAGACGGAGAAAGGCTGCGTGAGATAGGACACGAATTCGGTGCGACCACAGGGCGTCCGCGCCGTTGCGGATGGCTGGATATGGTGGCTCTCAAGTACTCTGTGATGATGAACGGAGTGTCGGAGCTCATAATGATGAAGTCTGACGTCCTCAACGACTTTGACACCATTAAAGTGGCTACAGGGTACAAGGTCGGCGGCAAGACCATCGATTGGTTCCCGTTCGAGAGCAACGAAGAGGTCGTTCCGGTTTACAGGGAGTTCAAGGGCTGGAAATGCGACATCTGCTCTGTTCGTAAATACGAGGATTTTCCTCAGGAGCTGAAGGATTATGTAAGCTTCATAGAGGAGGAGACGAAATGCCCTGTGAGGATTATTTCTGTAGGGCCTGATAGAGAGGAAATCGTAATAAAATAAAAAGAGGCCGACTAAAAAGCGGTCTACTGCGTTCCTCTCCTAGCCCAAATCCTCACAACC
>CAVJRU010000009.1:0-32394 GCA_963652025.1 bacterium
TTCGGAGAGACTGCTGACCACTAATAATTAAAACACTACACTACTAACCGAAACAGCTCGCAGGGATGCGGGCTGTTTTTCTTTGGGGCATCTTTTTGGTCTATCTTGGCCTTTTCATCAGTCACATACCCCGGTATGCTCCTTCTTCAAATGCCAAGCTATCCTCAAAAATCTGCCCCAAAGATTATTCCTACCCCCAACACAAAAAAATCCTCGGAGAATCTCCGAGGATTTTTGCTATTTGCGATTTGTAGTTTTTAGAACTACTTGTCATTCTTGATTGCGGCCTGCGCAGCTGCAAGACGTGCGATAGGCACGCGGAACGGCGAGCAGGAAACGTAGTTGAGGCCGATCTTGTGGCAGAACTCAACTGATGCAGGGTCACCGCCGTGCTCACCGCAGATACCGCACTTGAGGTTATCGCGAGTTGAACGGCCTTCGGTTACCGCGTAGTTGATGAGTTTGCCGACAGCCTTGGTGTCCAGAGTCTTGAACGGATCTGAGTCAAGAATCTTGTTGCCGAGATAGTCGCCCATAAAGGTTCCGACATCGTCCCTGGAGAATCCGAAGGTCATCTGGGTGAGGTCGTTCGTACCGAATGAGAAGAACTCTGCGGTGCGTGCCATCCTGTCAGCGGTGAGGGCTGCACGAGGAATCTCGATCATTGAACCGAACTTGTAGTCGATTGTAGTGTGGGTAGCACCCTCAACCTCAAGCTTGATCTTCTCGCAGATTGCCTTCTGGAATTTAAGCTCCCTCTCTGAGATGGTAACCGGAATCATAATCTCAGGCTTAGGATTGAAGCCCTCTTTGATGAGCTCAGCTGCTGCAGTGAAGATTGCACGGAACTGAGTCTCGGAAATCATAGGGTAGGTGATGTGAAGACGAACTCCACGGTGACCCATCATAGGGTTAACCTCGTGGAGGGACTCACCCCTCTTCTCGATTTCCTGCTCGTTGATTCCGAGTTCCTCTGCAAGAGCCTCCCTCTTGTCGTGTCCCTGCGGAACGAACTCGTGAAGAGGCGGGTCAAGAAGACGGAAGGTGACAGGCTTGCCGTCCATAACCTTCATTGTTCCCTTGACAGCGGCCTTGATGAACGGCTCAAGCTCGTTAAGAGCAGAACGACGCTCAGCATCGGTCTTGGAAAGAATCATCTTGCGGAGTTTTGCAAGCGGAGTCTCTGAATTTGCGCCGTAGAACATATGCTCAATACGGAAAAGTCCGATACCCTCAGCACCGAATGAAAGTGCACGGGCAGCATCCTCCGGAGTGTCGGCATTGGTGCGGACTCCGAGTTTGCGGAACTTGTCGACGATTTCCATAAACTTCACGAAACGCGGGTTCTCGGAAGCGTCCATCGTGTCAATCTTGGTTGCATAAACAAGACCCTTGGCACCGTTGAGGCTGACATAGTCACCTTCCTTGATTGTGGCGCCACTCTTGAATGTTGCGGTCTTTGCAGCAAGGTCAATGGTCATTGACTCGCAGCCTACGATGCAGCATTTGCCCCATCCACGTGCGACGAGCGCTGCGTGTGAGGTCATACCGCCTTTCATAGTAAGGATACCGGTTGCGGCCCTCATACCCTCAACATCCTCAGGAGAAGTCTCCTCGCGGACGAGAATTGTCTTCAGACCCTTTGCAGCGGCAGCCATAGCGGCCTCAGAAGAGAATACAGCTGTTCCGACTGCTCCGCCCGGAGATGCAGGAAGACCGTTTGCGATGACGGTTGCCTTCTTCTCGGAAGCCGGGTCAAGGATAGGGTGAAGAAGCTCGTCAAGCTGAGCCGGAGCGACCCTTGTAACAGCGGTCTTCTCGTCAATCATACCCTCCTCGAGCATATCCATAGCCATATTCAAGGCTGCAAGACCAGTTCTCTTACCGATACGGCACTGGAGCATCCAAAGTTTGCCGTCCTGGATGGTGAACTCGATGTCCTGCATATCGTTGAAGTGCTGCTCAAGGTGGAGACGGATGTCGTCAAGCTCCTTGTAAACCTCAGGCATAGCCTTCTCAAGAGACTCGAGATTTGCGTTGTGAGGGGTTTTGGTTGCCTCGTTAAGAGGGTTCGGAGTGCGGATACCGGCTACGACATCCTCGCCCTGTGCGTTGATGAGCCACTCGCCATAGAACTTGTTGTCACCGTTTGCAGGGTTACGTGAGAATGCGACACCTGTTGCTGAGGTGTTGCCCATATTACCGAACACCATTGACTGAACGTTCACTGCTGTACCCCAGTCGTCAGGAATTCCCTCGATCTTTCTGTAAGCGATTGCCCTCTTTCCGTTCCAAGACTTGAAGACGCCGCCGATTGAGCCCCAAAGCTGAGCCTCGGCTGTGTCAGGGAATTCTACACCGAGAACTTCCTTAACGCGAACCTTGAACTTGTCGCAAAGGTCCTTGAGCTCTTCTGCTGTAATTTCAGTGTCAGACTTGTAGCCTTTAGACTCCTTGAGGTCTTCCATCATCTTGTCAAGCTGCTGGCGGATTGCCTTACCGTCCTCCGGCTCGATGCCCTCTGCCTTCTCCATAACGACGTCAGAGTACATCATAATGAGACGGCGGTATGCATCGTAAACGAACCTCGGGTTCTTGGTAGCTTCAATCATACCCGGGATGGTGTCAGAGCAAAGTCCGATGTTGAGGATTGTGTCCATCATACCAGGCATTGAACTGCGGGCACCTGAACGGCAGCTTACCAGAAGAGGGTTCTTCTTGTCGCCGAATTTCTTGCCCATAATTGCCTCAGTAGCCTTGAGAGCCTCTGCGACATCTTTTTTGAGTTCCTCCGGGTAGCCGCCGCCGAGAGCGTAATACTCTGCGCAGCACTCAGTTGTGATGGTGAATCCTGCAGGAACAGGAATATTCAGAAGGCACATCTCGGCGAGGTTCGCACCCTTACCGCCAAGAAGGTTTCTCATAGTGCCGTTTCCCTCAGCGGTTTTGCCGCCAAAGCGATAGACACGTTTCTTTGTGTTTTCCATAAATGTTTGTGTATTATTTAGTTATATTTGTCGATAATATACAAATCAAGCCCAAAGCTACAAAATATGAAGCAGCACGGCACTTTTCGCGCTGCGAATTTAGCAATTATTATGCAAATCCGGAAAATTATTAAGAAAAATAGGACAATTCGGATTAAAAATCAAAGCGATAGACTTCTTACGGGAAAGTCTTCCCTAATCTTCGCCTTCACTTGTTGCCGTGTCCAGCAAAGAAGCCAATATTCTATCCACGCCGTTGCCTAATGGCAGCACCTCGACACCCTTCACGGAAGAATCCACACGGCCCACCCTGTAATATGCCACGTCCTGAAGAAGGAACTGGGAGTCAATGTAGTCGCTCTCCACGTCGCTCACCTGAAGGAGCACGCCCGGGACTTCGGAAAAGAGAATACGGAAAATATCTGTCTCACCGTATGCGGAGGCGATTCCTGCCACATTAAGCCGCACGCCGAGTCCGGAGTCCTGAGAGAGTTTTTGAGCCGCAACCGCAAGTCCTCCGTCACACACAGTCCTGGAAGACAGCACCACGCCATCACTCACGAGGTCGCGCACAACTTCGTAACAATCAATGAAATAGTCCGGGTCGTTAAGGGCAGGTGCGACTCCCCCGTTCCGCCCCAGAGTCTCCGCCAGGAGTGAGCCTCCAAGTCTGAGCGGACAAGTGTCAAACGGGACATAAACGAGGAACGAGCCCGCGCCGGCCTCACTCTGCAGGCCATCGCCCGTAAAATTAGAATCTCCCGAGGCAGAACGTGACGCCGCACCATCCGCTACCAAATGCGCAGCGCAGAGCCTCTCCTCCCCCATCCAGACATTCCTTCCCTTGTCCAGGTTCACATCGCTACCGCCGCCGACTGTCCAGAGACGGTCCTCCTCCTCGCTCATATCGTCCTCTTCCCAATCCTTGTCGGCGATGTCCTCCGCGTCATCCTGGTCGGCGTCATATACTCCGTCGGAGGCAGCATCGGCATTCTCCGCGACTGTAGCAAAATAGGAATTCACGCAGTCCCCGCTCTCGTAGCAATAGCCCTGAACGACGACGCCAAGGTCATATATGTACTCAGAAACCGACTGTACGCTATTGTAGAACGCCGTCATATTTCCCACAGAGGAAGAGTTCCAGCTCCATTGCGCCCAAAGTTCCATATCATCCAGACGAAACTCCCCATCCAGCCACAGGGTGTCTATCAGCGCAGCAGCAACTCTTTGACGCGCAAAGCTTTCCGGATAAAGAACGTCGAAGGGACGGTCCTGTGCGGATTTCGCCTCAGAGGTTACTTTCAGCACGCAATCCGCCACATTCTCCTCGGCACAGCCCAAATTCTCGGGCGGCACGTCCACGCTCTCGTCCCAGATTTCAGCAAAATTTCCCGCGCCCTCGCGGTAATCTTCCTCAGAGGATGCGGGGAGCATACACTCCGCCAACATATCCTCCGGAGTAACATCAAGTTTCACTCCATCAATGACATACTTTGAACTGAAAGCATCCTGAAGATTATTCTTTTTCATCCGGATAAAAATTAAATTAGGTCAGCCCTTATAGATTTCCGATTCTTCGGCAAAACTCTCCGACCCGAAGGGCAAAGTTAAGAATTATTTTTCACGAGAGACTGGGCGGAGGAATCTGTCCATCATCAATAAGACGTCGAAGAAGGGAAAGAGTCTCCTGGGGAAGTGCATCGGAGGCAGGATTATTCACAAGCCTCTTCAACGCGTCCACATCCCACTTGCCCCCAAGTTGTTGATTTATGATTTTCTTTAATTTGTCTTCCAGTTTTGCGGAAGCGGACCGCTCGAGCGCTTTTCGTGCTCTGCAGACGTCACAGGTTCCGCAGTCCTCACTTTCTGTCTGTCCGAAGTAGCGGAGAAGGTAGCGGCTGCGGCATTCTGTCTGCTGGGTGACGTACTGAACCATCGCCTCGCTGCGTTCACTCTGGCATTTTTTCAGGAAATTGAATGTGTCCAGTTTCAAATCCAGGTTTTTGGGCATCAGCCTCTCGTGAGAGAGGAAAAGCACATCGGAAGTCGCGCACGGGATATACCTGATAAGGTGAAGGACAGACAGTTCATAAAGTTTTTCCCTCAGCTGCTTAACTTCCAGATGAACGCTCGCAGCGATATCCTCCTCGTCAATGGTGACGGGATAATTGTAGATTCCCACATACCTCCGCATCAGAATTTCGAGGATTTTCGGAAGGACGGGGTCAGCAAAGTCATAGTTATAGAAAACTTTGCGGTCTACGGCAATCATAATCCTTGTCGGCACGTCAACCGACTCGGTAAGTCTCCAGTGGCCGGCTTTCTCAATGTAGCGGATGGCGCTAAGTGCCGATGCGATGCTGAGATGAAAGCGTTTGCAGAATTCTCCTATATCGAATTTGTGCTGAGAGCCTTCGCCATATTCGTAGGGAATGTCAAGAAAAATGTGGACCTTCTGATATATATCCTCAATATACTCGACATCGGGATATGCCGTGGTCTGCTGAAGGTGTAGCCGGCGCACATCATCCGAATTCCACAAGAGTACGGCGTAGGAGCGCTTCCCGTCCCTTCCGCCACGGCCCGCTTCCTGGAAGTAGGCCTCCGGAGAGTCCGGGATGTCAAAGTGAATCACAAAACGCACATCCGGTTTGTCTATACCCATCCCGAAAGCGTTGGTGCAGACCATAACCCTCACATCTCCGCTTTTCCAGTCCTGTTGCCGGCGGGTTCGCGTCGCGCTGCCGAGGCCTGCGTGGTAAAAGGATGCGCTGATGCCCTTGGAAGAGAGAATCGCGGCTAGTTCTTCGGTACGTTTGCGGCTACGGACATAGACTATTCCGGTGCCTGGGACGCCTTCGCAGATGCTGAGTATCTGTCCGAGTTTGTCTTCAGTCTCGCGCACGATGTAGCTCAGATTCGGGCGCTCAAAACCGCCTTTGATTAAATTCTTCTGCTGAAAGCGGAGGCGAGCCATTATGTCATCGGCGACAGCGGGGGTGGCTGTGGCTGTTACCGCAATCACCGGGGCGTCCACAACCTCGCGGATATTGCCGATTTCAAGGTATTCCGGCCGGAAATCATAGCCCCACTGAGAGATGCAATGGGCTTCATCCACGACGATGTAGGAAATCTGCATTTCACGCAGATAGTGCTGAAAAAGGCGCGTAGTGAGCCTCTCGGGGGATATGTAGAGGAATTTATAGTCTCCGTAGGCGGCGTTATTCAGGGTGCGGTCCACTTCATTCCGGGTCATTCCGGCGTAAACTGCAAGCGCCCTGATGCCTCTTGCGCTGAGGTTCTGGACCTGGTCTTTCATCAGAGCGATGAGCGGGGTGACGACAAGAGCGATGCCGCTCTTCATCAGAGCGGGGACCTGAAAACATACGGATTTGCCGCCGCCGGTGGGCAGAATCGCAAGGGTGTCCCTTCCGTCCACAGCGGACCGGACAATTTCCTCCTGACGGGGACGGAAACTGTCATAACCCCAGTATTTTTTCAGAACCTCCAGCGGTGTCATTGTAAAACTGTATTGCCCTCGTGGTGAAGCGGGTGTGTCGATTGTGTTGCCGTGGCCACCCTCGGCCTCGTAAGAGGGAGGGGCCCAAGCGCGAGCTTGGGAGGGGTCTTGCGAGCAAGACGCGACACAACGACACTCCCCGGAACACGAGGGTGTTCCTTATTTAATTATCTTCTCTGTTTCTTCAAGAATGTCGTTCCAGACCTGCTCCTTGCGGCGCTCGTTGAGAATTTCGTGACGCATACCCTCGTAGCGGCGGCTCTTCACGTCGGTGTAGCCGGCTTTCCGCATATTCTCCACAGCGCTCTCAAACGCCTTATCAGAGATGGCGCAAGGGTCTTCCTTTCCGGAAATGAACCTTACCGGAAGGGACGGATGCCCCATCGTCCAGCCCTTCAGACTGTAGCAGTCCACCATAAGGGAGAAAAGTGCATTGAAACCATTCGCAGTGAAAACATAGCCGCACAGAGGGTCTTCATCATACCTTTTCACAACCTCAGGATCGGAGCACACCCAACAAGAGGGAGAAGTCTCCCCTTTGAATGCCTTCGCATAACCCCCGAAACCTATTTTCTGGATAAGCGAAGAACGATGTTTTTCTCCTTTCAGGCCTCCGACAAGACAAGCGAGCAGTTTTCCAGCCTTCGCTCCGGGGTTGAAGCTCGGACAGCCGCAGACCCAGAGAGCGGAAATCGTCGAATCATATCTTTTTGCGTAGGAACGCACAGCCATAGACCCCATACTGTGTCCGAAAAGGACGACAGGGATATCCGGATATCTGGAATGAATCCACTCGTTCACCGCGAGGATATCCGCCACAAGGGCCTCCCATCCTCCTTTATAGAAGTAGCCGAGGTCCTCGGATGATTTGACGCTTTCGCCGTGTCCGCGATGGTCGTGGATGACGCAGGCATAGCCTTTCGAAGAAAGAAATTCCATAAAAGGCAGATACCTTTCCTTATGCTCCGCCATTCCGTGAACGAACTGGAAAACGGCTTTCGGCGCATCTGAAGGCTCAGTCACCAGAAGAGAAAGTGCCAAAGAGTCAACCTTGGATTCGATGTAATGTTTTTCGCTCATAATATAAAAGCCCCCTGCGGGGAGATGATAAAACTTCCAAAAATACGCATAAATTCTCTTCTAACCATCGGTTTGAAAGGGAAAATAATTGCGATAAAAATAAACTATAGACAAAGTAGAGATTCGGCTTGCTTTTTGTTGAAAATATTTTACATTATGAGTAAAATTGATTTGAGTAAGTACGGCATCACAAACGTGAAGGAAATCCTCCACAATCCGTCTTACGAAGTCCTCTACGAGGATGAGACCAAAGAAGGTCTTGAGGGTTATGAGAAAGGTCAGGTAACTGAGCTCGGCGCTGTCAATGTTATGACAGGAATCTACACCGGTCGTTCCCCTAAGGACAAATTCTTTGTTTACAACGACGCATCAAAGGACACCGTTTGGTGGACTTCAGACGCCTACAAGAACGACAACAAGCCTTGCTCTGAAGAGGCTTGGGCTGACCTCAAGAAGAAGGCTGTTGAGCAGCTTTCAGGCAAGAAACTCTATGTGATGGATACCTACTGCGGTGCAAACCCTGCAACCCGCCTCAAGGTTCGTTTCATTATGGAAGTGGCTTGGCAGGCACATTTCGTAAAGAATATGTTCCTTCGTCCTACCGAGGAAGAGCTTGAGAACTACGGTGAGCCTGATTTCGTTTCATTCAACGCAGCAAAGGCAAAGGTTGACAACTACAAGGAGCTCGGCCTCAACTCTGAGACTGCCACCGTGTTCAACCTCCGCACCAAAGAGCAGGTTATCCTCAACACCTGGTATGGCGGTGAGATGAAGAAGGGTATCTTCTCAATTATGAACTACCTCAACCCGCTCCGCGGCATCGCTTCAATGCACTGCTCTGCAAACACCGACCTCAACGGACAGAACACCGCTGTATTCTTCGGTCTTTCAGGAACAGGTAAGACCACCCTTTCAACCGACCCTAAGAGGCTTCTCATCGGTGATGACGAGCACGGCTGGGACGACGAGGGAGTCTTCAACTACGAAGGCGGCTGCTACGCAAAGGTTATCAACCTTGACAAAGAGTCTGAGCCGGACATCTACAACGCAATCAAGAAGGACGCCCTTCTGGAGAACGTCACTGTTGACAAGGCAGGCAAGATTGACTTCGCAGACAAGACCGTAACCGAGAACACCCGTGTTTCTTACCCTATCTATCACATCAAGAACATCGTAAAACCGGTTTCAAAGGGTCCTCACGCAAAGCAGGTTATCTTCCTTTCAGCTGATGCGTTCGGAGTTCTTCCTCCAGTTTCAATCCTTACTCCTGAGCAGACGAAGTACTACTTCCTTTCAGGTTTCACCGCTAAGCTTGCAGGTACAGAGCGCGGCATCACAGAGCCTACTCCAACCTTCTCAGCTTGCTTCGGCGCTGCATTCCTTTCACTCCACCCGACTAAATATGCCGAGGAGCTCGTTAAGAGAATGAACGCTGTAGGTGCAAAGGCATACCTCGTTAACACTGGTTGGAACGGTACAGGAAAGAGAATCTCTATCCGCGACACCCGTGGAATCATCGACGCAATCCTCGACGGTTCAATCGAGAAGGCTCCTACCAAGAAGATTCCGTTCTTCGATTTCGAAGTACCTACCGCTCTTCCTGGAGTTGACCCTGCAATCCTTGACCCTCGCGACACCTACGCTGACGCTGCTCAGTGGGAGGAGAAGGCAAAGGATCTTGCTGCACGCTTCAACAAGAACTTCGAGAAGTTCACTACCAACGAGCTTGGAAAGAGCCTTGTTGCTGCAGGTCCGAAGCTTAAGTAAAAAGGTTATACCTTTTCAGACAAAAATAAAGTCGACCGATTGGCCGACTTTATTTTTTTGTATTTAATTCAATTTTGCGAGCGAATGGATTGATGGAGATTGACGCTATGAGCGCAGGAAAACAATCATTCCCTCGGTGTCATTTTTGTCGAACTTACTCTGCTCGCCCGTTGAAAGATTCTTTATATTCACCTTTCCCTCGGCAGCTTCGTCTCCACCGCAGATGGAAAGGAACGGTATCTGCTTGCGGGAAGCGTAGTCAAACTGCTTTTTGAGTTTGCCGCTTTCCGGATAGATTTCGCAGGAGATTCCGCTCTCCCTCAGACTCTTAGCAACCGGAAGGATGTACCTAAGTTCCTCACTTCCCATATTCGCAAAAAGCAGAGTTGCTCCCTCTGTCACGCCCTTCGGGAACTTGTCCAAGCCCTTAAGGACATCGTAGATGCGGTCTGCGCCGAACGAAATTCCCACACCTGACATACCGGGAAGGCCGAAAATGCCGGTAAGGTTATCGTAACGTCCGCCTCCGCAGATGCTTCCGATAGCAAAGTCGAGAGCCTTGACCTCGAAAATTGCTCCGGTGTAGTAGTTAAGGCCGCGGGCAAGCGAAAGGTCAATCTCCACCTGCTGTTTCACTCCTGCTCCTTCAATAAGTCCAAAAAGTTCCTCCAGTTCCTCGACACCCTTCTGACCGGTTTCGGAAACTATTCCGGAAGCTGAGCCGCCACAGAAGAGTCCCTTCATCAGCGAGAGTTTTTCTGCGGAAGTGCCGCTCATCTTCAGCACAGGTTCAATCACAGCAATCGCCTTTTCATCAAGCCCCTTCTCCCTCATCTCTGCCTCAACAGCCTCCAGGCCTATTTTGTCAATTTTGTCAATCGCCACAGTTATGTCCACGACCTTATCCGGAAAACCACAGATTTCAGCAAGACCGGTGAGGACCTTGCGGTTGTTGATTTTAACGCAGACCCTGATGTCAAAAAAAGTGAAAACCCTGTCCACAATCTGCACGAGTTCCAGCTCATTCAACTGCGACGTTGAACCGATTACGTCGGCATCGCACTGGTAGAACTCCCTGTAGCGACCTTTCTGTGGGCGGTCCGCTCTCCAGACTGGTTGAATCTGGAAACGCTTGAACGGGAAGGATATCTCATTCTGGTGCTGCACGACAAAGCGGGCGAAAGGTACCGTGAGGTCATAGCGGAGTCCCTTCTCGCACACCTTGTTAGTAAGGGAGCGGCAGTTGTAGAAAGGTCCCTTCGCAGGGTCATCCCCTTCTGAAGGAGAGACAGCGTACTCGGAGAAATCAATTCCGTTGAATGCCTCACCGGAATTCAGAATGCGGAAAAGGAGTTTATCGCCTTCTTCGCCATATTTCCCCATAAGGGTGGAAAGGTTCTCCATCGATGGGGTCTCAATCGGAGCGTAGCCGTAGGTGCGGAAGACGCTGCGGATGGTGTCGAAAATGTAGTTGCGGCCGGCCATTTCAGAGGGGCCGAAGTCGCGGGTTCCCTTGGGGATGGAAGGTTTCTGTGCCATAAAATTCAATTATTTGGAGTCTGTCGCGTGCGCGGCAAGACCACTGGTTCTTATTTAAGATTCAACGGATTTGTTTTCAAATAGTTCTGGACTGCAGCTATGTCCTTATAGAACGGAGTGTCCTCCACAAAGACAGGGACTATGCTTCGTACAGTTTCGTAGATGCGACGGGTTGCAGGGCTAAGCGAATCAGCTATTTTCAAGCAGTCAACTGCCTGAGAGAGAGCTATATACTGGATTGCGAGCACCTGCCAGACATTCTCTATCACCTGGGCGCAGAGAAGCGCGGTGTTCGTTCCCATACTTACGATGTCCTGGTTGTCGTTGTTGTTCGGGATGCTGTGGACATAGTTCGGCATCGCCAGGGTCTGGCACTCGGCAGTCGTGGAAGTGGCCGTGAACTGACAAGCCTGCATTCCGTAGTTCAGACCGAGTTTCCCGAGGTTCAGGAATGGAGGAAGAATGCCGTTGATGCGGTCGTGGAAGAGGTAGTTGAGCTGACGCTCGGCGGTCATCGCAACCCTCACGAGAGCAATCTTCACCTTATCCTCCTCAAGCGAAATGTAGTCGCCGTGGAAATTTCCTCCGTGGTAGACATTGCGGGTCTGAGGGTCAATTATCGGGTTGTCGCAAGCGGAATTGAGTTCCTCTTCAAGCACCCGGCGGGAATTCTGAAGAGTTTCATACACAGGGCCCAGAATCTGCGGGGTACAGCGGAGTGAATAATATGCCTGAACTTTGTGTTCAAAGACCTTGTCCTCGCTGTGACCATTGTCGTAGAGTTCGTGTTCGCGTTTTGCAAGGCAGCGGCTTCCTTCGGAGAGGCTTCGCATACGAGCAGCGATAACCTGCTGCCCTTCGTGGCGCCTGACTTTATTCAGAGGCTCCGCCATAAGGTCGTCGTAGGAGGAGGCAATTTCGTTCATCATAACCGAGGCGAGAGTCGCCCAGTCAAGAATCTGCTCAGCCTGGAACTGGTTGACGATGCCGATTCCGGTCATAACCGAGGTGCCGTTGGTGATGGAAAGTCCCTCGCGGATGTGGATGTCGAAAGGTTTGAGACCATTCTCCTTCATAACATCGGCAGACGGTCTCCACTCCCCTTTCCAGTGGACTTCACCCTCTCCGATGAGTGTGAGGGCTATATGCGCCAGCTGCACAAGGTCACCGCTCGCTCCGACGCTTCCGTGTCGCGGAATGAACGGAATTATGTCCCTGTTTATAAACTCCACTAGAAGTTTCACAACATCGGGATGCACCCCTGAGCGGCACTGGAGAAAAGTCCCCAGACGGGCAATCATCGCACTCTTTGCACAGATGTCCGGAAGAGGGTCACCCGCACCGGTGGAATGGCTGCGTATAATATTGTACTGCAAGTCTTTAAGAAATTCATCGTCAACTCTCCACTGAGCCATCGGGCCGAATCCGGTGTTGATGCCGTAGATGACCTTGTCCGATGCGAATTCCTTCAGAAATTCGTAGCATTCGCCCACTTCCTTCATCGGGAGCTCCTCCAGAAGGATTTTCCGCCCTCCGTAGAGAATGTCCCGAACATATTCGAGAGTAAAGACAGTTTCGTTTTCCATATATCTATTTGTTTCTATTTCTTTTTTACTTGAGGAAGGAGTTGCGGCTTCGTTTTGTCCGCGGAAGGCTTCCGTCTTATCGCCCCGGCATCATTGCATCGGAGAGGCTATTTTACGCGGTACGGCTGGTCGTCGTAGAGAAGGTATCTCTTTGCCTTTCGAATCCATTTCTGCTCCTCGGTTTTGATGTGTTCGCGAAGAGCGATGGCATCGGTGTCCTCGCCAACTATGTAGTCCAGAACCACCGGGTCTGAAAGTTTGAGAGCAAACCCGTCCTCAAGGCGGAACTGAGAGGGATAATTCTGAGAAAAATACCTCAAGAGCGCAGCCGTGTGGAGGAAGGAATGGTATTCTGACCCCGGAGAGCGAAGTATCTGATAGCCATAGCATTTCTCGCCCTCATAGCGTCCGCAGGCGGGAGTGAACGAGCAGGGACGGAGCAGCACTCCCTCGGCAACCGGAGGAGGTACGGTGACAGACCTGCTTCCGCCCACAGATGGCTTTATGAACGGTGCGCCGAAGTACTCGTACGGGCGGGCCGTGCCGATTCCCGGGGTGATGGATGTGTTGTTCCAAAGACCGCCTCCGCTGTAAAGGTCGCAGGTGAACATTCCCGGAATGTCAGAGCAGGGCGCGATGGCCCAGGGCAGAAGTTCACGTGAAGAAGACGACAAAGTCGCCGAAATCACGTGCAGGGGGAAAGTCGCACCGATTTCGCTTTGATACAAAAGAGCTAGTTCTCCGAGAGTAAGTCCGTGACGATGAGGCACTTTCGGGGTATGTGGCTCGCACGGGCCCTGAGGCATTGAGCCTTCTACCACCCTTCCGGCCGGGTTTATATGGTCCACTATATATAAGGAAGGTGCCCCCTCGCCCATATCCTTCAAGGTTTCCATAAGGCTGAAGACATCCTTCGTATAGTTGAAATAGCGCACTCCCGTGTCCTGAATTTCAACGACCACGGCATTAAGCCCGGCAAGGAGCTCACGGCTGAATTCGATATGATTCGTGGATGGAGTAAGCTCGGTGTCGCGCGGAGAAAAGACCCTCTGGAGATTGCCCCTGCGGCGGAAAATATCGTACATATACTCCCCCGTACCGGCGTCCCAGCAATTCTGCGTGCAGAAACAGCCCACCTTGCCGTCCACGAGAGACTTGTCAAGCTGGTCCTGAAGAGGGGTCGTTCGAAACGAAAACATAATTATCCGATGATTTTGTTAGCCAGGGATATCACTTCACCCGCAAGAGCGTCAGCCTCCTGAGCAGTTGCGGCCTCGGCATAGACACGGATAATCGGTTCTGTGTTGGAGCGGCGAAGATGTACCCACTGCTTTTTGGACTCGAAGGAGATTTTCACTCCGTCAATGGTGTTCACATCTTCGGAAGCATAAGCCTTCTGAAGCTCGGTCAAAATCTTGTCAATCAGAGCCTTGTCGGAAAGTTCAATCCTGTTTTTGGTAATTACATACTGAGGATAGGTCTTCAAAAGCTCTGAGACCTTCATCTTTTTGTGCGCAAGGTTAGTGAGGAAAAGCGCCACGCCAACCATCGCGTCACGGCCGCAGTGGAGAGCAGGATAGATGACGCCTCCGTTGCCTTCGCCGCCGATCAGAGCACCGCATTCCTTCATTTTCGTGGTCACGTTCACTTCGCCGACAGCCGCGGCAAAGTATTCCCCGCCGAATTTCTCGGTCACATCTCTCAACGCCCTTGAAGACGAGAGGTTGGAAGCCGTGGTCATAGAATAAGGGGCGCAGACCTCCTCAAGTGACTTTCCAGTTTGGAGAGCCTCGTCGTAGGCACGGCCGAGCAGATAGTCGGCAACGCTCACAAGAGTGTATTCCTCTCCGAAAGGCATCCCGTTTTCGCAGATAAGTGCAAGACGGTCCACATCCGGGTCAACGCTAATGCCAAGGTCAGCCCCAGTCTTTACGACTGTTTCAGAGAGCTCGGTAAGATTTGCAGGAAGCGGTTCAGGGTTGTGAGCAAAGTCGCCCGTAGGATTGCAGTTAAGCTCAATGCACTGAACTCCAAGTCTCTTTAGGAGGCGTGGCATAATGATTCCGCCGACTGAATTCACGGCGTCAAGCACCACCTTGAAACCGGCCTTGCGGATGGCTTCAGCATCGACAGCCTCAAGTTTAAGCACTGCATCAAGATGTTCGTCAGTGAAATCGTGTTCCTCTACGCAGCCCATTTCCTCCACAGGAGCGAAGTCAAAACTCTCAGACTCTGCACATTCCAAGATTGCATTGCCCTCCGCCGCATTAAGGAATTCTCCTTTCTCGTTGAGAAGCTTCAGGGCGTTCCACTGCTTTGGATTATGCGATGCGGTGAGAATGATTCCGCCGTCAGCACCGCTGAGGGTCACAGCCATTTCGGTTGTCGGAGTGGAAGCAAACCCGGCTTTCACCACGTCCACGCCGCAAGAAATGAGAGTGCCGCAGACGATACTCTCAACCATCTCGCCGCTCATTCTCGCGTCTTTTCCCACAACGACCTTGTAGCGTTCGCCCTGAGGTTTCGGCCTTCTTTCGCGAAGCTTCACGCAATAGGCGTAAGTGAATTTCACGATATCAATCGGGGTGAGAGCCTCACCCGGGGTGCCGCCGATGGTGCCACGGATTCCGGAAATGGATTTGATGAGTGTCATATTCTTGAGTATTAAAATCTAATGTATAAAGGCAAGCTTTCTTCTGCCTCTCGTCAAGATGAGGCATATCCTACCGAGGTAAGCGTGCCGAACCCACAAAGTTACTCAAAAGATTGCTATATTTGCGCCCGTTTTCAAAAAATCTCTCCGCTCTATGGCATTATCCGCCGGGAGTGGATATGGACAAGATAAAATCAACAATTATGGCAAAGGCAATTTACACGATTCTGCTGCTGATATGCTCCAACATTTTTATGACATTCGCCTGGTACGGGCATCTGAAGCTGCAGGAGATGAAAATCTCGACGGGATGGCCGCTGATTCTGGTGATTCTCTTCTCCTGGGGCGTGGCATTTTTCGAATACTGCGCACAAGTTCCGGCAAACCGCATCGGATTCGTCGGCAACGGGGGCCCCTTCAGCCTGATGCAGCTAAAAGTAATTCAGGAGGTCATTTCGCTCACCGTCTTCACTGTCCTTGTAACCGTATTTTTCAAGGGACAGGCTCTGCAGTGGAACCACTTCGTTGCCTTCGGCTGCCTGATTCTCGCAGTTTTCTTCGTTTTTCTAAAATAAATTGCGAGCAAAGGCAAAAAAAATTTGCAGGTAAAGAAAATTTGCCTACCTTTGCAATCCCAAACGAAAAACGCTGGGTTCGTATAACGGTTAGTACTCGAGATTCTCAATCTCGCAATAGGAGTTCGATTCTCCTACCCAGTACCACAAAAAGAGGATGATTTTAATCACCCTCTTTTTTTGTGTGTGAGTAAGAGACTGCGCAAAGAAAATGGGTGGCCGAAAGTCAGGAACTTTCAGTCACCCATTTCTTTATTTAAAGAGTTCTACAGGCCGAACGGCTTGAAGAAGTTGTTGCCCTTGTCGTCTACGAGGATGAATGCAGGGAAGTCCTCAACGCGGATTTTCCAGACTGCCTCCATTCCGAGCTCCGGGAACTCGACGCACTCGATGCTCTTGATGTTGTTCTGGGCGAGGATTGCCGCAGGCCCACCGATTGAGCCGAGATAGAAGCCGCCGTGCTTGTGGCAGGCGTCAGTTACCTGCTGGCTGCGGTTACCCTTTGCGAGCATCACCATTGAACCGCCGTGGCTCTGGAAGAGATCCACATACGGGTCCATACGGCCTGCGGTGGTAGGGCCCATAGAGCCGCACGGAAGTCCTGCAGGGGTCTTTGCCGGGCCTGCATAGTAGACCGGATGGTCCTTGAGATACTGAGGGATTTCCTCTCCGGCATCAAGTCTCGCCTTAATCTTCGCGTGAGCGATGTCACGGGCCACGATAATGGTTCCGTTAAGGCTCAGACGGGTTGAAACCGGGTATTTGGTGAGCTGGGAAAGAATCTCGCTCATAGGACGGTCGAGGTCAATCTTCACTGCCTCGCCTTCACCAGCCTGACGGAGTTCCTCAGGGATGAATCGTCCAGGATTATCGTCCAGTTTCTCAATCCAAACTCCGTCCTTATTGATTTTGCACTTGATGTTCCTGTCGGCGGAGCAGCTTACTCCAAGACCTACAGGGCAACTAGCTCCGTGGCGCGGAAGACGTACGATTCTCACGTCGTGAGCGAAATACTTGCCGCCGAACTGCGCTCCAAGGCCGATTTTATGAGCCTCCTCAAGCACTTTCTTTTCGAGTTCAACATCGCGGAATGCGCGGCCGGTCTCGTCTCCGGTTGTCGGAAGTTCGTCGTAATAGTGGGTGGAAGCGAGTTTCACGGTGAGAAGGTTCTTCTCCGCGGATGTACCTCCGATTACGAATGCAATGTGGTATGGAGGGCAGGCAGCCGTACCGAGAGTCCTCATCTTTGCTACAAGGAACGGAACGAGGGTCTCAGGGTTGAGGATTGCCTTGGTCTCCTGGTAGAGATAGGTCTTATTGGCGCTTCCGCCGCCCTTGGTGACGCAAAGGAACTTGTACTCCATTCCTTCGGTGGCCTCGATGTCAATCTGAGCCGGAAGGTTGCACTTGGTGTTGACTTCCTCGTACATTGAAAGCGGAGCGTTCTGGGAATAGCGGAGATTTTCCTCGGTGTAGGTCTTGAAAACACCCTTTGAAAGAGCCTCCTCATCGCAGAAGCCTGTCCAGACCTGCTGACCTTTTTCACCGTGGATGATGGCTGTACCGGTGTCCTGGCAGAGCGGGAGCTGTCCCTTGCAGGCAATCTCTGCATTGCGAAGGAAGGTCAGAGCCACATACTTGTCGTTGTCTGAAGACTCTGGGTCGGAAAGAATTTTAGCCACCTGGGCATTGTGCTCCGGACGGAGAAGGAAGGAAACGTCGCGGAATGCGGCATTCGCCATCTTTTCAAGAGCCTCAGGAGCAACTTTGAGGATAGGTTTACCCTCGAACTCGCCAAGACTTACGCCGTCCTTGGTGAGAAGATAGTATTCAGTCTTGTCCTCGCCAAGCTGAAACATTGGTGCGTACTTAAATGTAACTGCCATAATTTTAATGAGTTATATATTTCTTAATTTACATTTTATTCATTCCGCAGGAATTATTTTGCATTCCTCAAGCACATCGATAAGATGACGGGCTACGGCCGGAGCGGGGTCTATAAAGCGGATGGATTCAACCCTGTTCCCGTCCTTGTCCAGAAGCGGATGGGAGGCCAAAAGCTGCGAGGAGACCTTTTCCAGTGTCGGAAGAAGGAAAGGATAGTGCGTACATCCAAGAACTATGGTGTCCGCGCCCGCTTCCACAAGGGGTGCCAAACTCTTTCGCACGATTTCCTCCGCCTCCGGAGAGTCAATTGAAAGACCTTTCCCGAAGTTCCTTTCATCTGCACCGGAAGACGCGGCACTCTCTGTAAAGGAATAAGCATTGTCAGCGCTGCTGAGAAAAAGGCATCCCTTCTTGTAGCAATCCGCAACTGAGCTTCCCTCAACAAGTTCCACGAATCCCCTTCCCACAGACTCCACAATCTCCACACCGTCGGAAAACCTCCCCTTCATATCCAGATATTTGCTTCCGGAAAGGGTCCCCGCAGTCGCAAGAACTCCCACAACGCCGGTTCTGGTGGAAAGGGCTGCGGGTTTCACTGCAGGCTCCATCCCGATGAAAGGAACGAAGTCCCTCTCTCCCCCGGTACACTCCAGCACACGGGCGGAAGGGGCTGTGCCGTACTCCTTGCGAAGGGAGGCGATGGAGGCGGAAGTAGCTGTGTTGCAAGCCACTACAATTGCCTCTGCGCCCTGCCGAAGCAGCACTTCCGTAATGGTCCGCGAGCGTTCCAGCACATATTCCGCGCTTTTTTCACCGTAGGGGCAATGCGCAGTGTCGGCGAAAAAGACGAAACGAGCCCCCGGGAGCACTTTTTCAAGTTCTCTAAGCACCGAAAGTCCACCGACTCCCGAGTCAAAAACGCCTATGGTGATGTTCCGTTGCATCGTAGCCACAAAGATACGAAAAAACCGCATATCGGAGCGGATATAACGGCAGAGTTTTGCTCAAGAGAGGGAAAATTGCTAATTTTGCAATCCACTTGGATTCAGAGCAAAGTGTTTGAATTTCATTTCTGAAGACATATCTGCTCTTTCCCCAAAAACAATATGTAGAATATGATTTCGCTTGAACAGATAAACGGGTTGCGGGAGCGGGTTGAGACTCTCTCCGCTTGTGTGGATGTGGACGGAAAACGCGCCGAGGTGGCTTCGCGGCAGGAAAAGGCGGCAGAGCCTGACTTTTGGAACGACCCCAAGAGTGCGGAGGCATTCCTGAAGGAGACCGCGGCACTGAAGTTCTGGGTGGACGGATGTGACAAGGCTCTTGCCGAGGTGGATGACCTTGAGGTGCTCTATGAGTTCGCGAAGGAAAGCCTAGGCGCTGCAAAGGATGCCGGAGCATCTTCTGAAGACCCGGCAGCCTCCAAAACAAGCGAAGAAAAGGAGCTTGAGGGGGCTTTCAAGGCGGCTTCAGAGAAGATTGAGGAGCTGGAAATGCGAAATATGCTCGGAGAGGAGGGAGACTCGCTCGGAGCCGTGCTCACAATAAACTCCGGTGCAGGCGGCACGGAGGCGAACGACTGGAGCGCTATGCTGATGAGGATGTACCTTCGCTGGGCGGAGAGAAACGGATATAAAACCACGGTTACAGACCTCCTTGAGGGCGAAGATGCCGGAATCAAGTCCGCAACGATTCAGGTGGAAGGCGACTATGCCTTCGGCTATCTCAAGGCAGAGAGCGGAGTGCATCGACTGGTGCGCATTTCCCCATTCAACGCTCAGGGAAAGAGGCAGACGACTTTTTCCTCCGTTTTCGTCTATCCGCTTGTGGACGACACGATTGAAATCGAAATTAACCCGGGCGACCTGGAGTGGGACACCTACCGTTCAAGCGGCGCCGGAGGACAGAACGTGAACAAGGTGGAGACCGGCGTGAGGGTGCGACACATCCCGACCGGCATCACGGTAGAAAACACCGAGACCCGTTCCCAGCTGGACAACAGGCAGAATGCCTTGAGAATTTTGAAATCACGGCTCTATGACCTGGAACTTAAAAAGCGCCAGGAGAAACAGGCCGAGCTGGAAGGGCAGAAAAAGAAAATCGAGTGGGGCTCACAAATCCGCAGCTATGTCCTGCACCCGTACAAGATGGTGAAGGACCTGCGCACAGGCCACGAGACTTCAGACACCCAGGGCGTGCTGGACGGCGACCTGAATGACTTTATGAAATCTTTCTTAATGTCAAACTAAGAGCATAAATATTAAGAAAGGGGATGCATAAAAGGATGGGATGCAAGGCTCGCGACAACGCGAAAACCGCAGCAACCTGTCGGCCCAGAGGATTTTCGCTAGGAGCACAACGCAGCAGACCGCCTTTTAGGCGCCCCGCTATTCTACAAGTTTTTTATACTTAAAGCGTTTAGGCTCCTCGCTTCCGAGGCGCCTCTTTTTGTTCTCCTCGTACTCGGAATAGGACCCCTCGAAGAAATAGACCTCGGAGTCACCCTCAAATGCCAGAATGTGGGTGGCGATGCGGTCGAGGAACCAGCGGTCGTGGGAAATCACGACAGCGCAGCCCGCGAAATTCTCCAAGCCCTCCTCCAGCGCACGTATCGTGTTGACATCCACGTCGTTGGTCGGCTCGTCAAGAAGCAGGACATTGCCTTCATCCTTAAGAGTGAGCGCCAGATGAAGACGGTTTCGCTCACCTCCGGAAAGCACTCCGCAAAGCTTCTCCTGGTCTGCTCCGGCAAAATTAAACCTTGACACATACGCCCTCGCAGGCACTTCCCTGCGGCCGAGTTTCACAAAATCCGAGTTCTCGGCTATGGTCTCATAGACTGTCTTATTCGGGTCTATGCTCTTGTGCTGCTGGTCAACATAGGAGAGTTTCACAGTTTCGCCTATTGAAATCGACCCTGAATCAGGCTTCTCTAGTCCCATAATCAGCCTGAACAGAGTGGTTTTTCCCGCTCCGTTAGGGCCGATTACACCGACAATGCCTGCCGGCGGAAGAACAAAGGAAAGATTCTCGAAAAGAAGTTTGTCGCCGTATGCCTTGGAAACATCGCGGAACTCAATGACTCTTTCGCCGAGCCTCGGTCCGTTCGGAATGTAGATTTCAAGATTTGCCTCCTTCTCCTTTCCGTCCTCGGAAGAGAGTTTCTCGTATGCACCCAGACGTGCCTTTGACTTTGCGTGACGCGCCTTAGGAGCCATCCTGACCCACTCCAACTCTCTTTCGAGAGTCTTGCGGCGTTTGCTTTCCTGCTTCTCCTCCATCGCGAGGCGCCTGCTCTTCTGTTCAAGCCAGGAGGAGTAGTTGCCCTTCCACGGAATGCCCTCTCCCCTGTCCAGTTCAAGAATCCACCCTGCAACGTTATCAAGGAAGTAGCGGTCGTGCGTTACGGCGATTACGGTTCCCTTGTACTGCCTGAGATGTTCCTCCAACCACTGGATGGACTCGGTGTCGAGGTGGTTGGTCGGCTCGTCCAGGAGCAGGACGTCCGGCTGCTGAAGAAGAAGACGGCAGAGGGCTACCCTTCTGCGCTCTCCTCCTGAAAGGTTTTTCACCAGGGCATCAGATGGCGGACACTGGAGCGCGTCCATAGCTCTTTCCAGCTTGGCGTCAATCTCCCAGCCTCCGAGATGTTCGATTTTCTCCGTGAGCTCTCCCTGCTTCTCAATAAGAGCAGTCATTTCATCGTCTGAAAGAGGCTCGCAGAACTTGAGGTTCACCGCCTCATACTCCTTAAGAACATCCATCACCTCCTGAACGCCTTCCTGAACGACCTCAAGGACGGTTTTCTCCGGGTCCATCTGCGGTTCCTGCTCAAGATAGCCCACGGAGTAACCCGGAGCCCAGACAACTTCGCCCTGATACTGCTTCTCCACCCCGGCGATGATTTTCATCAGAGTGGATTTTCCGGAGCCGTTGAGACCGATGATGCCGATTTTAGCGCCGTAGAAGAATGAGAGGTAGATGTCCTTGAGAATTACGCGGTTATTCTGGGAGAGAGTCTTTCCCACCCCGTTCATTGAGAAGATGATTTTTTCGTCTGCCATAGTGATTCTGTTATTGCTAGGCAAAGATAGGGTTAATCCGCTGACTTTGCAAGAGGAAATAGGGCTCTAAAACCAGTCCGCTGACTAAATCGTCTGAACGGGGAAACTGCGTTTAGCGGCAGCGGAGGCTGTTCTTCGGGTCCACTCCGACGGAAGTTCTCCGGTGAGTTTCTTAAACCAGGCAATATATGAGGAAAGTGTGCTGAAGCCGGACATATCCGAGAGGTCGGCAATCCTCAGGTCGGGATTTTCACGGAAACACTCCATTGAGTAACGGACTCTCCAGGTGTTGACATAGTTGCTGAAATTGCCCCCGGAGTACTCTCCTATTGCCTTTGAAACATAGAGCTTGTTGGTGAGCATACGACGGCTCACATCCATAAGGCAGAAATCTGGGTTCAAGAAAGGCTGTTCGGTGCGGAAGTACTCGTCGATGCGGTTGAAAAGGTTGCCATAGAGGTTCTCGCGGGCGTTTTGGGCGGCCTCGCGGCTTATTATGTAAGAAGCTACAAGACGGTCAGTTATTTCCTCATATTTTCCCAGCAAGAGGTAATTTCTTCTGAATGAACGGCGCAGGATGCTTCCGACAAAGCAAAGAGAAGACAGGAAGAAACAGAGAAGATGCATCGCGAAGGAAAAGTGGGACGCCCCGCCGGCAAGAGAAACCGAGGCCGAGGTTATCCCCGACCAAAGAAGCAGGAACCCCATCAGGCAAACGTAAATTATGTCCGAGGAAAGCGCGGAGAGGGAGAGCGGGGCGAATTTGGACGGGGCGTTGTCAAAGTCTACGATATTCTTTCCGAAAAGCGAAAGGAAACCCGCCAGGGAAGCGACAAAAACGGAAAAAGGGTACGCTGCAGCAAGAGGAGCCGAGAGGCTGAAGAGGCCGAATCCGCACAAGAGTGAAAAAAGGATTGAAACCGTCTCCCCCGCTATAGTTATGTAACAGACAATCTTTCGCGTGGAGGCCTTGGAAGTTGACGGAACCACAAAAAGCGGGAAGGCGGAAAGTGCAGCATCCGTAGCGAGCCTCTCAGGAAGACCTGCAAGAGCGTCACAAAAAACGAGAAGGGTTCCCAGCGCAAGACTCACGCACAAAAGCCTTTCCTGCCTAAGAAGAGGAACTGCCTTGGGGGATTTCAGAAATAGATTCGGACACCAGAAAAGTACCGCGACCGCCCCTGCGATGCAGGCGGAAACTGCAAGAGAAAGGAATAACTCAACCATAGCCGTCAATTTTAGTGATTACGAAGCCTTTTCGAGTGAAACAGAAAGTTGTTTTAAGTCTTTCTTCGAAAGGTTTCTACGGCAAAGTTAGAGGGAACTCTCTCCCGTTATGTGCAAGTTTTTCTTGCGAAAACGCAAGAAAAACCGTTTTTATTTGTCGATTATTTTTACTAGAGAAACTACCTACTTCTTCTCCACTTTCCCGGCTTTACCCTTGATTGTGTCAAAGCCCTGTCCAAACACACCCATAACGCTTGAAACAGAAAGGAAGGCATCCGGGTCAATGGTTTTAATCTGCCTCAGGAGCAGGCTCAGGTCGGTTTTTCTTGCAACAACCATAAGGACGTTGCTCTCCTCTTTGCGGTACCAGCCCATAGAATGGAAAAGGGTCACACCTCTCTTTAAGTCAAAGGCGATAGAATCTGCAATCTCCTTGTATTTTTTCGAGAAGATGAAAACCTGAACAGACTGCTTCATTCCGGCAAGGAAGAGGTCAATCGTGTAACTGTTAACTGTTATGAGAATAAGACCATACGCTGCATTTGCGACCTTCACCACAGGCTCCACAAGGCTTCCGTCCGGTTTGTAGGAAGGACAGAAGAGAGAGGAAAGGATGATGACAACATCCATCGCAAGGATAAGCTTTCCCGGAGAAACATTGCGGAACTTACAGATAATCAGAGCGATAATATCCGTTCCACCGCTTGACCCTCCCTGAGAGATGCTGGCGCCGATTCCGATTCCGGCGAACACGCCTCCGAGCACCGTACACAGGAGCGGTCCGAGCGTTTGCGCGAGTTCATTGACAAACTCTGTCGGAAGCATTTTTGGCAGCACGTTGAGAAGGAGAGAGGTGTAGGCGATTGCATAGACAGTTTTCCACCCAAACCCCTTGCCGAGAATCGCCACTCCGATAACCAGCAGGACCGCATTGATTATAAGGTAGCTCCAACCCATCGGGATAAGCCCACCGGTCGCATACTGAATAATTGCGGATATACCTGAAACTCCGCCGCCCACAAGATTGCTGGAAAGGAGAAAGGTTGTCCATCCAAACGCGTACAGAAGCAAGCCCAGGGACATAATCCCATATTCCTTGAATATCCTCCAGGCGGTGCTTTCCTTTTTAATTTTTACGGTCATATTTTTACACTACTATTATATCCACACATCATTTCGTTTGGGACGCCGTACTCTTTGTTTCGGACGTTGCCTTTTCAGAGTCCTTTGAAGGCGCGGACTCTTTTTTCTTTCGATGAAAGAGAGAAAATTTTCCATTTTTCGGCTGCACGCCGGACTTTATTTCCTCGAACCCTTCACCGAAAACGCTCGAGGCCTTGGAAACAGACACGAAAGCCCTGTCATCCAGTGACTTCACAAGATTCACGACTTCCTGATAGTTGGACTTCCTCACAATTACCAGAAGCACTTTGCTATCCTCACCGGAGTACCAGCCCACGGAATTCAGCGCGGTCACTCCCCTATCCATCTCAATGAGCGAATCGGCAATTTCCTGGTACTTTCTTGAGAATATGAGCACCTGCACGGTGGTCTTCGGTCCGAGAGTGAAATAGTCCACCCCGAAAGAGAAGGCAATCATCGCAAGATAGCCGTAGAGGACATCCACAATGCCCATATCCGGAAGAAAGGCCACCGTGAATATTATGATGAGGTCCACGCATAAATACACTTTCCCGAGCGAAATAGGCCAATACTTATTGACGCACACCGCTATAATGTCTGTTCCGCCGGTACTTCCGCCCCTGTTCAGGACGAAACTGGTACCGAACGCCTCAACAAAACCTCCGAGAAGCGCCGCGAACATCTTCTCTTCCAGCGGAATGGCAAGATAGGCGTCAAAATGAGGAAGTATGTAGAAAAAGAACGAAGAAAGAAGATAGACATAAATGGTTCTGAATCCGAAGCCCTTCCCTATTATTATGGACCCGCCTATAATCAGCAAGGCGTTGACGATGAAGAAAGAATAGGAAAGAGGGATGCCTGTTGCATACTGAAAGATGGCACAAGCTCCAGTGAGTCCGCCACTTGCGATCTTATTCGGCAGAAGGATTGAAGTCCACGCCGCACTGTATAGCAATGTGCCGAAACTCAGCACCACGTAATCCCAAAGGATATTCAGTACCTTTTTCTTGTCTATCATAGATTCAGCTCTTTACCAGTTACTACTTAACTACAACGTTAACGATTTTTCCCGGCACTACAATCATCTTTAAGATGCTCCCCTCGCCCACATATTTGGCAGTCAGGGAGTTGGAACGAACAGCGGCCTCAACTTCCTCCTTAGGCATACTCTTCGGCAAGTCAAGGGTGAAGCGGGTCTTTCCGTTGAAGGAAACGGCGTAGGTGCAGCTGTTCTCCACCGTGAGCGACTCGTCGAACTCCGGCCACGGGGCGTAGGTGATTGTGTCAATGTGACCTGAAGCCCTCCAGAGTTCCTCTGCGATGTGAGGTGCGAACGGGCTGAGCATAATAATCAGAGGCTCAAGCACTTCCCTCTTGTTGCAGTGAAGGTCCGTAAGCTCGTTCACGGCAATCATAAAGGCCGAAACTGCGGTGTTGTAGGAGAAAGCCTCGATGTCGGATGTCACTTTCCCGATGAGTTTGTGAAGGGTCTTGAGCTCCGCCGGGGTGGCCTTTTCGTCGGTGAGGATGAGGCCGTCGCGGTCGTAGAAGAGCCTCCAGACCTTCCTCAGGAAGCGGTGCACACCGTCGATTCCCTTGGTGTCCCACGGCTTGCTCTGCTCCAGAGGGCCAAGGAACATCTCGTAAAGTCTCAGTGTATCAGCGCCGTAGGTGTCGCAGACCTGGTCCGGGTTCACGACATTGAACATAGACTTGCTCATCTTCTCAATTGCCCATCCGCAGATGTACTCGCCGTTTTCAAGGATGAACTCAGCGCTGGCGTAGTCAGGCATCCACCTCTTGAAAGCCTCGGTGTCAAGACGGTCGTTGTTCACTATGTTCACGTCAACGTGGATTTCCGTGGTCTGATACTGGTCCTTGAGGCCGTAGGAGACGAAGGTATTGGTGCCGATGATGCGGTAAACGAAGTTCGAGCGGCCCTGAATCATTCCCTGGTTGATGAGTTTGTGGAACGGCTCCTTCTCGCAGACATATCCGAGATCATAGAGGAACTTGTTCCAGAAACGGGAGTAGATAAGGTGGCCGGTGGCGTGTTCGGTGCCGCCGATGTACAGGTCCACGTTGCGCCAGTAGGAGTCAGCTTCCTTGCCAACGAGAGCCTCGCTGTTGTGCGGGTCCATATAGCGGAGATAGTAGGCGCTGCTGCCTGCAAATCCCGGCATTGTGCTTACTTCCAGCGGGTTACCCTCATAGTTCCAGTCTTTTGCCCTTGCAAGAGGCGGTTCGCCGCTCTCGGTCGGGAGGTATTTGTCCACCTCCGGAAGAGTAAGCGGAAGCTTGTCCTCCGGGAGCGGAGTCGGTTCGCCGTCTTTGTAACAAATCGGGAACGGTTCGCCCCAGTATCTCTGACGAGAGAAAATGGCGTCGCGAAGCCTGTAGTTCACTTTTCTGTGTCCGAGGCCGTGGCTTTCCACATACTCGATTGCGGCAGGAATGGCCTCTTTCACGGTCTTTCCGTTAAGGAAACCGGAGTTGCACATAATTCCTTCCTTCGCGTCGAAACTCTCGGTGGAGACGTCGCAACCTTCGATAAGAGGTATGATAGGCAGATTGAATGCCTTCGCGAAGGCGTAATCTCTGCTGTCGTGGGCAGGAACGGCCATAATAGCGCCTGTTCCATATCCTGCAAGCACATACTCGGAAATCCACACCGGCACTTTCTCTCCGGTGAGAGGGTTCACGGCGTAGGAGCCGGAGAACACGCCTGCAACGGTCTTGGTCTGGGAAATGCGCTCGCGCTCGGTCTTTTTGCGGGCCTGGGCGAGATATGCCTCAACCTCTGCCTTGCGCTCCGGTGCTGTAAGTTTTTCCACCCAGTCGCTCTCAGGTGCGAGAACGAGGAAGGTCACGCCGAAAACAGTGTCAGCACGGGTGGTGAAAATCGTAACGTCGTATTCCTTATCGCCGTTGAAGGTCTTGAAAACCATCTCGCAGCCCTGGCTTTTTCCAATCCAGTTGCGCTGCATATCTTTCAGAGAGTCAGTCCAGTCGAGTTCCTCAAGGTCAGAAAGAAGCCTTCCTGCGTATGCTGAAACCCTGAGCTGCCACTGGGTCATCTTCTTCTGCTCCACAGGGTGGCCGCCACGCACGGAGTAGCCTTCCTTCACCTCGTCATTGGCGAGAACGGTGCCGAGTTTCGGGCACCAGTTCACAGAGGTTTCTCCCTGATAGGCAATGCGATAGTTCATAAGCATCGCATTCTTTTCCTTCTGTGTGAACTTATTCCACTGCTCAGCCGTGAACGGTTCGTGCTCCGAGCAGGCAGCCTGAACAGCCTCACTTCCGCCCTTTTCGAAGGCGGCTACAAGTTCCTCAATCGGGCGCGCCTTTTCAGCCTTGGAGTCGTACCACGAGCCGAACATCTTCAGGAAAGCCCACTGAGTCCACTTGTAATACTCTGGGTCACAAGTTCTCAGTTCCCTCTCCCAGTCGTATGAAAAGCCGATGCGGTCAAGCTGGCTGCGATAACGGCGAATGTTGTCGTCAGTGGTCTTTGCAGGGTGCTGACCTGTCTGGATGGCGTACTGTTCAGCAGGAAGTCCGAACGCATCGTAACCCATCGGATGGAGCACATTGAATCCGCAAAGGCGTTTGTAGCGGCTGTAGATGTCGCTTGCAATGTAGCCGAGAGGGTGTCCCACGTGAAGACCCGCGCCGGATGGGTACGGGAACATATCGAGGACGTAGTATTTAGGCTTCGAGGAGTCTATCTGAGCCTTGAATGTATGGTTTTTGGCCCAATAGGCCTGCCATTTAGCTTCAATTTCATTAAAGTTGTAATCCATATCGTATTCTATATTATATATTCATCTATGTTCTGTAGCGTTGCATTCCCTGCCGGGAATGCCGTGGCGCCAAAGTTTTATTTGACGCGGATATTGTTTACTCCGAAGCCGCCCTTGCCGCCCTTAGTGAGCCGGAACTCAACCGGGACGGTCATCGAACAGCGAACCTTGTTGCCGTCAACCCTTGCCGGTTTCCATTTAGGAGAAGCCGCGACCACTTTAAGCGCCTCTGCATCAAGTTCTTCGCTCACTCCGCGGACCACCTTCGCATCCGTCACCTTCCCGCTCTTGTCGATAATGAAATCCACCATCACAGTGCCCTGCACCCCGTCGCGAACAGCCGCTGCCGGGTATTTAAGGTAGGAATAAACCCATTTGGAAAGGAAGGTCCGAGGGTCGCTGCTATTGAGGAACGTCGGCTTCTGGTCGCACTCATAGTAAGGAATCACATCGTCGTAGGACGGGCCCCTCTTCACGGTCACAGGGACATTGGAGAAAGACGGCGCTACGCCCGTGTTGGCAAGCCTGAGGGAGAAGTCATACAGGTATTCGAGTATCCTTTCCATTGAAGGATAGTCGATTATGCTTTCGGTGTCGCGGGAAGTGTCGTGTTCGGGATATTTCCCGGTGGAAAAGCTCACTGACGGGATTTCCTTCGCATAGAAGGCGCGGTGGTCGGAAGGATAGACCTCGGCGGAGGTAAGCTGCGGGAAAATCGGAAGCAGGTCGCCCTCCAGGGAACGCAGAACTGTGTTCATATCCACATTGGACGAAGTGAATGCGTAAAAGCCGTCGCTTCCGCAGCCGATGCAGTCGAGATTTATCATCGCGTCAATTTTGTCCGAGTCGCCAAAAGCCCTGTTAAGGAAATACCAGGCCCCGGCATAGGAGGAGTTCGACGCTCCGAATCCCACCAGAAGCACAGAGCGCTTCAGAGAGAAGGCATTGGTTTCCAGCATTCTGGCAAGTTCAATCAGCATCGCCACTCCTGAGGCGTTGTCGTTCGCCCCATAATAGACCCGCTCGGCCTTCTGGCCGTCAACGGTGTAGGTGTCGCTCCCGCGATTGTCAAGATGCGCACCAATCAGGATGTAGTGCTCGCGCAGTTTCGGGTCGGTGCCCTGAATGAAGCCCACCACATTGCGCGAAGTGAGAGTGTCGGAGCCTTCGAGTATTCCGAAAGTATTTCCGGTGGGAAGTTCCAAAAGGTCCACTCCGGCAGCGGAAAGTTCCCCTGCAAGATACTCCGCAGCCGCTTTTTCACCCTCGGAGCCGGCAGCCCTGCCCTCCATTTCGGCGGACGAAAGCGCTCTGATGTGCGAGCGGAGAGCCGCAGCGGTCTCGCTGTCGTAGAGTTCCTGATATTGGGCGTCGCTGACAAACTGTGCGGAAGAAGTCGCCTCCCCCGCAAAAAAAGCCGCCGCCCCAAGAAGCAGCGCCAGGCTAGTCGTTGAATAAAATCCACGCATCCTTTGGACAGAATTTTTCATCTTTAATTTTTTCAAACGCAAGCGCAATTTCAGAAATAGTGCCGCACGGACAGATGGAAACGGCGCACATCCCGCTACCCAGGTGAAGGACCACAGGAGGGAAGCCGTAACTGCGGGCTTTCTCGGCCATTCTCTCAGCATTCGGAAGAGACTTGAACGACCCTACTATTACGCTGTAGCCTTTCGCCACATTCTCCGGGGTCTTAACTCCACCCAGAGAGCTGGACGGAATCACTTTTACAGAGAGCTGAGCAAGGCTCTGGAGAGCTGCGAGCGAGTCCTTTTCTCTTTTTCGGGCTGCAGCGACTGCTTTCAGAGAGTCGGCTCTATGTTGCGCCCTCTGAGCCTCGACAGCCTCAATCAGAGCACGTTTTTTAGCAATATCCTCGCTTGTCGGACGTCCCGCGATGGAGCGTAAAAAGTCGCATCCGCTGCAAAGCAAAGCCGCAGCAAAAAGGACAAGAATTATTCTGACACTGTTTTTCATATTAATCCCAAAGGTAATTTCAGTTTCTGCAGTCCGGCTCTCCGTCCAGGTAACACCGCCCTCCGCCGGCCACAAAAAGATGCAACCTGCAAATTTAGTAAAAAAGAGCGACAGCTCTCTCAAATAAGAAAAAATCTTAATATTTGGGGTTGTGTGAGTCAATATAAGTATCTTTGCAGGCGGATCTTGACGCTATGCCTTCCGCGGCATTTTGTCTCTTCCTCGGACTTTAGACGATGAAAACTCGATATCTTGGAATACTTCTCGCTCTCCCGACGCTTCTGTACGGGTGGGAACGGCCTGTGCCAAAGCCCGCTCCGCTGGAGAGACCGGACAGCGCAACTGTCTGCATCATTGGGGATTTGATGATGCACCGGGGGCAGATTGAAGAGGGACATTGGGATGAAAGTCTTCGGCTCATTGCTCCGCTTTTAGAGAATGCCACCGTCAGCATCGCTAATATGGAATTTACCCTTGCAGGCGAGCCCTACACGGGTTATCCCTGCTTCAGTGCGCCGGATGGCTATGCCCTTACGGCGACCCGAAGCGGAGTGGATGTGTTTCTTACAGCCAACAACCACATTCTTGACAAGGGGGCGAAGGGATGGCGGCGGACTATGGAGGTTTATTCCCGCCTTCGCGACAGTCTCGGGATTTTTTCAACCGGCTGCGACGGCCTTGAGACCCCGCTTTATATCCGCGCCGACAACATACGCATTGCCCTTGTGAACGCCACCTACGGAACTAACTGCGGAGCGGAGGGGACTGTTGTAAACAGGCTTTCTGACAAGAAGAAACTGCTTGGAGCCGTCCGGGAGGGAGCCGAACGGGCGGATTTCTGCATAGTGCTGCCCCATTGGGGAGAGGAGTACAAACTGCATCACAATGCCGCACAGGAGGCCCTCGCGCGGGAAATGGCCCTTGCCGGGGCGGACCTTATCGTCGGAGCGCATCCGCACGTAGTCCAGGACACCGCGAGCATTTTTGTCGCGGAGCAAAGGGACGAAGGTAATGACACCTCGAGCATTTTTGTCGCAGGGCAAAGGGACGGGGCTAAGCAGGTTGGGGCGGATAGCACGGCTCTTGAACAAAAAGGCCATCAGCCCCGCAGCAGAAGAGTCCCGGTGGTGTATTCTCTGGGGAACGCACTGTCGAATATGAGCGCCCCCAATACACAGCTGGAGTTTCTAGCAAGGCTCACCCTCGTTCGGGACCGCCGCGGCACAAGGCTCTCCTCCCTTGAACTCATCCCGCTCTGGTGTTCGCGCCCTGGAGGATTTGACTCGCACTACACCGTGATTCCGATTGCGGAGTATGCTGGGAAACGGGAACTTTGGAAAAATCCCGCCGACTACGACAAGATGATGGCCACTCTAAAAAGGCTATGTCCAAACTTTCCTGAAGCAGCCCGATAACCTCACTTTAAGCTACTTCCTGCGAAGATTACACGAAATTTCACTACTTTTGTCCCTATGAAGAAGAACATTAAACTCGAAGCTATAGACCCCATTGAAATATATGGGCCGGCAAATCGCATTCTGGAGGCACTCTGCGCCTATTTCCCAAAGTTAAAAGTGGTCGCACGGGGAAACGAACTGCTGCTTGACGGGCGGCAGGACGACATAATCCAGTTCAACGAGAAACTCAGCCGCCTGGTTGAAAAACGGCTTCACAAGCGCAACCTCACCCCCTACGACGTGGAGGAACTTTTCGAGACGGAGACCACCGCGGTGGATTTTGCGGCAAACGCCTCAGCTCCGATAGTTTACGGCAACGACGGCAAGCCCATTTCCGCCCGCAACGCCACCCAGGAAAAGATGGTCCGCGCTTATTTCGAGAATGACCTGATTTTCGCCGTGGGGCCTGCCGGAACTGGAAAGACCTACATCGCAATAGCCCTTGCGGTGCGGGCCCTTAAAAATCGCGAGGTCAAAAGAATCATCCTCACCCGCCCTGCCGTGGAGGCCGGCGAAAGGCTCGGGTTTCTTCCCGGAGACCTCAAGGACAAACTCGACCCCTACCTTCAGCCGCTCTACGATGCGCTTGGGGATATGATTCCGCCGAAAAAGCTTCAGGAATTCATTGAGGAAGGCACAATCCAGATTGCCCCGCTCGCCTATATGAGAGGCCGCACACTCGACCGCGCCTGCGTAATTCTTGACGAAGCCCAGAACACGAACCTCGGGCAGCTGAAGATGTTCCTGACCCGAATGGGCCGCGACGCAAAGTTCATCGTCACCGGCGACGCCTCTCAGGTGGACCTCCCCAACAAGGCCGACAGCGGCCTTCTCAGGGGAATGAAGCTGGTGGAAAACATCAAGGGCATATCCGCCATCACCTTCACCAACGCCGACATAGTCCGCCACCCGCTAGTCACAAAAATCGTCAAAGCCTTCGACAAAGCGGAGACCGACAAATAGGCTATTGAATCTTTGAAAGCAAAGAATGATATTTTCAAGATAGTATCAGTTGCTGCACTTCGCTAGAACGGCAACTCCGGGCCATAGAATACAGCCGGTTCATTCAGCACACAAATATCCTTATCCTCAAAGAGTTTAGCCTGTTTCTGAAGCCTCTCCAGAT
>CAVJRU010000009.1:32404-49188 GCA_963652025.1 bacterium
CACAAAAATCGTCAAAGCCTTCGACAAAGCGGAGACCGACAAATAGGCTATTGACCTTCGGTGAAGGGCTTTTGCACAAAATAATTTTCAAGAGCTACAAGGCTTCGATGGCTTTGATTTTTTCGGTGAAGAAATTTTTGGAGGTGCCGAGGAGTTTGTAGTCTACGTTGCTCCAGGAGGCTGGTTTGTCCTCGATTTTGCAGTCCTGGCCCGTGTCATTGTCCACATAGCCGGAAATGCGGGACTGATAGTCCCTGACCCTTGCTGTGGCTGACTCATAGTCCATCAGAGCGCTGCCGGAGGCGACAAGGCTCTTCAACTCTTTGACATACATCTGCTTGAACTCAGGGATGGCGATGATTCTCGTCATCAGCTTGCCCATATTTCCCCACTGAAGAGGATTCTGCTTTGCCGGGTCGTAGGTATTGGAGGTTCCGAGGGTGTTGTCGTAGTCGAACGGGAGGAAATAGACCTTGTAATCAAGCTTGTCCTGGGAATTGAAGTAGAGGTAGTAGTTGTTGCCGTTGTTCCAGTGGTCATCCCACATCCCCACAGCCACATTCACCGCATAGGTCCTGAGCAGCAAGTCCACATCGCACACCTGTTTAATCCACTTAACAAAACTCTCGTCACTCTTTCCGTTGAGCTTCGCGATGAAATCTTTCAGCTGGGCGAGAGCTGTCTGGTAGTCGGAACCGGTTTCCTTCAGTTCGTAAGTGAATTCGCTGGAATTGTTGTCCTCTCCGAAATTGGCGTTCACCGACTTAAGGTCAGCCGGACCGTTGGATGTGTAACAGCACTTCCAAAGATTGCCTCCCGCAGAGGAAAAATCGCTTTCACGCCTTTCAAGGTACTTGTTGTCGTAGGGTTCAATCATCGTATAGACCCCGTAATAGGCAGGAGAGTCGTCCCCCTCCACCTTTACCCAGACCCGGCAATAGACCGCTTTCCCCATTGTCCAGACGCCGGCGCGGGAGAAAAGGTCATAGCAGAAAGGTTCACGGACATATGTCGGGTCATTATTGAACCATTTGAGGGTCATCTTGCTGATTCCGTGAATCTTGTGGTCCTTGTCCTTAGTGAATTTCCGAAGGTTCACGCCCCAGTGACAATGCTGCCACTGCGCTGAATTCTTCTGATGCGTTCCGTCTCCGGCCTTCTTTTCCGGACGGTGTCTGGAGGTGTTTCCGCGAAGCCTTGCCCCGGCATCCTTAATCTCATAGACGTCGTCTCCTTTGCGGTAGGTAACGTCACAATGGACATACTCCTTGGTTTTCTCGTTTTTGTCGTAATAGGAAAGAAGCGTATTCCACTCGCTGAGAGAGAAACTGAGAGTTATTTCGGGAATTACTGACGAATCCCAGACATATTCGAGACCATCCGATGAATCGGTGTCCCCAGAAGGGGTGTTTCCTCCGGACTCTTCGGATGGTGTATCCGGGGTTCCGGGGTTCAAGGGTCCCACATCGTCTTTTCGGCAGCCCCCCAGAAGAAGCGCCAGAGCCGCAAAGGCAAAAATCAGATTTCTTATTTTCATTATTTTGTTTTAGTGCCAGTGGTTTTAGCTGTAGTTTCAGGCACAAATATAAGAACTTTTAATTAACTTTGTAAGTTATTCGGACGTCGCCTTTTCACCGTGTGCAAGGCGGCCCGACAGAGGGAAGAATCGGATGAAAAAGGCTCTGCATATTCTGAAAATTGTTGTCGTTGTAATCGTGGTCCTCATCGGGACTGCGCTCATAACGGTGCAGTCTTCAGCGGTGCAGACAGCGGTGGCGAAAAAGGCCGTAGAATGGCTCGGGAGCATCACCGATGCCGACATCCGCTTCGGAAAAATCCACTTGAGGCCCTTCAACACGCTCATCATTGACGACCTTGTGGTCCTGGACTCCCGCCCCTACGTCTGCCCAGGCTTTAACGACACTCCGGTCGACACTCTTTTCAAGGCGGGAAACATAATGGCCTCCTTCACTCTCAAAAGCCTTATCGGCAGCGAAGGCTTCCATTTCTCGCAGGCCCGGGTGAAGGACGCGCGGATGAACCTTGTGATTGAGGATGGAATTGACGTGAACCTCACGAGGATGTTCGGCCTCAACAAGGAGACGGAGCCATCTCCCCGGAACGACAAGGACATATTCTCCATCCGCGACGTTCAGATAGAGAATATGGATTTCAGGATGATAAGCCACCGTTCAGACCGCGAGGAGACTCCGGGAGCCTACACCGTCGGGAAAGACGGCTCCATCACCCAGGAGGGAATCGACTGGCTGGACCTTGACGTGAGGGACATCAACCTCAGGATAAAAAATATGCACTTCAAAGGCGGAGTTATGACCGGAGAAGTTCTGAGGATGGCATTTTGGGAGAGGAGCGGATTTGTCTGCGAGGACATAAACGGAGAAGTCCGGGTGGGACGCGGCAAGGTGATAATCAAGGACTTGGACATCGCGGACACCTATTCCTCCCTTCATCTGCCGCTTTTTATGATGAGTTTCAGCTCATCCAAGGATTTCAGCGATTTTCTCAACCTCATCAAACTTGACGGAATCATAGACGAGTCGCTTCTGGACTTCAAGACTCTGAGGTATTTCGCCCCGACACTTCCCGAAACCGGGCTCATCGCAAAGGTGTCCGGCGTCGTGAGCGGCCCTGTGTGCGCCCTTGACCTCAAGGGGATAAAGGTACGCCTTCACGACGGAAGTTTCGCCGGGACTGTGAACGGGCAGATTCTCAACATCCCGGACGTGGACAGGATGAGAATTGACGCAACAATTTCCTCCTGCTACTTCACTTCACGGGGAGTGGACAGGATGGTGAACGCCTGGACAGAGGAAAGTTTCCGTTTCGACACCTACGCCCGGGGGATGTCGTTTATGATGAACTGCGAGGTCAGCGGGCTGCTTAACACACTGAGAATCAAGCCTTCCATCCGTTCGCTCAACGGAAACTTGGATGCGGACCTGAGGTTCAGCGAACTGATAAAATTGGACAAACCCATACGCCTCAAAGGACACCTGGTAACAAAAGACCTTGACGCGGGAAAAATCATCGGAAACGACCTTCTGGGCTGCTGCAGCGTGGAAACAGCAGTGGATATGCAGCTTCCTGACGGGAAGCAGGCCGGGATGGAGGTGAAGGTGGATTCTCTCATAGCCCGCCGGCTCGGCCTTCTCGGTTACGACTACAGGGGGATAGCGGCGAAAGTGGAATACAGAGAGGATTATTTCGACGGGAAACTGGTCTGCAACGACCCCAACCTCAACTTCCTCTTCCAGGGAACATATGCCTACTCGGCTGAAAATGCCAATAAAATCTATAAACTCTATGCGAACCTGGGCAACGCTGACCTTGGGGCGTTGAAACTCGACAGGAGGGGCGGCGTCTCCAGGATAAGGCTCAGAGCCGGAGCGGATATTGCCCAAAGGGAAGGAAAGTCCATAATCGGTTCCGCAAGCATCGGGGGCATAGAACTCGAGAACGATGAGGGCGTGAAGGAAATCGGAGACATATCCCTCACGGCTATAACCAAGGACGACGTTTTCAGAATCAAGCTCAAGTCCGATTTTCTTGACGGGCTTTATGTCGCCACCGGCACTCCGACCCAGTTTATCTCTGACCTTCAGAACGTTACAACCCGAAGAGACCTCCCGGTTCTCTACAAAGACCCCAAAGCGCAGTGGGATGGCAGGCGTTACGACCTGTCGCTCAATTTCCACGACACCAGAGAGCTTCTCTCCTTCCTTTCACCGGGACTTTACATTGCCGACAGCACACGCGTGGGCTTGAAACTCAACGAGAAGGGAAAACTTAAGACTTCCCTGTCATCTTCCCGAGTGGCACTAGGAGACAAGTTCATCAAGGACCTTGACGCCACGATAGACAATGATGAGGACAACCTCTCCGGTAAGATTGAGTGCGAGAGGGTGCAGATCGGTCAAACTGGGTCTCTTCAGAACTGCCTCGTCAAGCTCTACGCGGACAACAACAACCTCGGAGTCGGGCTTCAGTACGAAAATGAAGGAGAGGTTCAGAACAGCGGTGAAGTTTATGCTCTCGGAGAACTCAGCCGCGACCCTCTTGAGAATCTTCAGGCCAACGTGCGGCTTCTCCCCTCTTCCGTTTTCCTGAATTCACGCCAGTGGAGCATCCACGAAGGTGAGGTAAGTCTGGGAAATGACGGTGTGAAGGTGGACAAATTCATCCTTTCGAGCGACGACCAGAGCGTAAGCGTCACGGGAGGCCTTTCCAAGGCCAACGCCGACACGCTCCAGATGACTCTCGAACGCTTTGACCTTTCGGTCGTCAACCCTCTCATTACCCCTGATATAGCCCTTCAGGGAAAGGCATCAGGATTTGCGCAGGTAATCTCCCCTCTTAATGACCAAAGCATTCTTCTGAACATTCTGAGCGATTCCACATTCATAGCAGGGGAACCCGTCGGGGAGCTTGCTCTCAAATGCGACTGGGACAAGGAATTCCGCAGGTTTGACGTCAGCGCCAGGAATAACCTCGATGGACGCACATCCCTCAATCTGGACGGGCACTACACACCTTTCAGCAAAGGACTTGAAGCCTGCGCCGAGATGGACGGTTTCGACATCGGGTATGCCACACCGTTCGTCAAGGACGTTTTCGACCGGATGAGCGGTGAGCTTTCCGGGAAAATCTATGTGGACGGTCCTCTGAGCAATCTCTCCATCCGTTCAGAGGATGTGATACTCAAAAACGGAATGCTGAACCTTCTCTTCACCAATGTCCCATACTATGTTGAGGGACCGGTGCATCTGGACAATTTCGGAGCCCATTTTGACGACGTTTCAGTGAAAGACCGTTTCGGAGCGGAGGGCAAAGTGAACGGAAGCATCAACTACACCGACAATTTCTCAGCCCTCAGTCTGGACCTGGACGTCAGAGTCAAAGATATGGAGTGCATAAACACCACCGCCGCGATGAGCCCTGACTTTTACGGGCAGATTTTCGGAAGCGGGAATGTAAAGATATACGGCCCGCTGGAGAAGCTTCAGCTTGATATAGACGCAGTTACAACAAAAACAGGCAACATACACATTCCTATTCCAGAGTCTTCTAACGCCGGAACCACCAGCCTGCTGACTTTCAAGGAACGGGAAAGCTTTGTCTGGGTGGACCCATACGAAGAGATGATGTCCCGGCTCCGCAAGAGCAAGAAGGCATCTTCCGACATCGGGGTGAGTCTTAAAGTGGGAGCGACCCCTGGGGTTACGGCCTTCATCGAGGTGGACAAGGCTAGCGGAAACGTTCTTACAGCCAACGGAAACGGCGTCATTGAACTCAACATAAACCAGGATGTCTTTGACATCAACGGAAACTACAACATCACCGGCGGAAACTATAAATTCGTCGCTATGGGACTCGCATCCCGCGATTTCAGCATTAGCGACGGCAGTACCATCCGTTTCAACGGGGACATTATGGACAGCGACCTGAGCATCGGAGCGCTCTACAAGACCAAGGCATCGCTCTCGACACTGATTTCGGACACGACTTCCGTAAGCAACAGAAGGACAGTTGAATGCGGGATTCAAATCGGCGGCAAGCTCAAGAACCCGCGTCTGGGATTTTCAATCAATATCCCGGAAATCGACCCGACTGTTAAGTCCAAGGTGGAAAGCGCCCTGAGCACTGAGGACAAGATTCAGAAGCAGTTCCTCTCGCTCATAATCTCCAACAGCTTCCTTCCTGACGAGCAGAGCGGCATCGTGAACAACTCCACCCTGCTCTACTCCAATGTGTCGGAGGTGATGTCAAACCAGTTGAATAACATCCTCCAGAGACTCAACATCCCGCTGGACTTCGGACTTAACTACCAGCCGAACTCCAAGGGCAACGACGTATTTGATGTGGCGGTGTCCACTCAGCTGTTCAATAACCGGCTTGTGGTCAACGGAAACATAGGAAACAAGCAATACAAGAGCGGAAGTTCCAACTCTGACGTCGTGGGCGACATTGACATCGAGATAAAGCTCAACAAGAGCGGTTCGCTCAGGCTCAACCTGTTCTCGCACTCGGCCGACCAGTACTCCAACTATCTGGACAACTCACAGAGGAATGGTGTGGGTATGGCCTACCAGATGGAGTTCAATGGCATCAAGGAGGAGGACAGAGACAGCCTGAAGACAGTAAGCGTCGCTCCGGTGGAGAAAAAAGATACCGCAAAAAAAAGAAAGAAAAATGGAAGAAAATAAAAAATATAGCCTCTATCTGGTGCCCTCCCCTCTTGGTGAGGATGCAGACCCCGCTGAGGTCATCCCCGCACCGGTGCTGGAGAAGTTGAAAAGCATCAAAATCTTCGTAGTGGAGGAGGAGAGGACGGTGAGGCGCTATCTTTCACGCGCCGGGCTTCGCGGCAGCATAGAAACTCTTGAGTTCCACACGCTTAACGAGCACACCGAGGCGAGAGAGGTGGAGTCTTACATTGACCTTTTCAGCCGCGGAGACGTCGCACTCATCTCGGAGGCCGGACTCCCTGCCGTTGCCGACCCAGGGGCTCAACTTGTTGCGCTCTGCCACCGCAAAGGGATAAGGGTCGTGCCGTTCGTGGGCCCCTCGTCCCTTATGCTTGCACTTATGGGCTCCGGTCTGAACGGTCAGGGGTTTGAGTTCTGCGGCTATCTTCCGGCAAAGACTACGGAAAGGCGCCCGAGGTTATCTTCGATTGAAAAGACTGTTTCCTCAACCGGGCGAAGCCACATTTTCATTGAGACGCCATACCGAAATGACTCGATGCTGTCCGACATAATCTCCGTCTGCAAGGGTGAAACGCTTCTTTGCGTTGCCTCAGACATAACTCTTCCGTCCGAGTTTATCCGCACCCAGACGGTTTCACAATGGAGAAAAGATGTCGCGGAAAGCGGATTCAGCATAGGGAAAAGGCCTTGCGTGTTCATTCTTGGAGTTGCGCCGCACTGTGGGGCAGCGGAGAAAATCGTAGACCGCCCACAGAGAAAAGGCGTGCGGGAGGAGAATGGACCAAGGAACAGGAAGAAAAGATAAATATTTATAAATCAACACAATATGACAAGTTTACTTGAACTGGAGGGAATGGAATTCCACGCCAATCACGGATGCCTTGAAAGCGAGAAGAAAAACGGCAACAAATTCATCGTTGACTTTATGTCCGAAGTGGATGTTACAAAGGCCGCAAAGAGCGACAACCTCGCGGACACGGTGGACCTTGCTGAAGTTTATGCACTTGTGGCAAAGGAGATGTCGAGGCCTTCAAATTTGATTGAGGCTGTGGCCGCAAGGATTGTGAAGGCGGTGGAGAAGAGGTATCCCCGTTTGGAGCATTTTTCCATCCGCGTTTCCAAGCAGAATCCGCCCATTCAGGGGGGGAAGGCTCAATGGAGCCGTATCACTATGGACGGCGGGTACGGGTGCGAATAAAGGCGGATTGCCGCGTTACTCGTCTTGCACTCCATCCTCTATTCACCCCCTACTCTTAATAATGACACATTAAATTATGCGAATAGCTTTCGTTACTTTGGGCTGTAAGCTCAACTATGCTGAAACCTCGACTTACGAGAGGCGGCTGCTTTCCTCCTGCGGGGACGGAGAGATGGAGGTCGTGCCTTGGAGCCGCGGTGCCGACGCTTTCCTTGTGAACACCTGCTCCGTGACCGAACATTCAGACAAGAAATGCCGCAATATTATCCGGAAACTTCATCGCGTTTCACCGGATGCCGCCATTTTTGTCACCGGGTGTTATGCAGAGCTCAAACGGGATGAAATTCTTGCCCTTGACGGGGTGAGGGAAGTTTTCGGTGCGAAGGAGAAAAGCGCCGTAGTGCCCGCTATGCTTGCCTATTTTGAACAAGAGTGTGACGGGGCTGCGGCAAATGACACTCCAATCAGTGATAATGCCGACGCAGACTTAAAGGGTATCGCCTCGGATTTTCTTGGTGCCTATTCCACCGGCGAGCGCACCCGCTCCTTCCTTAAGGTCCAGGACGGATGCGATTTCAAGTGCAACTACTGCACAGTGCCTTATGCAAGGGGTGAAAGCCGCAACGAGAGCATAGAAAGGATTGCCATCAAGGCGTGCGAGATTGCTTCTTCCGGATGCCGTGAGATTGTCCTCACCGGAGTTAACACCGGAGATTTCGGAAAGAGCACGGGGGAAAATTTCTTCGACCTCATCCGGACTTTGAATGCCGTGGAGGGCATCGAAAGGTACAGAATCTCGTCCATTGAACCGAACCTTCTCACGGAAGAGATGGTGGACTGGATTGTGAGCGGGACAAAGTTCCTCCCCCACTTCCACATTCCTCTCCAAAGCGGAAGCGACACCGTTTTGAAAGAGATGGGACGACGCTATGACACGGAAGCCTTCGCCCGCAAAATCGAATATATCCGCAAGGCGTTTGCTCCCCGCAAGGTTTTCTTCGGCATCGACGTAATCGTGGGATTCCCTGGTGAGACGGAGGAACTTTTTGAGGAAACCTATTCATTCCTTAGGGACAGAGTGAAGCCGTCTTTCATCCACATATTTCCATATTCCCGTAGGGCCGGAACTCCGGCTGCAGAGCGAAAGGACCAGGTGCAGGACAGCGTAAAGACTCAGAGGGTGGAACGCCTTGAAGAACTTTGCCGGAGCCTGCACACGGAGTTCATTCGAGGCTGCATCGGGGACAGCGCGGAAGTTCTTTTCGAGAGCAAGGACAAGGATGGAATGATGTCCGGTTACACGGAAAATTACATTAAGGTGTGGATGCCTTATGATAAGTCGCTCATTGGCAGCACAACTGAAGTAGTTCTGACAGAGGAAAATACAAAGATTCACGCTCTTGATGCGGAGGAGGAATAATATGGTTAGACTAACATTTTTCGGAAGCGGGACTTCGCAGGGCGTGCCGGTAATCGGCTGCAACTGCCCGGTGTGCCGCAGCACCGACCCCCTTGACAAGAGGCTTCGGTCAAGCGTTTTCGTTGAATACGACGGAGTGCAGATTCTGGTGGATGCGGGTCCGGATTTCCGCACTCAGATGCTTCGCGCCGGGGTGCACCATCTGGACGCGATTCTTCTCACCCACAACCACAAGGACCATACTGGGGGTCTTGACGACGTGAGGGCTCTGAACTACACGGAGGGCCGCGCCTGCGACATCTACTGCGAGAGCTATGTGGAGGAGTCCCTCCGCAGGGAATATTCCTACGCCTTCGCCGAGAAGAAATACCCTGGGGCGCCGGAATGGAGAGTGCACAACATAACCGACGCTCCGTTCAAGGTACGGGAAAACAACTCAGCACCAAATCTGGAATGGATTTCAGGGGTGGGTTACAAACAGATAGACTCCTCCTCGCAGGAAGACCCGACCTTAGCGCACGAAGTGACGATTATCCCCATCCGAGGGATGCACGGAGCACTTCCCGTTTTAGGATTCAGATTCGGAGACATTGCCTACTGCACCGATATGAACTACATCCCGGAAGAGGAGTTTGAGAAACTTCACGGGCTGGAGCACTTTATCATCAACACCGTAAAACGAGGCAAGCACAATTCCCACTGGGGGCTGGAGCAGGCGGAAGAGGTCTGCCGGAAGGTGGGTGCAAAGCACTCTTGGCTCACGCATCTGAGTGACCGCCTGCCGCGCTACCGCGATTTTGTGACGGAGCTTGAGGCGCTGCCGGCCAATACTGATGGCTCCTGTCCGAATATACTTCCTGCCTACGACGGCCTCGTTCTCGAAGCGTAATAGGGGCGGATTGCCGCGTTACTCGCCTTGCCAAAATCCTCACAACCTTCAGGTTGCTCCGGTATTTGGCTTCGCCGTGCGCCTTGCACTCCATCCCCTATTACGCTTCGAGCGGTTTTGTTTGGGGGCGGATTGCCGCGTTACTCGCCTTGCCAAAATCCTCACAACCTTCAGGTTGCTCCGGTATTTGGCTTCGCCGTGCGCCTTGCACTCCATCCCCTATTACGCTTCGAGCGGCTTTGTTTTGGGGCGGATTGCCGCGCCAAAATCCATCCGACAAAATGGCAGGCAGAGCTAGTTTTGGCTTGTATTTTGCGTTTTAATCTCCCGGAGGAAACCCTCCTTAATTGAAATTTGGTATATAACAATAAGTTAAATTAAAACATTAAAAAGATGGAAGATTACGAAATCATTGGAGTCAGCGCAAGGGAAATCCTTGACTCCAGGGGAAACCCTACGATTGAGGCTGAAGTTAAACTTGCCTGCGGTGTTATTGGCACTGCGGCTGTTCCTTCAGGAGCATCAACAGGCGAGAACGAGGCCATTGAGCTTCGTGACGGTGACAAGAGCCGCTACTGCGGAAAAGGCGTTCTCAAAGCAGTGAAGAACGTTAACGAGGTCATCGCACCTGCACTTATCGGAATGTCCTGCTTCGAGCAGAGGGCAATCGACAAGACTATGATCGAGCTTGACGGCACAAAGAACAAGGCGAAACTCGGTGCAAATGCAATTCTCGGCGTTTCACTCGCAACTGCGAAGGCCGCTGCCGCATACCTCGGACAGCCGCTTTACAGTTATCTCGGCGGTCCTAACGCATACGTCCTTCCAGTCCCTATGATGAACATCATCAACGGCGGTGCACACTCAGACGCTCCTATCGCATTCCAGGAGTTTATGATTCGTCCGGTAGGTGCGAAGAGCATCGCAGAGGGTGTAAGAGTCGGCGCAGAAGTTTTCCACGCACTTCAGAAAGTGCTCAAGGGCAGAGGCCTCTCAACTGCAGTCGGTGACGAGGGCGGTTTCGCTCCTGCACTCAACGGCATTGACGACGCTCTTGACTGCATCGTTGAGGCAATCAAGAAGGCAGGTTACGAGCCGGGCAAGGATGTAACAATCGCTATGGACTGCGCGGCATCTGAGTTCAGCGTTCAGGAGAACGGCAAGTTCTACTACGACTACAAGCAGCTCAGCAACGGTCTCCCTAAGGACCCTAACGGAAAGAAACTTTCTGACGACGAGCAGATCGAGTATCTCAAGACTCTCGTTGAGAAATACCCTATCGACTCCATCGAGGACGGTCTCGACGAGAACGACTGGGAAGGCTGGGTAAAACTCACCAAGGCTATCGGCGACAAGTGCCAGCTCGTGGGTGACGACCTCTTCGTAACCAACGTGGAGTACCTCAAGAAAGGTATCAAACTCGGCGCAGCCAACTCTATCCTCATCAAGGTCAACCAGATCGGTTCACTCACCGAGACTCTTGACGCCATCGAGATGGCTCACCGCAACGGCTACACCACAGTCACATCTCACCGCTCAGGCGAGACCGAGGACACAACAATCGCCGACATCGCGGTAGCAACCAACAGCGGCCAGATCAAGACCGGTTCGCTCAGCCGTACCGACCGCATCGCGAAGTACAACCGCCTGATGAAGATTGAGCTTGAGCTCGGCGACACCTCCGCATACGGCTACAACAAGATTAAGTAAGTCAATCTCTTACAAACGAAAAAGGATGACCCAAAAAGTCATCCTTTTTTTGTGCGATGAGAAAGAGGTGACCGCATTTTATTCGGCCTCTTTTATCCTATTTGGACTCGTCTGAAGACTCCTGCTCAGGTTGAGACTTCGTGGCTTTCGGGTCGGCGGAGTTGTGATATTTGAAGCGGCGGATTTTGTGGGTGGCGGTTTTTTCGAACGGCTCCTTCACCACTTCGATGTCATTTACCTTGGACGAACGGTTCACTTTCTTGTTCACGTAGCTTAGAATGGCCTTCTTGCTGGATTCGATTTTCTCGAAGAGCTGGTCCTCGCTATCCTGGTTCCAGTCAAGGACATTGCTGCTCAGCTGCACGAGAGCAACCAGTTTGCCGTCCCTCTCCACCACAAGCGACTCATCCACGCCCTCGAAATCGTTGATGACCTTCTCGATTTCCTCCGGGTAGATATTCTCGCCGGAAGGTCCCAGAATCATATTGTTCAGCCTGCCCTTTATGCTGTAGCGGCCTTTCTTGTCAATGCTGGCGAGGTCATTTGTACGGAGATAGCCATCCTCAGTGAATGCCGCCTTGGTGCGCTCAGGGTCCTTGTAGTAGCCAAGCATCACGTTATCACCCTTCACTACAACTTCTCCCTCCCCTGTCTCCGGATTTACATTGATGAGCTTCACATCCACTCCGTAGGCTGCCCCGCCGGTGGTGCCGACGTAGGTCTGTTTCACCCCGGCCGTGCAGATGAGCGGTGCGCACTCGGTCATACCGTAGCCGATTGCATACGGGAAGTGAGCCTTCTTCAAGAATTTCTCCGTTACCGGATTAAGCTTCGCGCCGCCGATGCCAAAGAATTTCATATGTCCGCCGAAGGTTCTCTTGAGCCTCAGTCCCACGAACCAATAGAGAACCGGAGCCATATTGCGGTGCATCCACTTGAGGATTCGGCTCTTCTGGATTGTAGGAAGTATGCTTGCTTTATACATCTTCTCTATAATAAGAGGTACGGAGAGCATAGTTGTCGGGCGTACTTTCTTAAGAGCAGCCATCAGGACAGTCGCTGTAGGCGGTTTCTGAAGATATACGACTTTACCGCCCACGAACATCGGATACAGGAGTCCGATACTCATCTCGTATGTGTGGGCCATCGGAAGAATTGACAGCCACACATCTTTCTCGTTGGTTTTGTGCACGTGATAGGAAATCACGATGTTGGTGCAGAGGTTGCGGTGACTGAGCATCACTCCCTTAGCGTTTCCGGTAGTGCCGGAGGTGTAGATGATGGTTGCAAGGTCATCCGGCTGAGGGGCGACTGTGTGTCCGTCGCAAGTGAAGGCATCGTCATCCCTCTTGATTAGAGAAAAATCCTCTATGTCAATTACAAGCGTAAGACGGTCGATACATTCCTTGGAGACTTTGCTTAAATAGCGTTTTGAGACATATATTGCCTTGCAGCCCGAGTGAGTGAGGATGTTTGTAATCTCGTTCTCGGAAGAGTCCGGAAGAATCGGCACCATCACCCTGCCGAAAGGCACAAGGGAGAACATCGCCACAGTCCAGTTCGGAGTGTTCTGAGAAAGCACTGCGACCCTGTCTCCAGCGCCGATTCCGTACTGGGAAAGTTTGCGCGAGAGGGCGTCGCACTGGTGTTTGAAGCTGCCGTAGGTGTACTTCAAATCTGTGCCGAGAAGTTCCAACATAGGACGTTTGTCGTAGAACGTCGTAGCGTAGTCATATAGTTTTGCGAGAGTGTCGACATATTTCTCCCGAAAACCAGTAAGTTTCTTATAAAGTTTCATAAATTGTCAGATTTAGTTGATTCACAAAATCTCACAAATTTACGATTTTATTTCAACATAAAAATAGCCGCCCGGGTTGGGCGGCTATAATAACCAAGAAAGGAGCACAACGCGGAAGACCGCCCTTTCTTCGCCTTCGATTGGCTAGAACGAGAACTTGAACATCGCCTGCACGCGGTGATTGTACACCCAGTGCAGTCCTTCCAGCGCAAGACCGTGAACATTATAGACATTCACCGCCTTTTCGCCAACGGTCACGGTTCCCGGTTTTCCGTACTGTGCACCGCTGAACTCGTAGTTAAGTCCGATGCTGAAACGTCCGAGCGTGCAGACAATGGAAGGAGATACACGGTAGAGCTGGTTGAGATTGCGGTAGCTGTTCTTGGCGAAATAGAAATCGCTTTCGAGAACATTCCCGTCAGTGTTCACAAGGTCCTCGGAGGTTCCAAGGTTCTTGTAATATCCAGCCATAATCATCGGTTTCCAGATTTTCTTGAACGTGTAAGCAATTGTAGCCCAAGAAGATGAAGTGTGAATAGGGGCATACTCATAGTGCCCGTCCTCACCTTCACCGGTGCATTTTTTCGTGATACCGTAGCCGCCCTGAATGTTCATATGCTCGCCTGCTGAGGCATAGATGGTCTTCGCCTTGAACTCGAAGCCTCCGTTTACATATTGCATATAAACAAACGGAGAAACCGTGGTGATGCGGTCGGAAACCTTAACGGTTGCAGGTGTCCATACAGGGGAATCGCCAGTGGTGTCGAAATAACCTCCTTTGCCGGTGCTGCGGGGTTTAATGCTCAGGACATCCGCGCCGACCCTTGCGAGAAATCCTCCGGTTTTGTAGGTAAGGCCCAAGTAGCCCTCAGGAGTGCAAGAATACTTGATGTAGTTTGCAGACGCCCCGTCAGGACCTGTGGATGTGTACTGCATCTGCCAGAGGGCTGAAGCCGTGAGGATGAAGTGGTCACCGAGATTCGCATCGAGAGTAACCTGCGGCGAACGGTTGAAGGGTCCGAACGGCACTCCCGACTCAAGGGTGAACACCGGGCAGAGGTCGGCTGCCATCGGGTGCCAGGCCTGACCTATCTTAAGATTCACCGAAGCTGTGCTGCTTCCCATCGGGAGGTCCTTCCAGGCAGCGGTGAGGTAGGCCTGACGAAGGCGGAAATTTGCCGTACCTGTCACTCCCGTAAGTCCGGCATAGAAATCGGCCTCAATCTTGCCGCCGAAAGTGGTCTTACCCCACTGGTAGCCAAGGACATCCACTCCGAGGCGCGATGTGATGGAAAGGAACCTGAACTGATTCTTTTGGTTCAAGTCCTCGCCCACCTCATTGAGATTCTGGTCTTTAGGGAGATAGTAAAAAAGGTCACCGGTTCCCGCGAGGCTCTCCCTTGAGTCGTAGGCCATGTAATTGCGGACAAATCCATAAATTTTGATATTGTCCTTCCAATCCGCCGCAATGGCACTTGCTGAACCAGTCAGAAGTGCCATTGCAACTAAAACAAACTTATATGATTTTTTCATAAAAATTTTTCACCACAAAAATCCGACCAGAAGAGGTCTAGAATTTCGGAAGTCCTATAAGAGTCATCACAAGATACAAAAGTACTATTCCCGCGCCGCCGATGATAGCACCTGTAAGGGCCATATCCTTGGTTTTGATAAGTCCGGTTGAGTGCGCGATGGCATTCGGCGGAGTGGAAATCGGGAAGAGCATTGCAAGGGAGCAAGTCACAGCCACAGTCACGATGAGCGTCTGTGCACCACCGATTGCCTCGAATGCAGGGGTTCCGGCCATTCCGGTTGCAACAGCTGCGAGAATAGGCACGAGGAGTGCTGAAGCCGCAGAGTGCGAGATGAAGTTCGAAAGGAAGTATGCGAGGAGACCTGCGACAGCCAAAACAAGGAGAGGCATCCACTGTCCGAACGGAATTGCAGTTACAAGGTGAGATGCAAGACCTGTCTTATTGAGTGCAAGTCCGAGTGCGAAACCTCCTGCAACCATCCAGAGCACATCCCAGTCAAGAGACTTGAGCTCTTTCTTTCCGAGAACGCCCGTTGCGACGAAGACTCCTACAGGAATCATTGCGACAACGTATGAGTTAAGTCCGTGAATATTCTCGGTCATCCACAGGATCACTGTGACGATGAAAGTAATCGCTACAATCCAATAGTTTTTGTCCTTCACAGGATTGCTCTCGATTTTGAGGTCAATCTCCTTAACCTTGAACGGGAAAAGAAGAAGGAGCACAACCCAGGAGAAAAGCAGCATTACGAGCGCGAAAGGCACCATTACAGCACACCACTCAGGGAATCCGATGCGAACGATAGGCTCAAATGTGACTCCGAGAGTTTCGCCTGCAGAAGCGAGACGGGTGTTGATTTCTTCGATGAAAGAAGGTTCGTTGAGATATTTAAGCGCGATGGTGTTAGGAGGGGTTCCGATAGGGGTACCGATGCCACCGATGTTTGCAGCGATAGGAATTGCGAGCGCAAGTCCGATTTTTCCTTTTCCGTCATCAGGAAGGCTTCTGAGCACAGGAGCGAGGAAGGCAAGCATCATTGCCGCTGTGGCGGTGTTGCTCATAAACATTGAGAACAGGCCGATTACGAAAAGGAATCCGAGAAGCACCATTCGAGGGTTCTTTCCGAACGGAGCCATAAGGATGCGGGCGAGCTGTGCGTCGAGACCGACTTTCGTAGCGCAGAGCGCAAGGGCGAAACCGCCGAGGAAGAGCATCACGGTAGGCTCTGCAAAGGTTGCAAGAATGGACTTGTAGCTTACAAGAGAACCGATATTGGAATCGGATGCGAAAGTGAACGCCGCCTGGTCTGAAACCGTGAGGAGCATCAGGACGATAATCATCGTGGAGGTACACCAGGTCGGGATAATTTCAAAAACCCAGAACATTGCGGCAAGCGCAAAGAGGGCGATGACCCTGGCCTCCACCTGCGAGAGGACGCCTTCACCGAAGAAAAGGTCATAACCGAAAGTAAGTTTTCCGATGGTTACCGGCTCTACCGGGAAGAACCAAAGGAGGAGAAAAAGAAGCAGGGCTATCGGAAGATAAACCGCATACTTCAGATTGAGTTTCTTTTCACTCATTTTGTGTTACGTTTATAATTTTATTTTATATATTTCAAAATCAAGAACTTATGTGGTCATTCAACTCACACGCCCTCTAGAAAAGAGCCTCCTATTCGAAATGAGCGGCGCAAATTTAGTGATTTTTTCCATAATAGCAATCGCTTTCAGCGATAATGTTTCAATAAGAAAAATACCGTCAGAGTCAGTAAAACACAGTATTCAATCTGTAACACTCAACAAAATGAAGAAAAAACATTAGTGTCCGGAGAAAAATCTCCGGCAGGGTTTAATAAATTAAAATATAATAAGTTACAAGGCAAAATTTATTTTTCGATTAGAACTCGTAAGTTTGCAGGCCGACACTAATGCCGGACCCCGCAAGCCATGAACCAAGGTAAAACAATCTTCGCGCAGCTTATGTCTCTCTTCACCGAATATGAATTTT